>NZ_JBJIAA010000013.1:0-167416 GCF_045310695.1 Clostridium neuense
TTTTTAGCAAAGTAATTTTTAAATCAAATTTTATATCACTTCAATTTATTGTAAGGTTTCTTAAGTTGATGACATTGCTTGGGCGGTAGCCCATGTGATTCATGAACTGTATACTATAGATGTGGGGGTAAAACTTATACTAATAAATTGAATTTTACTGCATAAAAAAAGTGCGAATAACCCGCACTTTTTTTATTTAAAACCTATTTTAATTTAATTAATAACTCTCTTGCTTGAACTTGCTTTCCTTCTTTAACAAGTATTGATTCAACAGTACCATCAACACTCGCTACTACATTTGTTTCCATTTTCATAGCCTCTATTATCATTAAGCTCTGACCTTTTTTTACTTCATCGCCTTCACTTACAAGTACCTTAACCACATTCCCGGGAATACTTGCTCCTATTTCCTTTTTATTTTCAGGGTTTGCCATAATAGTTTCTTCAAAGGCCTCTTGTTTAACAGAACTTATTTTATCTTTGATTTTAATTTCTCTTCTATTTCCATTAACTTCAAACACAAGGGTTCTATTGCCTTGCTTATCTAGTTTGCCTATAGCTAAAAGTTGAACAACCATTGTCTTTCCTTCAGCTATTTCAAGTTCACAAATTTCACCTTCAGAAAGTCCATGGAAGAATACATCGCTTCCTATTCTACTTAAATCACCATATTCATCTTTATATTTCAGATAACTTTCAAAGACTTCAGGATACAATGCATAGCTTATTACATCTTTATCTGTAGGTTCAATTTTAGACTCTTCCTTAAGATGAGTTCTTATAGCGTGAAAATCCTCTGGAGGTAAAAGTTCTCCTGGTCTACATGTAATTGGCTCTTCTCCCTTTAGAACAATTTCCTGAAGCTCTTTTGGAAATCCTCCCATAGGCTGCCCCATCATACCTTTAAAGAAAGAAACAACTGAATCAGGGAAAGGCATATCCTTAGCCTTTTCAATTATGTTTTCAGGGGTAAGATTATTTTTAACCATGAATATAGCTAAGTCCCCTACCATTTTTGAAGATGGAGTAACCTTAACTATATCTCCAACCATCAAGTTTACTTTTCTATACATTTCTTTTACCTGCTCAAATCTATGGCCTAAGCCAAAGCTTTCAACTTGAGGTTTTAAATTAGAATATTGACCACCAGGTATTTCGTATTTATATATTTCTGCCGAAACAGCTTTAAGTCCAGATTCAAATTTTCCATATACAGGTCTTACCGTGCTCCAGTAATCCGATATCTGCTGTAAATCTCCTATATCCATTCCTGTATCTCTATCAGTATTTTTAAGTGCTGCAACTACTGAGTTTAAAGCTGGCTGACTTGTAAGTCCTGACATACTGTTAAAGGCAGTATCAGCTATGTCTACTCCTGCATGAGCTGCCATAAGCACTGTAGCCACTCCATTTCCTGTTGTATCATGAGTATGAAGATGGATAGGTATGGATATTTCATTTTTAAGAGCTCTTATGAGCTTTAATGCTGCATATGGTTTTAATAATGCTGACATATCCTTTATTCCAAGTATATGTGCACCAGATTTCTCTATTTCCTTTGCAAATTTCACATAATAGTCTAAAGTATATTTATCCCTATTAGTATCTAATATATCTCCTGTATAGCACATGCATGCTTCTGCTACTTTTCCCTGATTTAAAACTTCATCAATAGCAACTTCCATGCCTTTTAGCCAATTTAAAGAATCAAATATTCTAAATACATCAATTCCAGATTTTGCAGATTGCTTTATAAATTCTCTTACTACATTATCAGGATAGTTTTTATATCCTACTGCATTTGCTCCTCTTAGTAACATTTGAAATAGTATATTAGGGACTCTTTTTCTAAGCCTTTCAAGCCTTTCCCATGGAGATTCCTTTAAAAATCTGTAGGCTGTATCAAAAGTAGCTCCTCCCCACATTTCCATAGAAAATAAATCCTTTGCTAGTGCAGATTCTGCCCTTGCTATTTTAATCATATCCACTGTTCTAAGTCTTGTAGCCATTAAGGATTGATGTGCATCCCTCATAGTTGTATCTGTGAGCAATAATTTATCTTGCTTTTTAATCCATTCAACAAGTCCCTTTGGTCCCTTTTCATCTAATATTTGTTTTGTTCCAACCAAAGGCTCCTTTATTTCATACTTAGGCACTACTGGCACATCAAATTCAGTTTTGTTTCCGTGAGTTTCGTTTACTACCTTTTCTCCTATAAATTTAAGTATTCTAAGTTCATCATCTACCCTAGGAGTTATGGCGAAAAGTTCTGGATTATTAGCTATAAAATTAGTATCGCATAAACCTTTCCTAAAAGTATCATGATTAAGCACATTGATAAGAAAATCTATGTTGGTTTTTACACCAGATATATAAGTTTCCTTTATAGCACGAATTGCCTTTCTTATTGCATCCTCAAATGTTCTTGACCAAGATGTTGATTTTACAAGTAAGCTATCATAATATGGACTAATTACTGCTCCTGTAAAACCATTTCCTCCATCAAGTCTTATTCCAAAACCAGAACCAGTTCTATATACATCAATTCTTCCAGTATCAGGTGCAAAACTGTTAGAAGGATCCTCTGTAGTTATTCTACATTGCACGGCATATCCGTTTAGATGTATATCCTTTTGACTCTCTATTCCAACCTCGTCGGAAGCAAGTTTGTATCCCTCTGCAACTAAAATTTGGCTTTGAACTATATCTATCCCTGTAACCATTTCTGTTATTGTATGTTCTACCTGTATTCTTGGATTCATTTCAATAAAATAATGATTACCATTCTTATCTAATAAAAACTCTAAAGTTCCAGCACTTCTATATCCTATAGATCCAGCTATTTTAAGTGCATCCTCGCATATTTCAAGCCTCTTTTCCTCTGAAAGGGCTACTGCTGGAGTAATTTCAATTACCTTTTGATGCCTTCTTTGAACGGAGCAATCTCTTTCATACAAGTGAACTATATTTCCATATTTATCACCAAGCACTTGAACTTCTATATGCTTTGGATTTTCAAGATACTTTTCTATAAAAATATCATCTATTCCAAAAGCCTTCTTAGCCTCATTTTTAGCACTTCTGCAGGCTGCTATAAGATCTTCTTCTGATGCAACTATTCTCATGCCTCTTCCGCCGCCGCCTGCTGCTGCTTTAACCATAACTGGATATCCGCAGCTTCTTGCAAATTCTAAAGCCTGCTCCTCTGATTCTATGGGTTTTTCAACTCCTGGTATAGTTGCAACTCCTGCTGCTTTAGCAGTTATCTTGGAATTTATCTTGTCTCCAAGTTTATCCATCATATCACCAGTTGGCCCTATAAACTCTATACCAGCCTCAGTACATCTTCTAGCAAAATCTGCATTTTCAGACAGGAAGCCATATCCTGGATGTATTGCATCTACACCCTTTTTCAAAGCTAGACTTATTATTTCATCAATATTTAAATAAGCTTCTACTGGTCCTTTATTTTTACCTATTAAGTAGGATTCATCTGCTTTTGTTCTAAATAAAGCCAATTTGTCCTCTTCAGAATATATTGCAACCGTTCTTATTCCAAGTTCATGGCAAGCTCTAAAAACTCTTATGGCAATTTCGCCTCTATTGGCTACCAGAACTCTTTTAAACTTTTTTATCACTTTTTAGCCCCCTCCAGAAATCAAAATTATGTATATTTATTTTGTACAATAATATTATTATATATAAGGTATAAAATTTTTTCAATTGAATTTTTCATTTTTTGTGACTTGCATTAAATTAAATTTTTTTTTATAGAGTGCCTATTCTATGTACTAGCCTTGCTTCAATATGAAATTTCATTTCTCCTGCAAAATCATTTTAACCTAAAAATCATTTCCTTAAATCATTATAAACTCTTTCTATATTCTTATTATGTATAAGCTGCTGATTCATCAAAATAAGCTTTTCTTTTTCTTCCTCATCATTCAGCATTTTAGAAAACATATATGCCATTATAAATACGGATATTGGCATATATAGGAAAATCAAAAGCAAACTATAATAAACCTATGTAAATATATGAAAGAGAAAATAATTAGAATTATTTATTTTTACCTTTTGAATAGCAAAAATACAAGAGATATTCCATAAATAGATATATTCGGAATCAACAAATATAAAGCCTTATATACGCTTATATCTATATATATCTCTTGCACTTAGAACGTGGCAGATACATCTTAAAAATAAAAAGGTTATAAAAAAGTTTCTCATATCACACAAATTTATAATTAAACAGTTTAATATTTTATAATTGCTATAATTAACATTCAGCAATTTATTTAATACAGGTGTAAATTTAATATCAATCACTAAAAACATGAGACTAACCAATAATTCAGTTATGTTGCTAACAATTACAGCATAAAGCTTAACCAAAACTTTACCATTACATAATAAGCATACTGCCCCAAACTCTACTACAAAAAGACTAGTATACCACTTAAATTTCCCAGCAAATTCGACGTAGAGGCATCAACAAAAGTTATTATAAATTGAACTATAAAAAATATGTACTTTCTATTTTTAAAGCCTAGAAATTTATTATAAAAATAATAATTCACATAGTATAAAAATGGCAAGTTTAAATTATTAAAAAATTGAGACACTAAATTAATATTTAAATACGTATTCATAGAAATTATATTTCACCTTTCAAATAGTACATAAATGCTTTAGAAAAATCACTATACCTATACTTAGACATATATATCTTTTCTAAATTTTTTAGCATTATAGAAGAATTATCATAGGCTTGTACATAGTCTAAATTTACAATAAAACTCTTGTGACATCTAAAAAAGCTGCTATTTTCAAGTTCCTTTTCTATTTCTTATATTTTTTTATAATATTCTATAATGCTATACTCAGTATGGATATTTTATATTCCATTAATATATTGCTGCTACTATCTTAATTTTTATAAACACAAGACCGTTTATTTTTAAACTTTTTTAACTTCTATTAGCGCCATAAAGCTTTTTTAAAACATAGCCTAATTTACTATAAATTAAATATATTTATTTCAATTTATTTTTTAAAAAATATGTTAATTTATTAACTACAAACTTTATTTTATGTTATAATAACCAAGTATGGGTTTTGCTAAAGGAATACTGAACAAAAGTTAGATGTTTAAAACAGTATATCCTTAAATTAATCATAATAACAATTCATAATATTAAAGGAAGGCGATCAATTTTATGGAAAAAAAATTAATACTTGTTGGCTCACCACCAGCTTGCGGCAAAAGTTACGTTTCTATGGAACTATGTAAAAGTTTAAACAATCCTGTTTATTTGGACAAGGATTCAATAATTCCATTATCTAAAAAGGTATTCGAAGCAGCTAATGAACCAGTAAATAGAAGTTCAGCTTTTTTTGAAAAGTATGTAAGAGATGCTGAATATGTTGCAATTATGGAAGTGGCATTTGAAAGTCTTAAATTTAATGATCATGTAGTAGTAAATGCACCATTTTCAAAAGAATATAGAAATAAAGAATATATACAAAATTTAAGAGAAAAACTCAAGGATTATGAGGCAGACCTTGTACCAGTTTGGGTAAGCTGCGATGTTGAAGTTTGTCATGAAAGAATGATAAAAAGAAATTCTGAAAGAGATACATGGAAACTTGAGCATTGGGATGAATACATAAAAGGCAGAGATTATTCGGTGCCAGATCTTGATGGAGTTTATGTTATAAACAACTCATCAGCAGAAAGCTTCAAAAAGGATTTAGAAGGACTATTAAAGGTTTTATAATACACCTTATCCTTTAAAGCCTTTTGATTTATAAAAAAGGTTTTCTATATAACAACTCATCATCTGAGTTGCTGTCTTCAACATAAACTTTTAAAATTTTCATGCAAAAACTTCCATAAATTTAAGTACCTATAAGCTTAAATTTTACGGAAGTTTTATTTAAATAATTTATAAATTTATTTTCAAGTTAAATCTCGAAAATAATAAGCTCTATTAAAATTATTTATTTTCTGCCCTTGATATCATGCCTTTGATAATACTTATGTACTCTTTAGAAACTTGAGGACATGCTTTTAGCATATTATCTACGACATAGTCTATATTGGTATCATTTATAACTTTTAAATTCTTACCTTCCTCACAAATCATGTCTTTGTCTGACAAAGTATTATATATCTCATCTACTACATAAGATTTAATAATTTCATCATTTTCAACGCAATCCTTAGAAAAATATAAATCACCTTCTACTACTACAAGCTGACCGTATACATACTCTTTTTCACATTCTTTTAAGCTATCAACAATCTTATGCTTTATGTGTTCAACATGCTTTATGTCAAGCACATTATATTTATCGCTTCTGGTTAACAGAGTTCTTACATCAAGCTCCATAAGCCTTGTTTTTATATGCTCAGAAAATTTCTCTCCAAATTCTTCTATAAACATCTTTACAGATATCCTCTTTTTTCTTCTATTATTAATTCTCAATATAAACGCACTCCTTTTACTGAATTTTTAAAAAATTAAATTTAAAGCACATACGCTATAAAAAACCACCTATATTAGGTGGCATATAACTGTTGACAAATATAATTAACTTTTTATAAAATAAAATTTTTAATCATAATATTTGTTCTTTATTAATAGTATATCACAAATTCTGTTAAGCAACAAATTATACTAAGATATCATTTTAAAATAACAAAATTCAAGAGCAATATAAAGTAGTACCGCAAAACCAATTTTTAATAATTTTGCGGTACTATTATCCTTTGAGAGTACTTATATATTTATATTACTTTTTAATTGATAATTCCGAATCATTATACTATTGACCATTCTTTATTTCGAAATTAAAACTATTATACCCTTTTGACCATAATTAAAAGATCTTAAATTTTATATTATAAAAAAGTTTAATATCCTCCTCTCCATAACTTAATTCATCAAACCCCTTTTAATTTTCAAGTAAATTTATAAAATTAATAGTTATGTTTTGGAAAGTTTTAAAAAATAAAGCCAACAATTAATTAACATGCTAATTAATTGTTGGCCGGTTGCACAAGTAACTCCAAATCTCTAAAGTGCCCACATAAAAGAGATCTATCATAGTTTCCAACTTTTCTAAAAAAAAACTATTAATAATAATATAATAATACCACACGAGGATAAAAAGTCAATATTTAACTTGATAATTATAAAACTTTAGCCATTAATGTAAATTATGGTTTTTAAATTAAATGTTATCTTGTTTTTGTTTTCTTTCAAGCTGCGAAAATATGCACCCACAATAATCCTGCCTGTATAAGTTATATTCTCTTGAAAGCTCTATAGACCTCTTATAACCATTTTTCTTTTTAAAATCAGAATACAAATATTGCATGTCATGTTCACTACCGACCTTTTCTCCTATTTCATTCAACTTTTGGGCATTTTTATACGGACTTATTGACAAGGTTGTTGTAAAATAATCATACCCTTTATTTTTAGCAACAGAAGCAGTTTCCTTAAGTCTTAATTCGTAGCACCTAAAGCATCTTTCTCCTCCCTCTTTTTCACCTTCAAAGCCTTTAGCAACAGAATAAAATTTATTAGTGTCATAATCTCCTTCTATAAAATCCACTTTATACTTAGTTTTAAATTTTGATATAAAATCCTTTTCTTCCTTAACCCTTTTTAAATACTCCTCTTTAGGATATATATTGGGATTATAATAAAAAACTGTTATATTAAAATAATTTGATAAATATTCTATTACATAACTGCTGCACGGCGCACAACAGCTATGAAGTAAAAGTGAAGGCACCTTATCTTGCTTTAGAATTTCCTCAATAATCTCATCAAGTTTATTTTGATAATTTATTTTCATTTTTTCACCTCTAATTTAAATAACTTTATTAAATTCACTTAAACTTTTTCTTTACTTAAGCTTTTACTTAAACTCTTCAAAACCCAATCCAAAATATTCTATGTATTTCAGCCTATTATATCATGTTTAATTTTATTTTAAAATGTATATACTACTTATATAAAATACAGAAAGGAAGATTTTTAAATGGAAAAACAAAAGAAATCAAGTACAAATAATCAATGGACTTCACTACCTGAAGAAGAGGCTAAAAATACTTGTAATGATAAGAAAGAGAAAACTGCTACTGATAATCAATGGACATCAACTTTAAAAAATAATGTGAAGTAAGTGCATCACAGGATATTAAATAAAATTAGTAAATCTAAGACAAAAAACTCTAAAAGTCTAAGAAGTTTCAATAACTCGCTGAAAAAATGCTCAGACAATTGAAACATCTATGGCTTTTAAAGTTTTTTACCTAAGATTTATAAAATTTTATTTAAATCATCCTGCAATACACTTACCTCTCATTACACAGTGTTTAAGGAAAATTTTCCTTGCACTACCGTTGGAGCGAAGTAACAATGCTGAAGGAGCAGTTTAAAAAAATCCTAAAATACTTAGATATTTCAATCTGTTGAGCAACGCGAGTAAACATACACGGGGCTTGGGCTAATATATAGATGACTAATACAAGTTAAAGAAGGATAATGGGATTACATCCCAAACCCCGTATATGATCGTTATCCTTCTATACCTCAAGCAAACACTCGCTTAGAATCACCACTTAGCTTTATAGAATTTTTTTAATGCGACGAAGCATTGTTACTTCGTATTATTTAAAAATTCTACGCTAAATTTCTTCCCCTTATTGCTATTTTTATTGCATTGAATAGTACAACTGAAGCAGCTGTGTTAATAGCACATGCTGGTATTACAATTGATAAAAATAAAACTTTAAAACTTCCTGGAAGACCTACCATAATAGCTGCAGAAGATAAAAATACAAACCCACTTATTAACGTTCCTATAGCAGTTATAGCTATTACCTTTATTTGATTATTCAATATTTTTCTAAAAGGTATTAAAATTAAAAATATTATATTAGTAGTAACAAATTTATCTATTATATTAGGAAGCTGTCCCCCTGGAAATGTTGTACTGACAGCACTTAATATTCCTGCAACAATTCCACAACAAAGACAAGTTTTGTAATCATCATTAAGAACTATTATTATAAATAATAACGCTAAATAAAAATCAGGCTTCATACCTAAAACTAGAGGCGGCGTAATTTGATGCAATATGGCACCTATAGCTAAAAGTAAGGAATTAATAACTATCTTTTTTATATTCATAATACTTCTCCCCTTATATTTTTTAGTTTGTAACAAGCATTTTTATTATTTAACTAAGCCGGCCTCTCATTAAATAATATTTAAAAATAAAAAACTCCGTCCAAATACATATTATAAACTATGCATTAGGACGGAGATACTTCCGCGGTACCACCTAATTTGTGTTAAAAAACACCTCTTTTTCGAATACTAACATATTCTATCCGTTATAACGTACGGCAAACGTTAACTACTACTCTTCTTTAATTAAAAGAATTTCGGTTTACTCTTCAAGGGTCCATTCACCACTAGTTATCGCACTGAGATTCCACCACCCCCAGCTCTCTTTAGCTAAACGAAATGCTTACTCTTCCCTATCACCAGATTTATTATTACTTTATTATATAATAACATTTTTATAAGATTTGTCAATAAAAAATATATTAAATACAAACTTAAATTTAAATAAAAAATTTTTTCAAAAAAATCGAAATTAATCCAAAAAACTATTTAGAACTAAATTATTACTCCGATAATACATACATAGATATTATATATTGAGTAAATATATAACAATTCAGTTATATAAATTGTACTAATTCAATAAATTATTAGATAGTTAAATATTATTTATGAGGTGAGCTATATGTTATCTAAAAGTAAATCATTACCAATTAATGAACTAAAGGCAGGAATGATATCTGCAAGCGATATAAAATTTGAAAACAACCTGCTCTTGGCAAAAGGGAACCCTATATCAGAAACAGCCATAAATATATTAAGTGAAAACTACATTGTTGATAAAGTAGAAGTTTATGAAGATGATGACTATAAACAAAAATTAGAAATAAAAGCCAAAACAGTAGAAGAACTAGAAAAAACCTTTAATGAATTATCTGCAAACCTAGAAGATATTTTTAATAATATATATTCTTTGCAGGTTAACGGAATTGATGAAATAAGAGTTTTCTCGAAAAAGATTCAAGAAGAATTTAAATCCACTGGTTTGGTAATTAGAGATATTGTATCGCATGGAAGCAGCGAAAACATATATAGACATAGTGTAAATGTATCAGCCATTAGCTTTATACTTGCAAAATGGCTTGGCTTTAGCGAAAAAGAAATAAATTTATTAACTTATTCTGCAATATTACATGATTTTGGAAAAACTCAAATAGATCCAAACATATTAAATAAAAAAGGAACTCTAACAAAAGAAGATGTAGAAACTATAAAAACACATCCCGTAATAGGATATCATTTTGTTAAAAAGATTCCATTTATTGATCCTTCTGTGGGCCTAGGAATATTAATGCATCATGAAAAAGCCGATGGATCTGGATATCCAATGCATTTAAAGGAGGAAAAGATTCATAAGTTTGCTAAAATAATTGCAATAGCCGATTTATTTGATAATGTAAGTTCTAACAGATATTCTAAAGAAATAGCAGGTCCTTTCGATGGATTAAAGATAATTCAAGAGGAAAGCCTCGGAAAACTTGATAACAAATATTGTACTATGTTTTTGAATCATATAGTTAATTACTATATGGGAGAAAACGTAATTCTTAACGATAAGAGATCCTGTAAGATAATTCAAGTCGATATAAATGATATTACAAAACCTCTTTTACTTGATGATAATGGTTTTCTAGATCTTAGAAAAGAAAAAGATTTATATGTAACAAAATTAGTTGTTTAATTAAAATATTAAAGATGCACTGCTTTAATGTAGTGCATCTTTAATATTTTCACATGTTCCTATATATTACTTAATACTTCATCGAGAGCTTTACATACAAAATCACACTGAGCTTTTTCTATTGTCAAGGGTGGTTCTATTCTTATAGTTTTTGCATTTATAAGAGTACCTGCAACTAATATTCCTTTATCAAATAATCCTTTTGATACTTTATAGCCAGTTTTATCATTTTCAAATTCAATTCCTATCATAAGTCCCATTCCTCTTACTTCTTTAACTATGTTTTTATATTTTCTGGTTACTTTTCTAAGTTCAGATATAAAATACGTTCCCATTTTTGCCGCTCTCTCTGGCATGTTATCCTCAAGTAATACATTTATTGTAGCAATTGCTGCTGCACAAGATAGTGGATTTCCTCCAAAGGTAGTAGTATGAATAAATGGATTAGGAAAAAACTCTGAAAATACATCCTCTGTTGCAATTACAGCTCCAATTGGCATTATTCCTCCTCCTAATGCCTTTGCAAGACACATTATATCAGGCTCTACTCCATAGTGTTCAACACAAAACATTTTCCCTGTACGCCCCATTCCAGTTTGCACTTCATCGGCAATAAGTAAAATATCAAAATCCTCGCATATTTGTTTTACCTTTGCAAAGTAATCGTGAGGAGGAACTATAACACCCCCTTCACCTTGAATTGGCTCTAAGATAATCGCGGCAATATCTTCACCAACCATACTAGATGCCCTTACTGTTTTATACATCATATCTACATCACCATAAAACACACGTTTAAATCCTGAAACAAGAGGCATAAAAGGTTTTCTAAACATTCCTTTTGATGTAGCTGATAGAGAACCTAAACTTTTTCCGTGAAATGCTCCAACCGTAGATATAAAATAATTTTTTCCTTTTTTCTTTTGATGAATTTTAGCAAGCTTTATTGCTCCTTCTACAGCCTCTGTACCGCTATTTCCAAAGAAAGAATACTGAAGCTTTCCAGGAGTTATTTCTGCAAGAAGTTTTGCAAGTATTCCTCTTAAAGGATCAAGCAAATCCTGACTATGAAGTGCCTGATGCTTTAGTTGAGCATTTACCGCTTTTAAAACTCTTGGATTTCTATGCCCTACATTATAAATCCCAAAACCTCCAAGACAATCAATATACTCCTTGCCGCTTACATCAATAAAGCTGTTAAGTCCTGCATCTTTCCACTCTACTGACGCATATTGCCCACCATTAGTAACAGATTTTCTATATTCAAGAAAACCAGGATTAACAAAATTTTTAAAATCATCAACCGTTTCTTTTGTTATGAATTTTTTATCATCTTCATTTAGTGTATCTTTTGATATAAAATTCAATACCTTATGGGTATATTCAATTAAAGAAGCTTTGTCCTCTTCTTCTAATTGATACTTATCTTTCAAGTCCTCTTCCATAATTTCAGCATTATTGCTTATCATAAAATCACACTCCTTAATTTTTATTTAGTTTTAATTGAAGTAATTCTGAAATAATAGCAATACTTAATGTTATTACTATCATTACAGTTGATAGCGCATTAATTTCTGGTGTAACCCCAACTCTTACCATTGAATATATTTTCAGAGGTAAAGTTTCGTAACTTGGTCCAGAAACAAAAAAACTTATTATTACATCATCAAGAGAAAGAGTAATTGCCATAAGAGCACCTGCAGCTATTCCTGGCAATATTATTGGCAAAGTAATCTTAGAAAAAGTTTGAAATTCATTTGCATAAAGATCCATCGCTGCATCCTCAAGATTCCTATCAAATCCACTTAGCTTTGCCCTTACAACTACTACCACATAAGATATGCTAAAAGTCACATGAGCAAGTATAAGTGTTATAATTCCAAGAGTTATTTTAGTTTGGGAAAAGAATACTAAAAGAGAAATTCCCATTACAATTTCAGGTATTATTATTGGCACATACAACAGGCCATCCAAGACTGTTTTTCCTTTAAACTTATATTTATACATTCCAACTGCTGCAAGTGTACCTATGATAGTTGATATCAGCGTACTTAGAAAAGCTACCAAAAGACTATTTTTAAGTGCTGTAAGTATATCTCCATCACTAGCAAGCTGATAATACCATTTGGTTGTAAATCCCATCCACACTGCATTAACCTTAGAATCGTTAAAAGAATATACTATAAGAATTATTATTGGAGCATATAGAAATAAATAGATAAGAAAAGAGTATGAAGCTAATACGCTTTTGGAAACTCTATTTCTCCTCATTTAAAACACCTCCAATTTTTTATTGCCTTTTTTAAAGTAAATTACTATAAATACTACAGTTATGCCTATAAGGAATATTGAAATAGCAGAACCAAAAGGCCAATTTCTAGCAGTTAAAAATTGATTTTGTATCAAATTACTTATAAGCATCACTTTGCTTCCTCCAAGGAGATCTGGAATAAAAAACAGGCCCAAAGCTGGTATAAAAACAAGTAAACAACCTGCTGATATTCCTGGAAGTGTAAGCGGAAAAATCACTCTTAAGAATGTCTGAACTGGATATGCACCAAGATCGCTTGATGCTTCTATATAACTTTTATCTATATTATTAATTGAAGTATACAAAGGGAGAACCATGAACGGAAATAATGTGTATACAAGTCCAAGAAGTACCGAACCATTTGTATAGAGCATCTGAAGTGGATTTTTTATAATGCCAAAACCAGTCAAATATGAATTTATGACCCCGCTAGTTCTCAATATAACAATCCATGCATAGGTTCTTACTAAAGAATTTGTCCAAAATGGTATCATAATAAGTATAAACATAATCGTTTTATATTTTTTAGGTAAACTTACTACAAAATACGCAAATGGGTATCCTAAAACAAGACATATTGATGTGGTTAGAAATGAAATCCAAAGCGAATACAGTAATATTTTAATATACATTGGCTGAACTAAAGTCTTATAATTTTCAAGTGTAAATTTATATTCAATTTGACCATAGCTTCCCCTTGTCAAAAATCCCATAATTAAAACTATAATAAGTGGAACAGCAACCAAAATAAGCATCCAAAACATTACAGGTGATATAGTAAATATATGTCCATATTTCTTTTTTCTTTTTATGCTTTTTTCTTTAACATAGACAGCTCCTTTAGAAATTGCCTTATCCATTAACTTATCACCACCCCATCTTCAGATTTCCAGCAAACAAAAATTTCTCTTTTTTCGTCTTTAAGTTTAAAAGTATCTGCTGCTGATTCATTTACTATAATTTCTCTTCCATTGTTTAACGTAACAACAGTTCTATTTACAGCTCCTACAAATATTCTTTCTTTTATTTTTCCTTCCATAACATTATCAAATTTGTTTTTATCATAACTTAATTTCATTCTTTCAGGTCTTATAGCAATATAAATAGAATTATCCTTTTTAAGCTTAGCTATACTTTCTTTCTTGTCTACAATCTTTACTACTTCACTATCGCCTATCAAAGCCTGCGCTTCTACACCGCTGCTTTCTTTAACCTTTCCTTCAAATATATTTGTATCCCCTATAAAATCAGCAACAAACTTTGTTTTTGGCCTTTCATAAATCTCATCTGGAGTCCCTATCTGCTCAATTTTGCCGTTATTCATTACAGCAATTCTGTCTGACATAGTAAGAGCTTCTTCTTGATCATGAGTTACATATATAAAGGTAATTCCAAGTTTTCTTTGAAGATGCTTTAGCTCAAATTGCATCTGTTTTCTAAGTTTTAGATCTAGTGCTCCAAGAGGTTCATCTAAAAGTAAAACCTTTGGATTATTTACGATAGCCCTTGCAATAGCTATTCTCTGCTTCTGTCCACCACTTAATTTATTAGGATATCTTTTTTCAAAACCATTAAGCTCAACAAGATTTAAAACTCCTGTAACTTTTTCTTTTATTTTTTCTTTTGAAAACTTCTTTATTTTAAGTCCAAAGGCTATATTGTCAAATATATTCATGTGAGGGAAAAGTGCATAATTTTGAAATACTGTATTTACATCTCTCTCATATGGATTTTTACTTGAAACATCTTCTCCATCAAGTAATATTTTGCCTGAGGTAGGTTCCTCAAATCCTGCAATCATCCTAAGAGTAGTTGTTTTTCCACATCCACTTGGTCCAAGAAGAGTTAAAAATTCGCCTTTTGTTATGCTTGCACTTATATTGTCAACTGCTTTTTGAGATGAAAATGCCTTCACAACATTTAAGAGTTGAATCATATATTCCATAATACTTGCCTCCTTTTTTACTGTTTAAATTGTGTCCATATAGAATCATATATTTTTGTAGTATCACCTACATCCTTTATGTGTTCATCCTTATCAGAAACCTCCTTATCTGGATAAAGAGTTTTATTGTTTAAACATTCATTTCCAATATATTTACGTGCTGCTTCATTTGGATTAGTATATGGATATGCCTTTGATATTTCTGCACTTACTTTTGGCTGTAATATAAAGTTTATAAACAGTTCTGCATTTTCCTTATTTTTTGCACCTTTTGGAATTACAAAATTATCTTCAAAAGCATACATCCCTTCCTTTGGGAAAAAGGTTTTAAGATCCTTATTGTCCTTTTCTGCCAAATAAGCTTCTGCTGTCCAGCAATATCCAACTGCTGCCTCTCCATTAATTAATGCCGTTTTAGGACTATCGCTGTCGAATATCTTTATATTGGGTTTTAGCTTTTGAAGCTCACTTTTTGCCTCATCAAGTCTACTTTTATTTGTTTCATTAAACGAATACCCAAGTTTCTTAAGTGTCATACCTATAAGTGCTCTTTCATCATTTAGAACTACCATAGACCCTTTAAATTTGCTATTCCAAAGATCACTGTAGCTGCTTATACCTTGAGGAAACTTCTTCGTATTTACAACTGTAACTACATTTCCACATAAATACGGAACACTATATTCATTTTTAGGATCAAAGGATAAATTTTTATATTGATCTCCTATATTTTTTAAATTAGTTACCTTATCCTTATCAACCTTCTCAAGTAAATCCTGTTTTTTCATAATATCAACCATATAGTCACTTGCAACTGCTATATCATATTGACCTCCACTGGCCTGAATTTTAGCAAGCATTTCTTCATTTGATGAATAAGTTGTATAATTAACCTTAATGTTGTACTTTTTTTCAAACTCATTGATTACTGATTTAGGCAAATATTCTGTCCAATTAAAAACATTAAGTATTCCACCTCCAGAACTGGAGCCTGCACCACTTGATCTGCCACATCCCGTCAATACTGTTCCTATTATAACAGCTGATAAAGTTGTACTTAAAACTCTCTTTATTATTTTGTATTTCATTTTTATCACCTTCCTTTAACCTATCATCTCGACTTTATCTTCTTTATTCTCATTTAATATTTTATTTTCAAAATATAATTTATATAAAACAATACCAAGTATAACAAGAATTATTGTAAGCAAAGCAATCATATGGTAATCATGCGGCAAAGTCAAAATTCCAAGTTCAAAAATTAACCATACTATGGAACCTATAAAAACAGGTTTTGCAGCTTTGCCAAGATTGAAACATTTATCCTTCACCTTAATCTTCTTTCTAACTAATGCATAACATACAATTGTAATTAAATATATGAGTGCAGGAAGAACAGACGTAACACCAACAAGTGTTGTAAGTGAATTTGAAAAGAGAGCTGTTATTATACTAAGAATCAATATTAAAACTGTTGCCAAAACAGGTGAATCAGTTTTAGGGGAAATTTTTTTAAAAACTTCGCTTGCAAAAAAAGCATTGTCTCTTGACATAGCATATATAAGTCGTGAACCAGATGTCATAACAACAAGTCCACAAGCAAAAATAGAAACTGATATCATTACTAAAAATAACTTTCCAATTACAGTCCCAAGATTGCTTTGGATAACATACGGTAACGCATTATTAGAAGCCAAAACTTTATTCAAATTTCCAATTGAAAATACTGCTGAAATTAAAAACAACATTCCAAATACTCCAGCAAGAAGCATGGATGTAATTATTGCTTTAGGAACAGTTTTATGTGCATTAATAGTTTCTTCACTTAAATTTGCAGCAGATTCAAATCCAACAAGTGTAAATGACCCCATAAGCATGCTCATTATAAATGACTTAATATATGAAGTTCCCTTTGGCGCACTCCCAGTGTTAATTATCATAGACGCATGAACTCCATTTTTCATAGCAGCTATAAAAAGTACAATTGTAAGTATTATTATTCCAAAGCTTTCTGTAAAAACGGCTGCATTATTAATAATTGAGCAAAGCTTAACTCCCACTATATTAAGTAACGCTTGAATTACTAAAATGCCTATAACAATAGCTGTAGTCTGTCCATTAGTAACTTTTATTCCAAGAAGTGACTCAATAATTGGTGCTAGCCCCACATCTATGGCAGTTGGAAGTAAAACTAAATACAAAAAACATATCCATCCCGTTATCCAACTCATAAATGGTGTAGATAATCTTTTTATCCATTGGTATGAATATCCTGATACAGGTATAGCTCCCGACAATTCGGCAAATATAAGGCAAACTAAAAATTGACCTACTGCTGTAATGGGCCAAGATAGTATAAAAGCTGGTCCCGCAGTGGAAAGAGCAAATTGAAAATTAGTAAAAATCCCCGTTGTCAGTGAAATAAATGAAAACGCTACAGCAAACGAACTAAAAAATTTAAGATTTCTATTAAGTTCCTGCTTATAATTATATTTTTTCAAAATATCTTCTTCGGTAAGATTGCCTTTAATTAGTTCTCTATTTTTCTCCATAATCTCACCTCCCAATTAATATAAAGATTTATTCTTTAAACCAATTTATAGGCTTAACATCTAAATTAATATTTATTTGCTTAACCTCTGTATACTCTTCATATCCAAATACGCCCAGTTCTCTTCCAATACCGCTTTGTTTATATCCACCCCAAGGTGCCTCATTATATGTCGGATTATATGTGTTTATCCAAGTTATCCCAGCACGCAATTTCTTTATAACTCTATGAGCTTTTGCAATATCATTTGTAAAAACTCCTCCTGCAAGACCATAAGGCGTATTGTTAGCAAGATATACAGCTTCCTTTTCATCTTTAAACTTTTGTACTGCTAAAACCGGCCCAAAAATTTCCTCTCTAACGATTTTCATATCTGGTGTAGTATCTATAAATATAGTAGGCTCAACAAAATACCCATTTTTAAGTTCATCCGTTAGAATTCTATTTCCACCACAAACTAATTTAGCTCCTTCTTCTTTACCGTATTTAATATACTCAAGCACCTTATTCATATGCTCTTCTGAAATCAAGGGCCCCATCTCAACGCCTTCGTCTGTACCCTTACCTATTTTTATTCTTTTAGCTCTAGCTGCAAGTCTTTCTATAAATCTATCATAAATGCCTTCTTGCAAAATAAGTCTCGAACCAGCAGAACAAACCTGCCCTTGATTACAAAATATGGCAAACAATGCATAATCAACTGCTGTTTCAAAATCAGCATCATCAAAAACTATATTTGGTGATTTTCCTCCAAGTTCAAGTGAGATATTTTTTATATTTGAACTTGCCGCTTTCATTATGCTTCTTCCCGTAGATGTTCCACCTGTAAATGCAACCTTATCCACTTCCATATTTACTGCTATTTCATGACCAACTGTTTCCCCTGCTCCTAAAACCAAATTAACTACACCTTTTGGAAAACCAACTTCTTCAAATATTTCAAAAAGTTTAATAGCAGATAAAGGTGTTAATTCTGAAGGCTTAAAAACAATAGTATTACCAGCTGCAAGTGCAGGCGCAATTTTCCATATTGACATCAAAAGTGGATAATTCCACGGAACTATCATTCCACAAACACCTATAGGTTCCCTTACAACCATTGCTTGCACATCATCTGGAACTTCATAAGTCATACCATGTGGTTTTGTAGTAAACCCTGCATAATATCTAAGACAAGCAGCAGAATCACTTAAATCACATTTCGTCTCTCTTAAGGTTTTACCATTATCCATAGTTTCTAAGTATGCAAGCTCCTCTGATCTTTTTTCTATTATATCTGCCACATTAAATAATAATCTTGCTCTTTCCACTGATGATGTATTCATCCATTCATCATTATAAAAAGCTCTCTTTGCTGCCTTTACTGCTAAATTCACATCCTCTTTATTTCCTTCTGTAACTACAGCTATGATTTCTCCGTTTGCTGGGTTTATTATATTTCTTGTTTCACCGCTTGTTGAAAGCTTCCATTCTCCGTTAATATACATTTTCAAAACATCTTTCACTTGAGCCACTCCTTTTTCACATTCTTACAATATATAAGTGTATTAATTATTAACAATTCATAATTTTGTTATTATTTTTAATAAATTATTATTTATATTGTATATAATTTACCACTTTGTTAACATTTTTTCTATAGCTAAACTATACAAATATGTTCCTATCCTTATGTGCTTTCATGACAAATGCATACTAATATGTAAATAAAATCATATTCAACATAAATAAAAAAGTAGCATTAGAATAATGTTTTCTAATACTACCTTTTTATTTATGTTCAATTATAGTGCACATGAATTTCAATAGTTTAAGCGATTTATGTGTGTAATATTAACACTTTATTTCCCAAGGGTTTTCTTTTCCTTCATTAAATAAGATGCAGCTCAATATAGAGTTTTCTACCATATCACTTACTGCTTGATCCGTATAAAAAGCTGTATGTGGTGTAACAATTACATTAGGATAAGATTTTAAGATTGCAAGTTCTCTATTATCTAGTACCTCACATTTCAAATCTTTATAATAAAGGTTTGTTTCATGCTCAATAACATCTAAAGCTGCGCCACCAATCTTTTTACTTTCAATAGCATCGATAAAATCATCTGTATTTATAAGAGATCCTCTAGCCGTATTTATTATAAATACCCCATCTTTCATCTTTTTTATTGACTCTTTATTTATAAGATGATAATTTTCTTCTGTTGCAGGTGCATGCATAGTTATAACATCACTATTTTTTAACAATTCATCTAACGAAACGTATTTAACATATTTTTTCATTTCTTCATTTTCGTATATGTCATAAGCTATTATTTTGCAATCAAAACCACTTAAATTTTTAATTACAGTTCGTCCAATTCTTCCCGTACCAATAACTCCTACAGTTAAATTGTGTAATTCCCTGCCCTGGACACCTATCAAAGAATAATCTTGAACTCTACTTCTTTCCAAAATAGGCTTCATTTTTCTTGTAGCCATAAGAATCAGCATAGTTGTGTAATCAGCAACACTCCTTGGAGAATATGTAACATTTCCAATATGCATCCCCAATTCTTTAGCTTTTTTAATATCAATATGATCGTATCCTATAGTTCTTGTAGATATGAATTTAACCCCAACTTCATAAAATTTTTGCATTAATTCAGCATTAATAGGTGTAGTTATAATACTTACAGCATCAAACCCCTTTGCCAAATTTACAGTTTCTAAATTTGGTGCTTCTTCTGTAAGTACCAAATCTACATTGTACTTTTCTTTGAACTTTTCAAAATATTCTGTTTCATCTGATCTATGGCTATACGCCAATATTTTCATGTTCTAAGCCCCCTTCTTATAAATATAACTAATATGTAATAATTATCAATTCTATTATATCACCTTTTTAATAAATAAATCTTAATTTATTATATTAAGGACAAGGTTTTAAATAAGTGTAAAAATAAACATTTATTTAAAACAATACCTCAATATATACTCTCAACCAAAACCTTAAATTTTAAACTTTAGCAATGCTACCCTTAGTTTTTCAGCACTTTCTTTAGCTTTAAGTGCTTCTTTCAAAGTGCTATTTGATTTTTCACTAATCTTCATAGTACTGTTTGCAATATCTACAGTCCCCTGTGCTTCTTCTTCTGATGCTCTAGCAACTCCTTCTATAGTTTTAATCATACCCTCTATAGAAATCAAAAGGTCTTTTGCCGTTACACTAAATCCTGTTATAGTTTTGCCCATAAGCTTAGCATCATTACTATAGTTTTCAGCAATTTTAATCATATAATTGTAATCTTCTTCTACATCTGTTGACATAAAATTCAAGAAATCATTGGAGCTGTTTGAAAGATTCTCAACACTCCCTATAACCTTGGCTGTTACATCTTGTATTTTTTGGGCTTCATTTTTTGATTGCTTAGAAAGTTTTCTTATTTCATCTGCTACTACAGAAAATCCTTTTCCCTGTTCTCCAGCTCTAGCTGCCTCTATAGATGCATTTAAAGCTAAAAGATTTGTTTTTTCCATTATACCCATAATAGTTTGAGAAAGTATACTAATTTGTTTTACTATCTTTGCACTTTCTATTGCTTTTTCAAGTTTTTTCTTTGTATCAATAAAAATTTTATAGTTCCTTTCTTGAGATTCTTCCACGCTTCCCTTAATATCTATTGCTTTTTTGCTTATTTTCTCGGTTTTACTTGAAGCTTCTTCTGCCTTTTCTGAAATATTTTGAATTGACTTTCCTATTTTTTTAGATACTGCTAACATTTCACCTGCAGAAGCTGCAGTTTCCTCGGAACTCGCTGATAATTCCTCTGTTGCAGCAGATACCTGTTCAATATTTTCATTTAGCACTTCAACATTCTTCCCTACATTTACGGATATATTTTCAACATTAAGAATCTCTTTATCTATATTTTCAATAAGTCCTTTTGTACAATCCTTCATAGATATAATACCATCAATAATTTGACCAATCTCATCCTGTCTTAACTTATAAACATATGGTATATTTTCAGTAAAATCACCTTTTGAAATTACCTTTAAATATTTTACCGCATTAATTAACGGCTTCACTACAGTTAACTTTAAGACGATTATCACAAACAAACATAAAATAATTAAAACTATTACACATAAAATTACAATAACCTTAATGCTGTTATAAGCTAATTCATTTTTTTCAGCTACTTCTTTCGCTTCCTTCATATTAATTTGTCTTCCTTGTTCAAGTATACTAAGCATTTTCTTTTCAGTCGGAGATATTTTTCCATAAAACAACTTTGATGCTTCATTATATTTATTTGCTTCCAATAATACAATAGCTTGCTTTTTGTTTTTCACATATACACCTAAATTACTCTTCAAATTTTTAAAAACTGTATCTTCTTCCCCTTCAGCTCCTACTTCACCATAATCTTTTATTGCTCTATTGCTTCTTTCATCCATTGTGTTTACTTTTGTAACATAACCTTTTAAACTATATGAATTCTTTGAATTTATTGCTTCCAGTATAATTTTATTTTCTTCTTTAATATCTTCTTTAATATCTACTAAATAATGAACAGACATTATATTATATTTATAAATACTTTCTGCTCCATTTAATATTTTTTTTGAATATACAATATCTACAAAGCCCAAAATTGATACGCAGATAAATAAAACTAGAAATATAATAGTGAGTTTTGTATTAATCTTGATGGTATTAATAAACTTCATAGTTCTTCCCCCAATATACCTTAGTTACCTTCATTTTTTTCTTTAATACACAGTATATTTTATGCATATGCTGATTAACTTGGTAGTTTAAATCTTTGCTTCTCTACAAAATAAAAGCTTCCATAAGCAAATTATACTTATGAAAGCTTTTTATAAAATATATGTGGAATT
Organism: Clostridium neuense; assembly: GCF_045310695.1. NCBI lineage: Bacteria > Bacillati > Bacillota > Clostridia > Eubacteriales > Clostridiaceae > Clostridium > Clostridium neuense. The sequence goes on from NZ_JBJIAA010000013.1 coordinate 22,591, forward strand.
AAATAAGATTCTCTGTTTTAATGTACATCATTCTTTATACTTTTTACACTCAAAATTATACCCAAAACAAAAACTACAATTAAATTAATTTCTCCAAATAAATAATTAGTGTAAGTTCGACCATCTATATGCGGACTTAATACACTTGGAACTGTCCATGGAAATACAGTATTAAAAGGAGTATTTAATATTATAATATTAACACAAACCGCAGAAATCCCAAGTATTAAAGAAGGAATCATATTTTTATTATAAATACTTAAAAATGCCATTATAGGAACCAATGCAAAATGCATAATAATCATAAGCACATACGATTTACCATATGTAAGTAGCATATTGGCAGTAAGCGGTTCATGTTTTATAATAATTCCCGAAGTCATCAATAAAATGAATGAAGTCATAGTAGTAATTGAAATCAAAATTAACATTACAATCAATTTTCCAGCAAAAAATTGAACTCTGCTTATTGGATATGTAAACATAGTATTTATTGTATTTTCCTGATATTCTCTTGAGAATATAAATCCAGCTATAAGAGTAAAAAATCCAACTGCCATAAATAAATTAAAAACCGAAGCCGCAATTGATACATAATCGTTCCAATCAACTACTGGATATTTTTTATTAAATGCATACATAGAAAATACTAAGGCATCCGGCAAAATAACACAAAATGGAATGCACCATAAAATCTTACATTTTTTTAATTTTATAAATTCTGTACTGATAACAGCTGGCAAACTCCAAACCTTATTCATTCTTGTCACCTCCAACCAAGTTAAGGAAATAACTTTCAAGACTATCTCTCATTAATGATATTTCTTTGACCTCTATATTATTATTTATAAGTGCTTTATTTATATTTGAAGTTTCATTAAGCTTCTCATAAATTTTAATTTCTCCAGCCTTCGATATTAAATAATCTTTTATGCCTAGTTTTTGCTCCAATATAACAACGGTCTCTCTATCGTTACCAACTTTTAAATCTATGTAATGCCTATTTTTCTTCTTTAAATCCTCCGAATCTACCTCTTCTAAAAGTTTCCCTTTATGCATTATGCCAAGTCTTGTGGCAAGCTGCTGAACCTCACTTAAAATATGACTTGATATTAAAACAGTTATGTGCCTTTTTTTAGATAAATCAAGTATAAGATTTCGTATTTCCATTATTCCCATTGGATCTAATCCATTGGTAGGTTCATCCAATACTAAAAATTCGGGATTATGCAAAAGTGCTCTTGCAATTCCAAGCCTTTGCTTCATTCCGAGAGAAAAATCCTTTGCCATTTTATTTGCTACTTCTGTAAGCCCTACAATTTCAAGCACTTCTCTTATGCGACTTTCATCTGGAATACCCATAAGTTTTCTATGAATATTTAAATTTTCTACAGCAGTTAAATTGCCATAAAATCCAGGAAACTCTATTATTGATCCAACTCTTGCTAAAATATGCTTTTTGTCTTCCGTTAATTCCTCACCAAATAGTTCAACGCTTCCGTTTGTTGGTTTTATAAGTCCCAAAATCATTCTCATTATAGTTGTTTTGCCTGCACCATTTTCACCCAAAAGTCCATAAATGTCACCCTTTAATATGTTCATGTTTAAACTATCAACTGCTGTGTTTTCTTTATACTGCTTAGTTAAATTACAAGTTTTAAGTACACTCTCCAACTTTAAAGCCTCCTATATAATTTTTATTAGTAAATAGCCAATTTACTTAAAAATTTGTATAACTTTAATTCTTTTGCCTTATTACATAAAGATAATACAACTTAACTTTTAAGCAGCTTTTACAAAAACCTTACAAAAGTCTTAAATCTAATATAGTGGCAGTGAAAAGGAAAAAGTAGTCCTTTCATTCTTATTGCTGCAAACCGAAACCTCTCCATTTAACTTTTCTACAAGACTCTTAACTATAGCAAGTCCTAATCCACTTCCTTTAACTTCTTCATTTCTTGAAGATTCTGCTGTATAAAGTCTATCAAAAACATATGGTATATCTTTTTCTGGAATATTTTTTCCCATATTCCATACCTCAACCCAAGCATTAAGTTTTTCCTTTCGTATTTTTATACCAATAACTTTTCCATCTGTCCCGTATCTAAATGCATTGCTCAAAAGATTAAAAAGTATTCTATCAACGGCCTTTACATCCGCCAAAACAAATAAATCCTCTTTAGGCAGCTCAATACTAGGTTCAATTCCTTTATTTACAAATTCATTATAGAAACTAGCTATGGCTTCTTTAACTGTATCTGTCAAATTAACTTTTTCTTTCTTAATAGCTATGTCTCCAGCATCCAGCTTTGACATTTGAAAAAAGTCTTCAAGAAGCAAATATAATTTTTTAGCTTTTGAATATGCTATCCCCCAATATTTGTTTTTCTCTTCTAAGCTTAAGTTCTCATCTTTTTTTACAGCTTCTAAATATCCTAATACCGAAGTTAATGGTGTTCTTAAATCATGCGATATATTAGCTATCATTCTTTTTCTTGATTCTTCAAGATATTCTTTCTTATCATAGATTTCTTGAAATTCTTCCATAATTGCATTCATATTAATTCCTAGTTCTTTTATCCTCCTGTCACCCGAATAAAAACGCAGTCTGGCATTAAAATTTCCTTTCCTTATAAGGCTCAAGGTTTTATTAATCTCATTTATTTGACTTGAAATATAAATATCTCTTAAAATTAAAATAATACAAATAATTCCTATAAAAATTGGTATACATATATTCAAAATTTAAGATTCCTCCCCTTTTATATATAAACCGTTTGAAGGTGTTTTATCTTTAATCACTTAATTTATATCCTATACCCCATACCGTTTTTATATATTCATGCTTCTCTGTATTTTTATTTATTTTATTTCTAAGACGGCTTATATGAACCATAACCGTATTTTCATCAGTCATATATTCTTCCTGCCAAACAACATTAAAAATTTGTGATTTAGTAAATACTTTATCTGGATATTGCATAAAAAGCTTCAATATTTCAAATTCCTTTGCAGTAAGCGTAATATCTATACCCTTGACTGTTAACTTATATGTACTTAAATTCAATATAAGTTCTTCATACTCCAAAATTTCATTTTCTTTAACTTCACCCTTATTAAATTCTATATATCTTCTTAACTGTGCTTTAACCCTAGCTAACAATTCTCCTATTTCAAATGGTTTAGTCATATAGTCATCTGCTCCAAGTTCTAAACCAAATATTTTATCAGTTTGTTCATCTTTAGCTGAAAGTATAATAACTGGAATCGTATATTTACTTCTTATTTTTAAAAGAACCTCTCCACCACTTAGCTTTGGTAACATTAAATCCAAAATTACTAATTGATATTCTTCATTTTCTAATTTTTCTATAGCTTGTACCCCATCGAAGCTGCATTGTACATTGTAGCCCTCTTTTTTTAAATAACTTGAAATTAGATAATTGATTTCCTTATCATCCTCAACAACCAAAATATTAACTTTAATCACGTTATCCCTTCATTTCTTAAGTAAAATATTATATTTTATATTCTATTCTTACTTTGTATTACATTCAATACAAAAATATCGCAGGATAATAATATCTTCTAATACTATTATCCTGCGATTACTGTTATTATAAAAAACTAAAGTTAAAAAATACTATCACTCGGCAATTTTTCAATTCCAAGTCCAGGCCCTTCATTTAATGTAATGCTGCTGTTATTATAAATTGCTCCTCCCACAACATCATCCCTACTACATAAAACCGGTCCATCGAGGTCAATTTTTGTTATTACACTTTTAGCCGCCGCAAGATGAACCGCAGCAGTAACACTAACCTTTCCCTCAAGCATGCAGCCAAGCATACACTCCATTCCATAAACTTCAGCTAATGAACATATTTTTAATGCATTGTATATTCCTCCTGTTTTCATAAGCTTTATATTTATTAAATCCGCTGCTCTCATTTCCATTACCTTTGCTGCATCCTTTGGAGAAAATACGCTTTCATCTGCCATAACTGGAATGTCCACATTATCTGTAACCAGCTTTAGCCCTTCTAAATTTGAGGCTATTACAGGCTGCTCCACAAGTTCTATATCCACACCTGCATCTTCAATTTTTCTTAAGGTTCTTACAGCTTCTTTAGGCTCCCAGCCTTGATTTGCATCTATTCTAAGCTTAACATCATAACCAACAGCCTTTCTTATAGCTTTCATTCTTTCTATATCAAGCCTTGAATCTTTACCAACTTTTATTTTCAAAGTTTTATAACCAAGCTTTACAGCCTCTATACTATCTTGAGTCATCTCTTCCGGAGAGTTAACGCTTATTGTAATATCAGTTTCAAGTTTATTTCTGTAGCCTCCAAGAAGCTTATATAATGGTGCTTTATAAAGTTGTCCATATAAATCGTAAATTGCAATATCTACTGCCGCTTTAGCACTCGTATTTCTTATAATACAGGAATTTAATTTTAAAAGTACATTTTCTAAATTTTCAATATCCATTCCAACTATGCTTTTCTTTATGTAATTTTTTATAGCACCCTCTATAGATTCTGTTGTATCACCAGTTACAAGTGCTGTAGATGCTGCACTTCCAAAACCAATATTTCCTGTATCCGTAATTACCTTCACAATTACATCATCTACGCTATTCACACTTCTGATGGCAGTTTTAAACGGCTTTTTTAAAGGCACAGACATATGTCCTATAATTATATCTTTAATAATCATACTATGCACACTTCCCTCTAAATTAATATAAACTACTTTATTCTTTTTATTCTTGTAGACATTCTCGTATTCTCAAGAAACTTTTTCACATCTCCAAACATACGCCCAGCCACCGAAGTAAATAGTATGTCTACAACATTTAACTGTGCTATTCTAGAAGACATGGCTCCGCTTCTAAATGTAATTTCTGGAGATAAAACAAATAAATTTATATCACACAAATTACTTATAGAATTACTTCCAAACTTAGTTATGCTTATTGTAGTTGCCCCTGCATTTTTAGCAACCTCAATAGATTCAAAAGTATCTTTTGTTTCACCAGAATATGAAATAGCAACAGCAACATCACCCTTTTTTAAATTAGAGGCAAATTCTATTTGAAGGTGTGTATCAGAAGTTGCTCTTACATTTTTATTTATTCTTGTAAACTTTTGAAACGCATCTAAAGCTATTAGATAAGATGCTCCCACTCCGTAAAAATCAACTTTATCAGCCTTTGAAATAACTTTAACAGCTTTCTCTAAAGCTTCCTTTGATAAAACCTCCACTGTATTGTCTATTGATTTCTTGTTGTTATAGCTTATATTTTTTATTATGGTGTCTATATCATCTTGTGGATTTATATCATTATACATATTTTCGTCTTTATTAGCTTTTGCAGTATCCTTAGCTATTGTTATTCTAAACTCCTTGTAGCCCTTATAGCCTAAAATCTTACAAAGTCTTACTACTGCCGATTGAGAAGAACCACTTTTATCTGCAAGATCTTTTATTGATAAATCAGATATTTCCTTTGGAGTCTTTAAAATATACTCAGCAATTTTCTTTTCTGATGGATTTAAATCATTAATTATTTCTTTTATACGGATCAGGCTTCCATACATAGTAATTACCCTCACTTTTGTTTTTATTTTTTACAACAATATATCATCTCTAAAGTACTTACTCAATATTCATATATACAAGCTTTGAAAGTTTTCCTATAACATCCTTTGAAATATAATTAAATTTTGAATTTCGTACAAATACACCTAATATATATTTCTCATTCTTAATACTAAAAATTCCAATATCATGATTTAAATTATTCAGATCACCAGTCTTATGAGCACACTTAATATCACTTGGCAAATATCTCAAAAGCATTTCATAATCTGTATTTCTGCTCAAAATTTTTATCATTAAATTACATAAGCTACTGTTTAATATTTTATAATTGCAAATTTTCTCAAATAAGCTAAGCATATCATAGGCAGTAGTCATATTTTCCCTGCCTTCCTCTGCTGCTTTTGCATCCATCATTTTTCTTCTTAATTTAGTATTCCCTAAGCCTATTTGGTCAGCATAACTATTTATATTTCTAATTCCAACTAAATCTATGAGTACATTAGCAGCAGTATTATCACTGGATATTATCATAAGAGTTAAAATATCAAGAAGCGTGTAAGCATTATTTTCAAGACATGTTATTATGCTGTAATCCACTTTATCTGAATCCCTTATCTCTATTTTCTCATGTAAATCATGCATTCCTTCCATCACTTCATTTAGTACTTCTGCCATTATTAATACTTTTATTGTACTTGCAGATGGAAAGCTTTCATTCTCATTTACGTATATGTAATTTGAAGTATTTTTAAGATCTAAAAAAACCAGAGAAATACATTCCTCTCTTGAAGCTATAAACCTTTGTATATTTTCCTTTAAAGTGTCAATTTCGTACAACTTACATCATCCTTTTTAATATAAATGATATTTTTTCTTTAATTCTTTAAACTTAAAAGAATCTTCCTGCCACTTCTCATACAACTTATTAATGTTCATACTCGCTTTTCTAAGACTGTTATCTCCAGCTAAATAATCAATTCCATAATTTACTTTCTTTCCTTTAAAGGTTATAAAATCAAACTTGTCTTTGCTTTCACCTTTTATAATTTCATAAAGAAAAATTCCTGTTTTGACAGGCCTATATACTTTTCTGTCCGTTACATGAATTTGTATTCCTTCACACAGCTTACCGGAATGCTTTGAAAAGGTTGGAGTAAAAAATATTGGTCTGAATTTAACACCACAAAGCTGAAGTTTATTCATCATATCTGCAATTTTAAAACCATCAAGCCATGGTGCTCCAATAATTTCAAAAGGCCTAGTTGTTCCTCTTCCTTCTGAAATATTTGTTCCCTCAAAAATACAGGTTCCGGGATAAACTACAGCCGTATCAACAGTTGGCATATTAGGAGATGGCATGATAAAGTTTAATCCTGTATCTTCATAGTACATTTCCCTATTCCAATTCTTCAAAGGAATAACCTTTAGTTTAGCGCCTATTGAAAATTCTTTATTAAATAAGCTCGCAACTTCTCCTATAGTAAGTCCGTATCTCTGTGGTATTGGATACCTGCCAACGAAGGAACTATAATTTTCATTTAAAATATTCCCCTCAACCTCATTTCCGTTAATGGGATTTGGCCTGTCAAACACTACAAATTCTTTATTAAATTTACTGCAGCTCTCCATAGCATATGACATAGTATAAAGATAAGTGTAAAATCTAGCACCAACATCCTGAATGTCAAAAGCAAGTATATCAACATTTTCTAAAATTTCTTTAGTTGGTCTTTTATTTTTCCCATACAAACTGTAAACTCTTATGCCAGTTTTTAAGTCAATATAGCTTTCAACCATTTCTCCTGCTTGAATATCACCCCTTATCCCATGTTCGGGAGAATAAAGAGCAGTTAAATTTGTTCTCTCGCTTAAAATATCTATTGTACTTTTAAATTCGCTGTTATATCCAGTATTGTTAGTTATAAGTCCAACTCTTTTTCCCTCAAAAATATCCATATACTCATCTATATTATCTATACCAGTTTTAACTTTTTCCATCTATAAAACCTCTTTAACTGCCTTTTTATATTCCTTCCAGGGCATAAAATTAAACTTTCCATAAAAATCAAGTATATCTACATCTGTCCAATCTATAACCATCTTATCTACATGTCTTCCCTGCAATATTTCAAGGGATTTATGAAGTATAAAAACACCAAGTCCACACTTTCTATAATCCTTATCTATACCTATAGGTCCTAAGCCTCCATAATTTTCGCCAAGAAGCCTTCTCCAATATATGGATGGGCCTATAAATTTGCTTTTGTTATCATATATGTGTGCAAAACCAATTACTGCATCCTCATCTTTTAAAACCACTACATCTCTATCTTCCATGCCTATATTAAAAAACTCCTCAAATTCTTCATACCATCTTCCTGGAAAGCTTTTGCATAAAAACTGCATAAGGCTCTTTCTGTCCTGTGATTTTAAAGTTTCTACTTTATATTTTTCTGTATTGCACTTCTCTTGTGGAAGTTTTTCAAATTTAATCTTAGAAATATCGCATATTAAATCATAAAAGCTGTCCTCTATTTTATAGTTTCTTTTTAAGAAAAATTGTCTGGAGCACAAGCATTCAAGTGGTATTCCAGGAAAAAAGTGATATGTGTCACTTCCTAAGCGAATTTTTTTAACTCCTAAGCCAATTAAATTTCCTTCTGCTATCTCTAAAAGTTTAGTACCTATGCCTCGGTTTCTATAATTTATATCAACTATAATAGAATTTATATACCCTATTTCATGATTTGGCTTTAAGTTGCCACTTTTATATGTCCATTGTTTATATATTACAAAACCCACTAAAATGCCATTTTCAAAAGCGCCCATTATACTTTTATTTTGCTTGTCATTTTCATAGTTTTGCCCAAGCAATTTTAAATCAATGGGATATACAACTTCTATATTTCTATTCCACAGCTTAACAATGCCTTCTAAATCACAAACCCTTTTAAACTCCATTTAATTAACCTCACTTCTTGCTATAATGACGGCTCCAAAAGCAGAATCATTTTTCATATGTAATATATTTACTCTAGGATAAAACTTGTTTACTTTATTTTTAAACTCATCATATAAATAGTTAATGTTGTTAATAGCCCCTCCTGTTGTTACTAAATATATATTTCTATCTCCTAAATCAAGCTTATCTACAACAGCTTTCACGCTTAAAAACAATTCATTTGCCGCAGCCTCAAGTATCCTTTTAGAGACAGCGTCACCCTTTTCACCTGCAGCATTTACAACCCTTGTAATACTAGCTATTTCTTTTTTACCTGCACCGCTTCTATATATATAGTTTATTAAATCTTCATGGCACTTTAAATCTAAATACTCTAAAATACTGTTTTCAAGTATAGTTTTTTCTCCTCTACCATCGTAGCTTTTAAGGGCTGCTTTTATAGCACTTATTCCTATGTCATACCCACTTCCTTCGTCACCTATAATGTGTCCCCAACCACCCGAGCGGCAGCTTTTTCCTTCTTCTGTTCTTCCGTAACAAATTGATCCGGTTCCACTTATGACTATAATACCTTCTCTTTTTCCAATACCTCCAGTCAAGGCTACTTCTGCATCATTTACCACTATAAGTTTACCTTTATAACCTACTGCACCCCTTATCATACTTTCTATTATAACTTTATCTTCAGCTCTATCCGCTCCTGCAGTACCAATGCAAATTGCACTACATTCATTTAGCTGAAGTCCTATAACTTTTATTCCTTCACATATTAAGTCTTTAAATACTTTTTTAACATCTTCTTCTGATGCTGAATTTATGTTTGATGGTCCTTTAACAGCTTCTGCAATGATATTTCCATTTAAATCAGCAATTTTCATATGGCTTTTAGTTCCACCACCATCTATTCCTATCACATATTTCATAAGCTCACCCCATTACATACATATTTTAACCGGTGATATACCTTCTGCTTTGATTTCTCCTTTTAAAACCTTAATAGTGCTTTTAATTGATAACTCAGTATACTCATAGGCATTTACATAGGTTGAAATTTCTTTAAAACTTAAAATATCATATGGATTTCTGAGAGATACCAATATTATATTAGGATTTACCTTGCTTATTTCTTCCACAAGCTTTATCTGATTTTTGTTTACAGAAGCATTGTAAATACCTATTACAATTCTATCTGCCTCTGAGCATTTTTCTAGTATACCTTTTATTAAGTCATCCCCTGGATTCATTGGAATTTCAAACTCGTGTCCTTTGCATACACTATTTAATCTGTGGCAAAATGAATTTTCCGTTTTAATCTTATCTTCAGCTCCTGTAAGTGCAACTGCCCTAGTAGATATTGAAACTACTTTTCCTTTAAGAGGTATTAAATTTCTATTATCCTTTAAAATAGTTATGCTCTTGCTGCTTATTTTTTCTGCAAAAGCTTTGTTGTCCTTACTGGAAGAATTTCTTTCTAAATTACAGTCAATATTGTACTTACCTTTTATCTGAAGTATCTTTTTAACAGATTGATCTATTCTCTCTTCTGAAATTTGTCCATTTAATACCGCAGCTTTGATAGCCTTCACACATTTTTTCTGAACCTCTTTGCTGTGAGATATACAAATTAAATCTGCTCCAGCAATAATAGCTTTAACCGCCGCCTTATCACTTCCATAAAAATCTGCTATGGCTTTCATTTCCATACAATCTGTAACGATAAGTCCCTTAAAGCCCATTTTATTCTTTAACAATCCTGTAAGAACTTTATTTGAAAGAGTCGCTGGAACTTTGTCTGGTTCTACCTTAGGAAAAAGAACGTGTGCCGACATTATTGCATCAGCCCCTTCTGCAATAGCATTTTTAAACGGCAAAAGTTCAACCTCCTGAAGTCTTTTAATATCATGATTAACTACTGGCAAGCTGAGATGCGAATCCATAGACGTATCTCCATGCCCCGGAAAATGCTTTGCAACTGCAATTACACCTTTTTCTTTAAGTCCTTTTATAAGCTCAATTCCAAGCTTAGAAACACTTTCAGGATCATCACCATAAGAACGGCAGCCAATAACAGGATTTTTAGGATTGCAGTTAACATCCATAACTGGAGCTATATTCATATTTATACCAAGGCTTCTAAGCTCTTCTCCTACTATTTTCCCCTCTTTAAAAGTACTTTTATATTCGTTTGCCGCTGCAAAAGCCATGTTTGAAGAAAACACAGTAACACCTTCCCGCACTCTTGTTACCATGCCACCTTCTTGATCAGTTGAAATAATGCCTGAGATTCCAATACACTCTTCAAGCTTCTTTTGAATACTTCTTGTAAGCTCCATAACTTCATTTTTATTTCCCATATTATCTGCAAACAATATAAAATTACCTATTTTCTCAGCTTCAATTAACTCTTCCATATTACCATCGTAATATTTTGATGGAAAACCAGCCATTATCATTTGTCCTATTTTTATATCCAAAGGAAGCTTTTTTACATCAACCATACAAATTCCTCCTTAACTGTCCTTTGAGTTAAATTCATCCCTACAAAATGGAATCTTAAGAAAAGTAGAGAGTAGAGTGAAGGATGATTTTTCTCAGTTATGCTTCGAAAAATCTAAAGCTTAATGCTTGAGCATGGCATAAAATACAGTGTTCAGCACAGCTGAACCAATTAAGTTCTAAGATTTACCTGAGAGAAACGAAAGGTAAATCCACATTCACTCTACTCCCTACTCTCTACTCTTTACTCTGCTTTTCAAATTCCAGTTTATCAGGATAGATTTTGTATTTGCAATCTTTAATTTCAAGTTATCTATCTATATATAAAGTGATCCAAGTACAGCATTACTAAAAATCCTTCTAAATCTTATTATATTATTATTATCTCTTGTAGGATGAACTCTATTTGTTAAAAGTATTGCATATACATCGCTTTCTACATCTATCCACAAGGAAGTCCCTGTAAATCCAGTATGTCCAAAAGCTTCTTTAAGCGCTATATCTCCTATAAAAGAGTTCTTATGTCCCTTAACACACCAGCCATAGCCTCTATTATCCTCAAGTCCTAAGGTATGATTAGTTACCATGGCTCTAAAGGAAGCATAGGAAATAAAATTATTGCCCTTATTTATAAGCATATTTGAAAACTTACACAAATCCTCAACATTTGAAAATAACCCTGCATGACCTGATATACCATCAAAAAATCTTCCATTTTCATCATGGCATATTCCAATAAAGGGTTTTTGAGTTTTACTATCTATTTCTGTTGCAGCTATATTACTGCTCTTAGGATTAAAAGAGGTATTTTCCATGTTAAGAGGATCAAAAATATATCTTCTGCACAAAACATCAAGCCTTGCACCACCTATTTTTTCAAGTATATATCCAAGCAAAATATAGCTAAAATCACTATATATACATCTTGTACCAGGTTTGTACTCAAGATCAAGTTTGCATATGTAACTTATAGCATCTTCATAACTTTTGCAAAGTTTATATAAATCCTTAAAAGGTACAAAACCAGCAGTGTGTGTAAGCAGATTAAATATAGTTATATTCTCCTTGTCTTTTCCTTTAAATTCACTTAGATAATAGCTTACATTATCATAAACTGAAATAAGTCCCTTTTCTAAAAAAATCATAAATAAAGTGTTAGTAGCCACAACCTTGGTTAAGGAAGCTAAATCAAACAGCGTGGCTTTAGTCATAGGTAACTTTTCTGGATACAAGCACCTATTTCCAAAGCTTTCTAGCTTTATTATGCCCTTCTTATTTCCCACTGCTGCCACTGCACCTGGAAAATCTCCCTTTAAAATTCCATCATTTATAAGTTGAAAAGCTTTATCAAGCTTATCCATATCGATAAACATAAAATTCACTTCTTTCTTCAAGTTTCAGAGTGGTTTATCTTTATTTGACCCAAAATTTCATAAGCAGAAAGGCCAATAGTGCAAACACTGCGAAAATAGCTAAAAAAATAGGTAATAGCACCTGAACTGCTGCAATAGTCAATGCTAAAAAATCCTTAAATCGAATTTTTCTTTTATCAACAGGTAAATCCTCAATAGATATATCCTTTTTAATATTTTGAAATTTAATAGTAAACACCCCCTTATCAGTGGACAGTTAGAGGTTTAGAGTTAATAATTAACAGTTTATAGTTATTGAGACTATTTTTCTGAATATCATTAAGTTTTAAGATTTATACGACGTAAGGATGGATAAATCAACCTTAACTGTCAATTGTCAATTGATAAAAAATATAATTACTTGTAACACTATGGTATTTGTAATTTTAAACTTTCATCCACTTTATTCATATAAATGGCATGCTACAAAATGATTTTTGTCAATTTCCTTATACTCTGGAACTTCCTTTGAGCATCTCTCTGTAGCATAATTACATCTTGTATGAAACTTACATCCTGACGGGGGATTTGCCGGACTTGGAATATCACCCTTTAGGATTATTCTATTTCTTTTAACTTTAGGATCTGGAACTGGGACTGCTGAAAGAAGGGCTTTAGTGTATGGATGCAGTGGATTTTTAAACAGCTCTTCCTTAAGTGCAAATTCCACCATACTTCCTAAGTACATAACTCCAACCTTCTGGCATATATATTCAACAACACTAAGATCATGTGATATAAAGAGACATGAAAATCCCTTTTCTCTTTGAAGCTTAACGAGCAAATTAATAATTTGTGCTTGTATTGAAACATCTAGTGCCGATACAGGCTCATCTGCAACTATAAATTTAGGATTCAATATAAGTGCGCGAGCTATTCCTATTCTCTGCCTTTGTCCACCAGAAAATTGATGAGGAAATCTCTTTATATGATAGGGTGCAAGCCCGCACGCTGTTATTACTTCTTTGACTCTTTCATCAACTTCCTCCTTTGTGCAAATACCATGATCTAAAGCCGCTTCTCCAACAATTTCTCCTACAGTCATTCTTGGATTTAATGAACTATATGGGTCTTGAAATATCATCTGAATTTCCGGCCTTATTTTAAGCATGCTGTTTTTATCCATACTAAAAATGTCCTTGCCATTATACAAAACTTCTCCAGAGGTTTTATTCATAAGTCTTAATATAGTTCTACCTGTAGTTGTTTTACCACAGCCAGATTCACCAACTAGTCCCATAATTTCATTTTTCCCAATATCAAAGGATACATCATCAACACTCTTTACATATCCCGTAGTTTTTCTAAAAAATCCACTTTTGATTGGAAAATATTTTTTTAAGTGTCTAACCTTTAAAACAGCCTCTTCCACTTATTTTCCCTCCTCATAAAGCCAGCATGAAACATAGTGTCCTTCTCCAACTTCCTTTAAGCTTGGTCTCTTATTTTTGCATACGTCCTTTGCCCTTTTACACCTTGGATTAAAATAACATCCCTCAGGCATATCCAGTGGATTAGGTACTTGTCCTTTAATAGAATATAATTCATCTTGAAATTTATTTATCACAGGTTTTGATTTTAAAAGTCCTATAGTATATGGATGTTTTGGATTTTCATAAAGCTCAATAACAGGTGCCTTCTCAACTATTTTTCCAGAATACATTACAACTACATAATCCGCCATTTCAGCAACTACCCCTAGGTCATGAGTTATTAGTAAAATGGATGTACTCATCTTTTCCTTAAGTTCTCTCATAATATCTAGTATCTGTGCTTGAATAGTAACGTCTAAAGCTGTAGTAGGTTCATCTGCTATTAAAAGTTTAGGATTACAAGCTATAGCCATAGCGATTACAACTCTTTGCCTCATACCACCACTCAATTCATATGGATAACAGCGAACTATTTCTTCCGGTCTTGGTACTTTTACCATTGCAAGAAGTTTTATAGCTTCTTCCAAGGCTTTCTTTTTACTCATTTTTTTATGCAGTATTAAAACCTCTCCTATTTGATATCCTATAGTAAAAACTGGATTTAGTGAGGTCATAGGTTCCTGAAATATTAAAGCAATTTCATTTCCCCTTATATCTCTTATTTCATTATTATTCATAGAAAGTAAGTTTTGGCCTTTAAATATTATTTCCCCGCCTTCTATCTTGCCTATAGGCTTTGGTACTAATCCCATTATGGACATGGCAGTTATGCTTTTACCACAGCCAGATTCCCCAACCACTGCTACGGTTTCTTTTTCTTTAATTTTAAAACTCACATCATCAACAGCCTTTACTGTACCTTCATCCGTATTAAAGTATGTTTTAAGTTTCCTAACTTCAAGCAAGTCCTTCGCCATTTTATGCCCTCCTATCTCTTTGATTTTGGATCTAAAGCATCTCTAAGCCCATCACCAAAAATATTTATAGCTACAACTGTAAAGAGTATACATATACCCGCTGGAACCCAAAGCCATGGATAGTGCTGAAGCTTATATAAATCACTTACTGATTGGACCATATTTCCCCAAGATGGCGTTGGTGGAACAACTCCCAATCCCAAAAAACTAAGTGAAGATTCTATTAAGATTGCACTACCTATATTAAGAGTAGCCGATACAATAATTGACGGAATTGTATTTGGAAGAAGATGTTTAAATATCTTTTTTCTATCCTTAAGTCCCAAGCAATTTGTAGCAAGCATAAATTCCTGTTCCCTTAAAGTAAGTATTTGTCCCCTTACAATACGGCTTAATCCTGGCCACGACAATATTCCTATTATAAACATCAAAAAAGGAACTTTATATTGAGACTGAATTTTTAAATCACTAAACAATGCTGAAAGAGTAATTAATATTGGAAAAAATGGAACGCATAAAAAAATATCAGCTATTCTCATAATTATGCTGTCAACTATTCCACCATAAAATCCAGAAACGGCACCAAGTACACTTCCAACAAGGATTTCAACCACAACAGCAGAAACTCCAACTGCTAAAGAAATTCTTCCTGCACACATGAGTCTTGTGAGTACATCTCTACCAAGTTCATCCGTTCCAAGTAAATGCTTAAGACTTGGCCCTATAGTTGGATTATTATAATCCATGGTTTCAGCACTATATGGAGATATTATAGGACCCAGAACTGAAAATAAAATCATGAATATAAGTATGAACATTCCTGCAAGTGCAAGTTTATTCTTTTTTAGTCTATTAAAGGCCATCCTTGAAGGGCTTATAATTCTCTCCTCTGCATTTACTACTTTTATATTAGTATTAACTTTACTTTCCACTATAATCCCTCCTTATTCTTCAAGCCTAATTCTAGGATCAACAATTGCATAAGCAATATCTGCAACTAAATTTCCAAGAAGAGTAAGTATTGCAATTAGCATATTAAAGCCCATAAGAAGTTCATAATCTCTATGGCTTACTGCCTGAAGTGCTACTCTACCAATTCCCGGCCATGAAAATATTTGTTCTGTAATTATAGCTCCACAAAACAATCCTGGAATCCACATTCCAAGTATTGTTATTACCGGAATTAAACTATTTTTAAGTGCATGTTTATATATAACAACACTTTCTTTTAGCCCTTTTGCCCTAGCTGTTACTATATAATCCTGTCTTATAACCTCAAGCATACTAGTTCTCATATACCTCATAAGACTTGCAACACTTTCAAAGGTTAATACAACAAATGGTAAAAACATATGATAAGCTATATCTCCTATCCTCTTTATGCCTGTAGCATTACTACCAGAGGTTGTCATTCCCGATACTGGAAATAACTTAAGGTCTACGCATAGCCATTTTATGAGAAGTAAGCCTGTAAAAAACGCTGGTATTGATATTCCTACGAGTGCTATTACTGTAAAAACAGAGTCGAAAATGGAATATTGCTTTGTGGCAGATATAATTCCTATAGGTATTGCAATAAGTATTGCCGCTATAAATGCTGCAAAGGAAAGAGCAAATGAGTTCCATATATAATTTTTTATAACTACACTTACTGGCTCCCTGTAATCTAGTGAATATCCAAAGTTCCCTGTTAGCGCATTCTTAAGCCAGTTTAAATACTGCATAGGTTTTGACTGGTCTAGATGGTATAAGTGCCTTAATTGAGCTGCCTTAGCTGCGCTCATATGACTGTTTACGCCCATATTATCAACTATATCTCCTGGTGCAAGTGAAAATACTAAAAATATAACTATTGACACACCCAAAAGTATAGGAATCATTTGCAGCAGTCTTTTCACTATATAACGTAACATTTATAATTCTCCTCCTTGTTTCATATCTATTCTTTAAACAAGATACCGTAAATATGTAAACCAAATTTTATAAAAACAACTCAAACCAAATCAATTCACAAAACATAATGCACACTTTACAATAATCATATAAATTGCTGTAACAATAAATCATCATTAATGCACATTGTGAATTGTGAATCGATATATTACTTCATACCCTAATTTAAATTTAATAAGAGGTTTATTTTATTTCTGCTTTAAATAAACTATGAGGATAAGAGTTATAAGGTAAGAATTTAACTCCATTTACTCTAGAACTGCTTGCCCATACAGTTTGTGGTTGATAAGTAAATATAAACGGCAAATCCTCGTTAATAATTTTATATATTTTTTGCTCTATAGCTGTCTTTTTACTTTCATCCTTTTCTGCATAAGCTTGTGCTATAAGATCATCTACCTTTGAATTTGAATACGACATATTATTACTTGGAGCACCCGTTTTAAAGTTTGCTGCTAAGTTTGAAGATAGGGCATCAGCTCCTAAAGATGTTCCCATTAAATATGCTTCAAAATCTTTTTTATCTGTCTTACTTAAAAGGGTATTAAGATCCATAAGCTCAGGTTCAACATCTATTCCAATAAGCTTGTAATTTGCTTTTATAATTGGTATTTCTAGTTTATGAGCTGCATTAGTTGATGAAGACATTAGATGAATTACAAATTTCTTGCCATCTTTTTCTCTTATTCCATCAGAACCCTTTTTCCAACCTGCTTCATCAAGAAGCTTGTTTGCTTTAGAAACATTATATTTATATTGATTAACATCATTTGTATAAGATGCATGTGCCTTAGATTGTGGTTCATTAATTATATATGCATTTCCTTTGAATACGGATTTAGCCATTTGCTCTCTGTTCAAACCATATTCAAGAGCCTGACGCACTTTTTTATCACTAAATTTAGGATCCTTACAATTTACACCTATATAGAAAATACTTGATGAAGGGAATGTAGTATAGTCAACAAATCCCATTGACTTTAATTGATCTATATTTTCAGGGGTACCATCAAATGTGTCTATGTCCGTTGCTCCAGAAGTTAAATTCTGCATTTTATTTTCCTCAGTTGTAGCCTTAAATATTAAGTTTTTGATCTTAGGTGTACCTTTCCAATAATAGCTATTAGCTGTAAGATCAACTTCTTGCCCAGGTATATATTTAGTAACCTCATATGCCCCGCACCCTATTGGCTTTTGAAGTTTTGCCTCTACTCCCTTAGTATTTCCTGGAGTGTAATCATTTCCAAAGTAATCCTTTGAAATAATAGTTGTACCTATAAGATATAATATTGAAGAGTTAGCCTTTTCAAGCGTTACTGATATTGTATGGGCATCTTTAACCTTTATGCCTTCAATATCCTTAGCACTTCCTGATTTGAAAGCTTCTCCACCTTTAATAGGTATTGATTTACAATCTACTGCTCCTGAAAAACTAGGATCAAATACTAACTCTAGTGAAAATTTAACATCATCAGCAGTAAGAGGTTTGCCATTACTAAATTTAACATCATCTCTCAAATGGAAAGTATATGTTAAGCCATCGCTTGATATATCCCAACTTTTAGCTATGCCTGGAATTGGCTTTCCATTATCATCCCAGTCTACAAGTCCATCACTAACCGCATCACTAACATAAGCATCTGTGAGTGTTTGAGCATAGAAACTCACAAAATTCCCTCCAGGTACACCATTACCTATTATCAAGGTATCCTTTCTTTTTTGAGCTGAATCAGGAACTTTGCTCTTATCTGAAGCCTTAGTTACCTTTACAACATTCTCTACCTTAGGTTCAGCATTATCCTTTGCAGTAGAATTGCTGGAAGTGCTGCTTCCACACCCTGTAAGAGCTATTGAAGAAAACATGGCAGTTATCACAGAAAAGATAATTAATTTTTTTTTCATATTTTTTCCCCCTTAAATGATTTTTTATTATTAGCTTGTCTGTACTGATGTCGATTTAAAATAATAAATTTTATTTAAAATATGCTTTTATAGCTTGTGTTACAAATCCATTTGCTTTTTTTAACAATTCCTCAGCTTCATCCTTTTTTGTGCCGGTTTTTAGCATTACAATAGAAACTTTAGGATTAAAGTCTGACTTTTCTAAATATTCTTTAGCTGTATCTTTATTTACATTGGCAGCATACTCAATTATTCTAACTGCTCTATCTATTAACTTTTTATTACTAAGCTGAAGATCAACCATAAGATTTCCATATACTTTACCAAGCTTTATCATTGATGCAGTAGTTATCATGTTA
Source organism: Clostridium neuense (assembly GCF_045310695.1). NCBI lineage: Bacteria > Bacillati > Bacillota > Clostridia > Eubacteriales > Clostridiaceae > Clostridium > Clostridium neuense. The sequence goes on from NZ_JBJIAA010000013.1 coordinate 41,635, forward strand.
AGAATAAGTTTTTGTGAAGTTCCCGCTTTCATTCTTGTTGACCCCATAATAACTTCCGGTCCTACAATAGGATTAATTTTAATGTCAACTTCTTTATTTATTACTGAATTCTTATTATTACTTATTCCTATAGTCACAATTCCATTCTTTTTAGCTTCTTTAATCGCCCCAATTACAAAAGGAGTTCGTCCGCTCGCTGTTATTCCTATTACAACATCCTTTGGATTCATGCCTTTTTCTTTTATAAGGTTTCTCCCCTTTTCTTCATCATCTTCAGCACCTTCAATTGATGTAAAAATCGCTTTATTTCCACCAGCTATAATTCCTTGTACTATTTCCGGATCAGTACTATATGTTGCCGGGCATTCTGAAGCATCTAATATTCCAAGCCTTCCACTCGTTCCAGCTCCAACATAAAAAAGTCTTCCATTATTTTTTAATTTTTCACTAACAACATCTACAGCCTTGGCAATACCGGGAATTTCTTCTTTAACAGCATAAGCAACTTTAATATCCTCGTTATTTATAGAATTAAGTATCTCAACTGTACTCATCGTATCGATATTCTTGGTATTGACATTTACTTGCTCGGTGATAAGACTTTCTAAATATGAACTCATTTTCACACCCCAAACTTGTTTATGTATTTTTAAAACTTTATTTCATAAATATATTATCATCTATAAAATAAATTGTCAACACTATTAATAAAATAGCTACTATTTTATTAATGATTTATTATTTATATATATGATTTATTAATAATATGTTATGTATCTATACCTTTTATGTAATTTATGTAAATATATTGAATTAAAAACATTCTAAATAATATTATTTTTTACGCAAAAAAATTACAGGTATAATTTTACCTGTAATTTATATTCAACATATTGCCTTCACCTTTTATTTTAATTCTGCAACTACCTAAAATTCCATAGGTACGGAGGAATTTTTTCCTTGCACTACCGTAAGAGCGAAGGAACAATGCTGAAGGAACAGTTTAAAAAAGTCCTAATAAATCTTGGTTCAAAAATTGTAAAATACTTAGATATTTCAATTGTCTGAGCATCCTCTCAGCGAGTATAAACATACACGAGGTTTGGGCTTTGCCCATTATCCTTCTTGAACTCAAAGCAAGCACTATTTTAAAATAGTCACCAAGATTTATAGGACTTTTTTAATGTGACGAAGCATTGTTACTTCGCATTATTTTTATTTTGTTTCCATTGCTAAAAGTAAACAACCAGTAATCCCTGCATTATCCCCAAGTGCTGGAGGTACTATATATTCATCCAAATTAGGCATAGATACATACTTTGCCATGAGTTTTTCTAATTCTTTTCTTATAAGAGGGAAAAGCTGAAGTTGTTTCATTACTCCTCCTCCTAATACAATTCTCTCTGGGCTCAAGGTTAAAGTATATGTCATAAGACCCTGAGCAATGTAATAGGCTTCCATTTCCCATACTTCTTCCTTGTCTGCTAAATCATATCCTTTTTTACCCCATCTTGCTTCTATTGCTGGACCAGCAGCAAGACCTTCTAAACAAGTTTTATGAAATGGACAATTTCCTTCATATTTATCTGCTTCATGCTTTCTAACCAATATATGACCCATTTCTGGATGTCCATATCCTTCAAGGAGCTTACCATTAACAACTGCTCCTCCTCCTATTCCAGTTCCAACAGTTAAATAAACACAGCTGTCTAAACCAACAGCAGCGCCCTTTTTTAACTCTCCTAAAGCTGCAGCATTTACATCTGTAGTAAAACCAACTGGAATATTATATCTCTCCTTTATAGCTCCTACAAAATCATAATTAGCCCATCCTTTTTTAGGAGTATTAGTTATGTAGCCATAAGTTTTGGATTTCTTATTTATGTCAATAGGACCAAAAGAACCTACTCCTATTGCCTCTAATTTAAATTTATCGAAGAATTTAAATACTAAATTCATAGTTTCAGCTGGAACTGTTGTTTTAATGCTCTCTCTTTCCAAAATGTTTAGGTTTTCATCACTTACAGCACAAACAAATTTTGTTCCACCTGCTTCAATAGCTCCATACATCAAATTAATTCCTTCTTTCGTTAAGTTTTCGTTTTTGTGCGTTATCGAGTAAATATGTTCACTTTTAAAATACCATTTAGATAAAATATTGTCAATAAAATTTGAAAATTTTCATTTTATAATAATTAATGATATAATTATTTATCGTCATTTATTAATGACTAATAAAAAAATGTAAGGTGAGGACATTAAAATGCGAAATGAGAAATTAGAACGTTCTATAATTAAACTAGATACTGATATTGCTGCCCTAAACATCGCTAAAAAATATTTATCAAATGAAGAAGAAATAAATGAAGTAAGGGATACTCTAAATAACAAAAGACAATTATTAGCTAATGAAATATATTTTGAAGATCATAAATCCTATTCGGAATGTCACGAAGCTATAGAAAAACTTCTAAATAAAGAATTGGGAAAAGAAGAACAAGTAGAGCTGCTTGAAATGATAAGAGAAAGCTTTGGAAGAAAGTCACCAAATGTAAGTAAAAAAAGCAGTGGTCTTAATGCTTGGTTAAAGGAACTTAACATTGAGCATAATTGGATTACTGATGAAGCCACTGGTTGGGATAAATTAGTTATAACTGGTTTTGGATTATATAAGCAAAACTAAAATAAAGATGACCTTGTACACTAGATTCAGTTAAATTCGTGCCTAAAATTCCGTAGGTACGAAGGAATTTTTTCCTTGTACCACCGTAGGAGCGAAGTAACAATGCTGAAGGAGCAGTTTAAAAAAATTCTAATAAAACTTGACTCAAAAATCCTAAAATACTTAGATATTTCAATCTGTTTGAGCATCCTTTCAGCGAGTTATTGAAACATCTTAGAATTTTAGGATTTTTGAGTCTTAGCCTTATAGAATTTTTTTAATGCGACAAAGCATTATTACTTCACATTATTTAAATTTTAATTCCGTAGGCTTATATCCTTTAAGAATAAGTTCAGTTACATTTTGCTTTATTAAATCATAAGTGCTAAAAATTACTTTAGCTCTTTCTTCATTATAATAAACCTTCCAATATCCTGTTAATTTACATTTTATATTAGGATAATCAACAAATGCTATTACATCTTCTATAGGATAGCCTAGAAAAACACCAATTTCATGTGGACACATATTTTGATATCTTTTACTTAATAGACATAAACACTCGTAAACATTCATGCAGTCATTGTATCCAAATCTCTCTAAAAACCTTATATTTCTTTTGTCTTTTATACTAAGTTTAAGTAGTTTATCATCGTAAAACAGCACCACAACACTATTTTTATTCTTTTTCAACTCAAAAAAGTTAATCTTCAGTTCTCTTCTTACTCTATCCTTGTACTGCTCCCATAATAAATTTAACTCTCGTACATTATTGGTAAAATTAATTAAGGAGGCTGTTTTCTGCTTCTTTAAAGTTGGTGCACAATTACTTATTATTACTAATAATAAATATTCAAAATCATCATAACGATTAATAATATTGAAAAATTCAGCTGCCTCCTCTTTACTCATGAAACATCCTCCCGCTGCATTTTAAATTTTTATTCTGCTGCTAGTATTTTACCTAATCTTTCGCATTGCTCAAGTCCACTATCATCTGGTTCATTATTTATTATAAGGCTTTCTTCTACAAGATTTGCTCCATAATCCTCCATTTGCTTTTCCCAGCTATTCATCCAGTCTCCACTGCCCCAGCCATATGAACCAAATAAAACAATATTCTTTCCTTTAACAGCTTCAGAAGCAGCTGATATAAATGGTTCCATTTCAGTCTCCTCAAGCTGTTCATCACCCATAGCTGGACAGCCAAAAGCTACTAAATCAGCATTTAATACATCATCAATTGATGCATCACTTACACTAATAATTTTTACATCTGTATTTTCTCCTTCTGCTCCTTTTTTTATTCCTTTTGCCATAGCTTCTGTATTACCTGTACCACTCCAATAAATAATTGATATTTTTTTCATAACTTAATCCCTCCTAATTTATTTTATTTTTGATATGTGACCAAGCCCGTTTAGAAAAAACAAGCTTTATACCCTGCTTTCTTGTTTCTTTTTTTATAAGATTCATAAGTGGATGCTCTATATAATCTACTAAAACCAAAACTAAATCTATTTGATTTGGTATTTTAAATTTTCTATCTCCACGTTTTCTTCCCGTTATATGAAATATATCAGAAAATCCATTTTGAGCTAATTTGTCTTCGATATTTCCAAGCCTATCTCCTCCAACAACTAAAACACTCATTCACATCTTTCCTTTATTTACTGATTATCATTCTCAATAAAAGTTATACTCTTATACCGCCGCTCTTCCTTTTTCAGTAATCTTCCATAAATCAATGTTTACATTATCTTTCCCACTGCAACAACTTTTGCTTTTTTTAGTACTACAACAGCTGCAATCACAGCCTGACGAAGCATTCATGTTATCCTTTTTTATATATCCGAGTCTTTCAAGCTGTGATATCATTTGTTCTACTATACTCTCATCTACTCCAAGCTCTTTAGCCATTATCTTATTTGAATATAATCCACCTTCTGAAAGTCTTTTTAAAATTTTCATCATCATAAAAATCATCCTTTCTATTATGCTTTACATTTTTCACATAAAACTGATAATATTATACTCACGCCTTCAATTGAAATATTATCATAACCTTGTAATTTAGAAACAAATTCATTTAAATAATTTTTAATATACTTGTAATCTAAATCCATAATTTTATTGCATTTAACACATTTACCGTGAATATGAATTTTGTATTTTCCTAAAGGTTCTAACTCATAATAACCAACCTTAGAAACACATATCTTTTTTAAAACTCCAACCTTCTCAAATATTAAAATATTTCTATATACCGTGCTAAGCCCAATGTTTTTTTCTTTAACTTTATCATAAATTTCATAAGCATCCATGTGTTTTTTACTATCACATATAATATTTAACATTTCAAATCTTGGATAAGTAAGCTTGTATCCTCTAGCCTTCAATTTTATTTTCGCAGCTTCAATATAATCTGATTTATCCATATATCACTATCCCTTTGCTTTAAAACTGTTTATAATCTTTTCAAATTCAAAAACATTATCTAAAACACAATCCACTATTAATGGATCAAACATAATCCCACGATTAGCATATATTTCGTTTATACATTTTTCAAAGCTTAAAGCCTCTCTATATGATCTTGTGGAAGTCATTGCATCTATTGAATCGCATACTGAAATTATTCTTGAACCAAAAGGTATTTCAAATTTTGATAATCCATCAGGATATCCTTTTCCATTCCAGCTTTCATGATGGTGCAGAACCATTTTACTTATATTTTTCAGCTTATTTGATTTACTTAATATATCATATCCTATTTGTGGATGAGCCTTAATATAGCTCCATTCATTTGAATTAAGTTTTTCATTTTTATTTAAAATTTTATCTGGTATACCTATCTTGCCGATATCATGCAAGTGTGCTGCTATATGAATATCCTCAAATTCTTTTCCTTTAACTCCAAGTTTTTTAGATAATTCACACACCATAGAAGCTACTCTTTTAGAGTGACCACAGGTATAATAATCCTTAGCTTCAAGTGCAGCAACAAGACTTTCACTCATATCATGATAGCTGTTTTTGTATAATAATCTAAAAATATTATTTAGCAGCACACACATAACTCCTCTCAGCTTAATCGCAACGCAATGATACTAATATTCATTCTCAATGCAAGCTGTAATTTAAACGAATCCTATAAGTCTTCCTACTTGATATACTATTACTGCACATATCCAGCCAATCGCACAGGTATATGCTACTGCTCCCCATGCCCATTTACTTGAATTAGTTTCACTCTTTATTGCTCCTATTGTTGCAACGCATGGAACATATAAAAGGCACATTACCATAAATGACATTGCTGTAAGTGGTGTAAAGGTATTTTGTATAGCATGGAAAAGATGTACTCCTTGATCTACTCCATAAATTGTTCCAAAGGTACCAACAACAGCTTCCTTAGCTGCAAATCCTGTTATAAGAGCAACTCCTGCCTGCCAAGTTCCAAAACCTGCTGGTTTAAATATAGGCGCTATTAATGCTCCCAATCTTGCTAGTATTGTTTTATCCTGCTGAGCACCTGCTGGTAAATTAGTAAGTACCCAAACAACTATGCATACAACGAGAATAACTGTTCCTGCTTTCTTTAAGAAGTGACTTGATTTTTCCCACATGTGAATTAAAATTCCTTTAAGAGTTGGTATACGATAAGGAGGTAATTCCATAACAAAATATGAGTTTTCACCTTTAAATACTTTTGAACTTAAAAATTTACCCATTAATATTGCAACTGTAATACCTAAAGCATAAAGTATAAATACTATAAGTCCACCTTCACTAAATATTCCTATTTTTTTATTTGCAAAGAATGCCCCAATAAACAGTCCGTAAATTTCCAGTCTTGCTGGACATGACATAAACGGGCTTATTAAAATAGCTATCATTCTATCCTTTTTATTTTCAAGTGTTCTTGCTGACATTATTCCTGCAACATTACAGCCTGATCCAACTATAAGCGATACTGCTGTTTTACCGTGAAGCCCAACTGCATGCATAAGTCTATCCATTACATATGCTGCTCTTGCCATGTACCCGCTGTCTTCAAGAAGTGATATCAAGAAAAACATTATGAGAATCATAGGGAAAAATCCAAGAACTGAACCAACGCCGCCAAAAATACCATCACGAACAAAATCTCCTATAAGATCTGGAACTCCTATCTGCCTAAGGGTAAAATCAACATTAGTACCAAGCTGTCCTATTAAATCATTGACTAAATCCGAAAGTGTTCCATTACCTAGTCCTATAGAAACTTGATAAACTCCAAACATTATGATTGCAAATATTGGTATGCCAAGCCATTTGTTAGTAACAACTTTATCTATTTTATCTGAAGCTGTTTCTTTAATAACAACATCTTTTTTAACACTGCCTTTAACTACCTCACTTATTTTTTCATATCTCTTATCAATTATAAAAGCATCCGGTTCATATCCAATTGCTTTGGTAAGACTTTCTATGCTATTTTGAACCTGATTTTTCACAGCATTTGATTTTGCTTTTTCATTTACATACTTATTTATATATTCATCATTTTCTATAAGCTTTAATGCTGTCCATGAGCTTGGATACTCTAATGCTGCAGCACTTTCTGAAAAAGCACTTTCAATTTCTTTGATTTCTTGTTCAACTTTAGAACCATAATTAATTTTATATAAATCACTATTAGAGGAATCTCCAAGTTCAACTGCTGCACTTACAAGTTCATTTATTCCCTGTTTCTTTGGTGCTACTGTTGGAACTGCTGGGATTCCAATGGCTGATGATAGTTTTTTTACATCAATTTCTATATTTTTATTCTTAGCTTCATCCATCATATTTAGTGCCAAAACAACTTTAGCTCCAGTTTCAAGAATCTGCATTGTAAGATATAAATTTCTTTCAAGGTTGCATGAATCCACAACATTGATAACCACATCTGGTTTTTCCTTAAGTATAAAATCACGAGCTACTACTTCATCTTCTGAATATGCGCCTAAGCTATATGTTCCTGGTAAATCAACTATAGTTATGTCTCTACCTTGAAACTTTAATTTACCCTCTTTTTTCTCAACTGTAACACCAGGCCAGTTTCCTACATGCTGTCTTGACCCTGTAAGTTCATTAAACAAGCTAGTTTTACCACAGTTAGGATTACCAGCTAAAGCAATTACTAAATCTTTACTCATTATCAGCCCTCCATTTAATATTTCTAAACTTCTCTAACCATAACTTTTTGTGCCATTGACCTTCCAAGTACAAGTCTTGTTTCGCCAAGCTTTACTACTAAATGGCCTATATCATTATTCATTATCTCAATTATTGTTCCTTTGCTAAGTCCCATTTCCATTAATTTTTTACACATGTTTTCTCCGCCAACTACATCTTTTATTTCTGCACTTCTTCCCATTGATACTGCATTTAATGGCATACTTTTTTCATTCATACAAATACCCCCTTCAATATAATTTTTATATTAGTTCTACTAAAATGTCCTTTGCTTCATTTTTTCTTAAACTTAAATTGTACCCTCTAAGCTGAATAGCTATTGGATCACCCATTGGTGCTTTTCCGGCCACAAAAATTTCAGTTCCTCTAACAATGCCCATGTCCATAATCTTTCTTCTTACCTTGCTTTCTGGAACTATGCCAACAACTTTAACTTTAGATTTAATTTCAACTTCATTTAAACCTATACCATTTAACATAACATCACACTCCTAAAAAAATAACAAAAGTAAATATTATAAATTATTTCGTTGATTTTGATTATCATTAATGATTGATAATCATTATCACGTGTTTATTCTATTACTTTCCAAGTGATATGTCAATAGGTAATTTATTTTTTATCACCTTGATTTGAATTAACAGGAAATAATAATTGCGATATAACAAAAATGTTATATAATTCGCGCCATGATAACATTAATTATTTATTATCAATAAAGTAGAAAGATGAACTTATGAGTGAAATTACAAAAAGATTAAATCAATGTAAAAAGACAACTGATGAATTAAGGCATTTTGAACTAACTGATTAAAAGATGCTGGATTTAATAATATAACTATAGACTTAATAGAGGAAAAAACTGGCTGTGCTGTACCTGTAAAAAAATTGCGAAGTAACAATGCTTCGTCGCATTAAAAAAATCCTATAAATCTAAGGTTCCAAAATCATAAAATACTAAGATTCGAGAGTAACTCGCTAAAAAAATGCTCAGACAATTGAAATATCTAAGCATTTTACAATTTTTGAACCAAGATTTATTAGGATTTTTTAGACATCTGAAAGAAAATAACAAGTCCATATTGTGAGCTAATTTTGTGTAATACAAGAAAAAAATTCCTCCGTGCCTACGGAATTTTAGGCATGAATCTTTGCATCCCTTTTATTGCAAAAAAACAATTTAATTGGCTTTGAGCATTTCCGCATACTCTTCTGGACACGATAGTAAATAGCCGCAATGGCTAAAGCCTCTCTTTTTAATAATACGACTATATTTATACTTTCTTAGCCTAAAAATGCATAAACGTGCTGATTCTTTAGTACCATATAAAAATACAACAGATTTTTGTGCCTCAATATTTAAATCAGGTAATTTAAAGCTATAACAAGCACGTGCCAAATTTTTAACGCTATCTTCTGTTATATGGCTGCATACATCAAACATTTGATTGCCTAATCCAGGGAATAAAATATCTAATTTATTAACAGCTTTTTCAGGATTTTGTTGTATCCTACTACAAATATCCAAGAATTTTTTTGTTAAAATTTTCTGTACCAATGGTCCAAATTTAAAGAATGGTCCCCCATCCAAATATACTTTATTTATATTAATTTTGTTTCGCTTATATATCTCAAATGCAATGATAGCACCTAAGGATGTGCCCAATACAAAATCTAATTCTTTAATATCATTATCTTCCAAATAATCAAGTATTTTATCTGCCTCATCTTCAACTGATAAAAATATAGAATTTTCACTTATATCATGTCCATCTAATGTCGGTGTAATTATTAAATAGTCCTTTTTTAGGTATTCTGTTAAAGCCCCAAAACTTTCTGAGGTTACAAACATAGCATGTATAAGCAAAATTTTGTGGCCATTATGATTACCAATAGTTTTAAATTTCATACAATAATCATCCCTTTTATCAAAAATAACTTTATCAACAATAAGTATAATGCTATTCAATTAAAACTTTAATTTACCTTCTTTTCTAGCCTCTGCAATATATCTGCCGCAAATTCATCTGGAAACTTCAAGCAATATTCTCCATGTCCAGCATCCATAATTTTTATTGATTTCTCATACATATCCCATGTCATACACGAGCCATGAAACATTAAAAATATTTTCTCATTTTTGCATCCAAACTCATAAAATTTCATCTTCATATTCCGTCCCCTTTAATACTACATAAGTACCATAATAATATGCATTCACACAAACACCCTGTTTACTTTATTATAATAAACTTATACATTTCTTAATTACTTCTACCCATTCATTTGGTCTACATGCTAACAGTTCTTCATGCTTCAAATCATGCTTAACAATATGAGGATTTTTAAAATGCTGCTTATATCTTTTTAAATATATTTCTCCCATTTTTGCTGCATACAAACAATGTACACTAGTACCAGTAACATCTATTCCATCTTCCATTTTCGTTATAAGGTCAGAATAAAACTGATTTTCCATACTTCGTTTCGTTACAAAATCCAGCTTTTGCCCTCCTACTCCCAGCATAATATGCATGAATTCTTTCATATATTGTTCATCAACACGCTTTTTCATATACCAAGCAGTTAACCTATTAATTTTCCCTTTATGAATAATATGATATACAATTGGTACAAATATTTTTGTCTGCATCTTTGCCTTCCATTTATCTTCTTGATCTAGATCAGAACTACCCAAAATTCCATGCTTCATATGAATTTGTTTTCTTTGTATAAGTAATCCTACAAGTGATCCTCCCAGTGAACATCCATATACAGCATGAACTCTTCCATTAAATTTGTCATTTATATACTCCTCTATTTTTTCAGTTTCTGTAATCATATCACAAAATTCTGTTTGCTCCGTTTCATCAAAGCCATCATAGGATACACACACCACATAAAATGACTCTGTAAGTAAATCTAAAACATGATCATAATTATTTTTCCAATGACAGCATGTCCCTGGAAGCAAAATAATAACCGGATTATTTATATTACCAAACTCATAAAATTTCATATTTTGTTCTCCCTATTTATAAATTAATTTAACCTCTGCAAACTATTTATTTAGCTATAAGCATTGGCACTTTTACCCTATGTCTTACTTTATCTATTGTTGTGCCAAAAAGTAAATCGTAAATTCCGCGGTGTCCATGAGTTCCAAATATAATAATATCAGCATTATTTTTATTAACAATTTTTGATAAGACTGCAGCTGATTTTCCATAACCAATTTCTGTAACCACATTATTAATACCAATACTTTTTAAAGCTTCCACATAATTTTGAAGCATTTCCTCATCTTTCATTGTCTCACTATCCTCAATATTTGCTCCATATATATTTGCCCCAACACTCTCTACTACATGAATAAGAATTAAAGTAGAATCATTATTTGCTATGTTAACAGCATGAGATAATATTGCCTTATCATTTGCACTAAAATCGAGAGCAAGAGCAATTTTTTTATATGCTTTAACTTCATCAATATCTGGCATAGCAAAGTCTTCATGTATACTTTTATTTTCTCTATAAGACACTTTCTTAACAAAAGGTTCTACCATAATGTACATTAGCAAGGTTCCTAGTATTATACATAAAATTAATATAGGGATATATAGAAATACACTGGCACCACCATTTATCCAATCACTCAATATATCTATTACAAGTTTCACATTTAATACTATAATTATAATAGCTAAAATCCAAGATAATATTTTTGTCTTAACAGTTATGACAAAGTTTTTCATTAGAAATTTGCTACTTACAAAGTGTATAAGGGGAATTATAGCAAATGCTAATTGAAGACTTAATATTACTTGACTCAAAACTAGAAGTGAACCTGCTGCATTCTCTCCATAATATAAAATAGTGAATACTGCTGGAATTATAGCTAAAATTCTAGTTATAAGACGCCTTACCCAAGGCTGTAATCTTAAATTTATAAAGCCTTCCATTACAATCTGCCCTGCATATGTTCCTGTAATAGTTGATGACTGACCTGCTGCAAGCAAAGCTATTCCAAAAAGTATTGGCGCTAATTTGCTTCCTAATATTGGCTGCAATAGCTTATATGCTTGTAAAATATTATCCACACCATAATTTCCGCTTCTATAAAATACCGCTGCTGATAAAATTAAAATACCTGCATTAACAAAGAAAGCTAAATTTAAAGCAACTATAGAATCTATAAAATTGAACTTTATAGCTTGTCTAATTCCCGAATTTGTTCTTTCTATATCTCTTGTTTGAACTAATGATGAATGTAAGTATAAATTATGCGGCATAATAGTAGCTCCTATTATACCTATTCCTATGAATAATGCATCTTTATTAGGAATACTAGGAACAAAGCCTAATGCAATACCATGAAAGTCAGGTTTTGAAATTAAAATCTCAACTAGAAAACTTGCACCTATGATAAATATAAGCATTACTATGAAGGCTTCCATCTTCCTAACACCAAGATTGTTTATAAGAAGTAATACTAGCGTATCAAAACCAGTTATTATTACACCATAAATTAATGGTATACCAAAAACTAAATATAATCCAATAGCAGAGCCTAAAACTTCAGCTATATCAGTAGCTATAATAGCTATTTCGCACAAAATCCAAAGCACTACATTTATTCCTTTATTATAATGACTGCTGCAAGCCTGTGCCAAATCCTTTCCAGTTACAATACCAAGCTTTGCACTTAAACTTTGAAAAATAATTGCCATTATATTAGATAATAAAATCACCCATATAAGTTTATATCCAAATTTGCTTCCTCCAGCAATATCTGTAGCCCAATTTCCCGGATCCATATATCCAACACTAACAAGATATGCTGGACCAATAAAAGCAAATAACCTTTTAAAAAATCCATATTCTTTTGATATCTTTACAGTAGAATTACTATTTTCTTTCATACACTCCCCTCCTATCTCTGTTATTGTAATCGATAATGATAATCATCTTCATTTATATTTTACTACTTATCGGTAAATTCTTCAAGTTAATTTGTATTATGGGTTTACCGGCTCAACTATTAAGTTATACATGTATCATAATGAGTAGAATATGGCGTTCTGAAACATATATAACTTAAATTTAGGTACAGTAGTTCTTTAATTATCACATACAAAAAGGCACAATCGCTATAATAACGAATATGCCTAATGCTTTTTGCATTATCTATTATTTATCATTTAGAAACCTTCCAGGAAGCGGCTTCCTTTCTCTCACTTACAAAGTTTTTATAAATTCCTTCCTGCAAAATTAATTCTTCATGCCTTCCTATTTGAACAATCCTTCCACCATCTACTACTAATATCTGGTCAGCATGACGAACTGTCTTCAGCCTATGTGCAATCATAATAATTGTTTTATTTTTAGTAAGTTCTTCAAAAGCCTTCTGTAAATGTTCTTCATTTTCTGGATCAATACTAGCGGTTGCTTCATCAAATATAATTATTGGTGCATCCTTTAAAATCGCTCTAGCTATAGATATTCTTTGCTTTTCTCCTCCTGAAAGTGAAAAACCATTTTCTCCTATTACTGTATCATAATTCTGTGGAAGTGACATGATAAAGTCATGTGAACTGGCTTTCTTTGCCGCCTCAATAACCTCCTGCCTTGTTGCCTTTGGATTACCAAAACGAATATTGTTTTCAATGGTATCATGAAATAGATATACATTTTGAAAAACCATACTAATTTGATCCATAAGTGATTCCAGTGTATATTTTCTAATATCTATTCCTCCTATTAAAACTTTTCCGTTATCTACATCCCAAAATCTAGCTATAAGATTGCAAATTGTAGTCTTTCCAGAACCACTTGGTCCAATAATAGCTGTCATAGTTTTATCTTTCATATGAATATTAATATCCTTTAAAATCTGACGCTTTTCATAGGAAAAATCAACATGTTCTAAAACAATATCATGTTTTTGTGGCTTTTCTTCATGACCTTTTTCATCCATAACAGGAGTATTATCCATTTGATTTGACTGCTCAATGGAACTGCCGCATACACGAAGTATAGACACTCCATGCCCTGCTGATTCTATCTGCTCAAAGATAATAAAAGAAACAACAATAAACATCAGTGAATATGTAAGTTCCATTGTCCCTTGAAAATAAAATAGTAATGAAGCTGCTATTATAATTATACTAAAAATACGTAAAACTACCTGCTGCATAATAGTATATGGTGTAATCACTTCTTCCATAGCAAGGTTTGTATCTCTATTTTTTTCAATGGCAAGATCAACTTTTTTGTTGTCAATTTTCGTAAGATTAAATGACTTTACAATGCCCATTCCCTGAATGGTTTCCAAAATGTTTTCTACAAGCTCTGCCTGTGCCTTCTGCCTCTTAGGTGCAGCATTTCTTGATTTTTTCTCCATCAAAGAAGTGATAAGACAAAATAAAAATATTCCACTTGCCATAATGAGCCCCATTCTCCAATCAAAAAACAACATATAAATCGTAAATACAATAGTCGTAATAAATCCACCTAAAGTAGTAACCATAACCGTAGGAGCTGTGGTTTCTACATCACCGAGAACTGTCGTGCAGATGCCAGTGATATTTCCGAGGCTGCTTTGATTAAAAAAACCCATAGGTATAAGCTTCATTTTGTTACCAATAAAAATTCTTTTATTTGCAGCCATAAAATACCCTGCATGTGTTTGCTCAAGCTGTGAAAAGTAATTCGTCACTATTTTTCCTACAATGCTAATTAACATTAATATCAAAATATACAATATTGTTTTTACCTCTACTTCTTTTTTTACAAGTTCCTGAATTGTGAGAAATATAGCACCTATTTGAAGCATATAAAATATCGCATTTATAAAATTAAGTATAATAGAATTCCTGATGTCCTTTTGTTCTTTCCCAGCAAATGTCCATATTTTACGAAAAGTTTCTATCATGCCTGTTCACCATCCTTTACTCCCATATGGGCATTCCACATATTTTTATATAATTCGGACTCTTTTAATAACTGTTCATGAGTTCCTGCTGCATCAATTTTGCCATTATTAACAAGAAAAATCTGATCAGCACCACTAATTGTAGATAATCGATGTGCAATCATAATAAGCGTTTTTCCCTGTACTAATTTAGAAATTGCCTTTTGAAGGATGGCTTCATTCTCTGGATCAATATAGGCAGTTGCCTCATCTAATATAACTATTGGTGCATTCTTTAACATAGCTCTTGCAATGGCAATTCTTTGTCTCTCTCCACCAGATAAATGAGCTCCACCGCCTCCAACTCTAGTATCATACCCATGTTCTAGTTTTCTAATAAATGCATCGCAGCCTGCTTTTTTTGCAACTTCTTCCACTTCTTTATCAGTTGCATTTTCTTTTCCCATACGGATATTTTCACGAATTGTATCATTAAATAAGAAATTATCCTGAGATACATATGCTATGTTGTCAGCTATCTGAGCAAGTGGAATATCTTTTATATCTTTTCCTCCAATACTAATTGTCCCTTTATTAATGTCCAAAAAACCAGCAATAAGCTTTGTAATAGTAGATTTTCCGCTTCCACTTGGTCCAACAAAAGCATTAACAGTTCCCGTGCATATTTTTAAACTGACATCACTTAATACACTTCCCTTATCCTCTTCATAAGCAAAAGATACATGTTTCATCTCAATATCTGTTTTGGAAAGTTTTTGATATTCTTTTGGATGATGTTGTTCCTTTGCTTCTAAAATAGCTTCAACAGACTCAATAATCGTACCTGCCTGGGCCAATGAATCAATAAAATTTGAGGCAGCAATAATTGGTCCTACAATTCCCATAGATAAAATCATTACCATAATAAACCTTGAAGAAGATATGCTTCCATTCAAGTAAAATGCCAAACCTACTGGAAGTACGCCAACTAAAACAGCTGGACTAACATTGCGATAACATGCCATAGCAAACTGAGCACTCTTCATCCATCCATAAAAGAAATCAGCATTTGCATTCACCGCAGAGGCATAGCCAGCATATGCTTCTTTTCCCTGATTAAAAGCCTTTATAACTTCAATTCCGTTTACATATTCTACAATGGAGTCATTCATCTTTTTACCTATTTGAACGGACTTTGCATATTTTGCAGGATAAGTTTTCATTGTAGTCATCATAAAAATCATGCCAATTGGTAATGTAGCAATTGATATAAGTGCCAGCCTCCAATCAATTGTAAAAAGAAAAACAAGAAGTATAATGGGTGAAAGAATATTGGAGGTCATTTCAGGTAACAAATGGGCTAGTGTTGCTTCCATACTTTCAATTTGATCAACTAAAATACTTTTCCATCTTCCTATAGATTGATTTTGCAAGGTCCCCATTGAAAGATTCGATAGTTTATGTATACATTTGTTTCTTATTTCAGCTAATACCGTAAAGGTTGCTTTATGGGACTGTGAAGTTGAAAAAGTTGTAAGTAGTACTTTTCCTATGCTCCCTGCAAGAGCTAAAATAAGCCATGGGATGCAGCTATTCATTTCTGTTGTACCATTTAAGAGCATAATAATAATTTTTCCAGCACAAAAGTACGGTATAAATCCTAGCATAACTCCTAAAACTGCTAGTACAATAGCAAACTTAAGCCTTTTGTGTTCTGACTTTGCCAGTGTCCATATTCTCTTTAATGGACTTTCTTTTTTTTGATTCATATATCCTCCCTTTGGTTAGCTATTGCTAACCTTTAAACTTAAAAATTGCAGGTATCCCCCGCTTTTTAGCCTTTTTATTTTTGCCAGTTGTAAATTTTCGCAAAACCAGCATAATAAAACTCTCTAAGCTGTTTTGCATAGAGCATGCCAGCTTCTTTTTCCATATTATGACGCACAATTTCAAATATTCCAGAGAAATAAGCACTATTTACAATATGTAGAAATTCTGAACTTATGTTTCCACTTCTAAGAGCATTATCTCCAGTGACCTCCATATACTTAACCGTATACTCCATTTCAATGTTAACTAATTGATCTACAAAATCAGAGAACTCTGTACCTTCAGAACATTCTAAAAGTAATTTAAAAACATCATAATGCTTATAAATATACGCTACAAATTCTTCTGCATGTATTCCATTATACTCAAGCATATTCTTTTTTTGATAATCAGCATCTTTCTTATGAAAGGATTCCTGAATACTTAAAAACCAATTTTTTAGTTCCTCCACTACCGGAGAAACTATAGAATAAAACAAGCCCTCTTTACTATGAAATCGAGTATAAATAGACCCTGTACTGGTACCAGCCTCTTGTGCAATTGTACGTAAAGAAGCATCTTTAAAGCCTTTACTTAAAAATTCTTTTTTAGCACATTCATAAACTTTTTCATAAACTCCCTCAATTTGTTTTGCCATAACTTACTCCTTCCATATTCAAAACAGTGTTTCATAACATTGTTTTGAATATAGCATATATTTATTCTGATGTCAATATTTAATTTTAGAGGATACATTATTATTATGCTCCATAAAATATATTTTGCTGCATTTACATACTAATTTGCCAAAACTTTTGATACGCTCCCTGATTTTTTATGAGCTCTTCATGTGTTCCTGATTCAACTAATTTTCCATCCTGCATTACTAAAATTTGATCAGCTTCTCGTATTGTTTTTAAACGATGTGCAATTATAACTAATGTTTTATTCTTAACCAGTTCATTAATGGCCTGTTGTATATATACTTCATTGTCCGGATCAATTGCAGAAGTAGCTTCATCTAGTAAAACAATAGGTGCATCTTTTAAAATTGCTCTTGCTATAGAAATTCGCTGTTTTTCCCCACCTGACAAATGAGAACCACTTTCTCCTACTATAGTATTATAGCCATCTGGAAGTGCTGTGATAAAGTCATGACAGCTGGCTTTTTTAGCCGCAGCTTCTATTTCTTCCTTTGTTGCATCCGGTTTTCCATATCTAATATTAGCTTCTATTGTGTCATTAAAAAGATATACATTTTGAAAAACAATTGAGATATCCTTTAGCAATGCATCACACGTAATATCTTTTATATTTACTCCACCAATTTTTATGCTTCCTGACTGAACATCCCAAAAACGGGCTATTAATTTTGCAACTGTGCTCTTTCCAGAACCAGAAGCTCCAACAATAGCTGTCATTGTGTGTTCTGGTATTTTGAATGATACATCTTTAAGGATCTGTTTTCCATCTTCATAGGAAAAATAAACTTTATCAAAAATCATATCATGATGCTCAAGTTTTAAAGCTTTACTATTTTCATCAATGCGAGGAAAGTCACTAATTTCTTTCATTCTATTTATTGTATTTTCAATGGTGCGGATTACGTTTGCAGCACCTGACAACTCTTCAATAGGTTTAAAAATTTGAAATCCTGCCAAGATCATTAAAACGCCCGTCTCCATAGGAATGATTTTATTCAATGTAAGTATCGGTACTAGCAAAATAACAGCT
The DNA here is from genome assembly GCF_045310695.1 of Clostridium neuense. NCBI lineage: Bacteria > Bacillati > Bacillota > Clostridia > Eubacteriales > Clostridiaceae > Clostridium > Clostridium neuense. Next base: position 59,977 of record NZ_JBJIAA010000013.1, read on the forward strand.
GCCATACCTATGCGCAAGGTCAAATCCAATAAAACATTCCATGGAAATACTTCCATCTCCAAATCATAAGCTGCATCACAATAATTTCTATAAGCCTTCTTAGTTCCTTTGGCATTTTCTCCTCCCATTGAAAACAATTTAAAAACAGTAATGCCACGTATAAATTCCAAAGTAGCAGAAACAGCATCGGCTTGGGCCTTTTTGTGTAATGTGATTACCTTAAGCCCCTTATTTTGAATTACACTCATAATTAACAAAGCTAATATCGTAATGAAGAAAAATACAATACCTATATGCCACTCAAATATTAAAAGTACAATGCAGGAAACCACTGCTGAAATTATTCCATTAATGATCCATTCTAAAAGAACATTCGCCGTATGCTCATAATTTGAAATATCATTTGTTAATACAGTTGTTACCTCTCCCAAATTCTTTTCTTGAAAAAATCCCATTGGAACACTTTTCAAATGATCCCCAAGGTAAATTCTTTTTGAAGCTGCCACATCATTTCCTGCACATTGCTGTAATCGCATTGTAATTGTTTTTGTAATAACTCCTCCAAGTAGTCCAACTGCAAATATTCCTGTACACATCCATAATGTTTCTACAGATAATTGTTTATTTACAAGATCTTTAAAAAATAAGTAAATCCCCATGTATGGAAATGAAATAAAAATAGAATGCAAAAATGCTGTAATTACACTATATTTTATGCTGCTTTTATTCTTTCCTGCCAATTTCATGATTTTCTTAACAATTCTTAGCATGAAATCACCTCTCCCTTAATACTCCAACCTTCTGCTCCAATATGATTATTCCACATAGTCTCATATACTTTACAATCTTTAAGTAATTGTTCATGGGTTCCTCCATCTATTTTATTTCCTTTTTCCATTACAATAATCTGGTCTGAATCCTTAATGGTAGAAAGCCTATGTGCTATGGTAACTAATGTCTTTCCTTTTGTTAATTCTCTAATGGCATCCCCAATTTTCTTTTCATTTTCAGAATCTATGGAGGCAGTTGCTTCATCCAATATCACAATTGGCGAATTTTTGATAATAGCTCTAGCAATTGCAATTCGCTGCCTTTCTCCACCAGATAGTAAACTTCCAGCATCTCCAACATTCGTATCATATCCTTTTGGCAATCGTGCAATAAACTCCTCGCAGCATGCTTGTCTAGCTGCAAGCATCACTTCTTCATCAGAAGCTCCCGGTTTTCCCATTTTTATATTTTCTTTGATTGATGTATTTGCTAAAAAGTTGTCCTGTGAAACGAAACTAATCTGATTCATTAATGTTTTTAATGGAATTTCTTTTATACTCACTCCACCAATCTCAATTTTCCCCGCATTTACATCCCAAAAGCGTGCAATGAGTTTTGCTATGGTGGATTTTCCACTACCTGAAGCTCCTACAATTGCAGTAGTAGTAGCTGGTTTTACATCAAAGGATATTCCATGTAAAATTTCGGTATCACCATATCCAAAAGATACATTTTTAAGGGAAATTCTATTATCTGCAATTTGTTTATGATTGTCAGCTTCAAAAATTTCTTTGGCACCAAGTATTTCCTGTATTCTGGTATTGGCGGCACCTATCTCAGTAATATGATCACTAAAGGTTATTACCTTCATAAGTGGAGCCACAATACCAAGAGAAAGAACCATACACATTAAAAATGTTTCAAGAGTTATAGAACCGTGCATTAGCAATATTCCACTAACCGGAAGTTCAAAACAAATAGTTGCCGGTGTAATAACACTATATATACTCAAGTATGGATGACAATGGCGATACCAGTTTACTAACACATCACGATAATGTGTAACAGCTCCTTCATAATTCTTCATAGAAGATGCTGTCTCATTATATGACTTTATAACTTCCATTCCATTGATATATTCAACAATTGTTTCATTCATTGCTCGATTGCCGTCTTGAGTTAATTTAAAAATCTTCATGGCATCTTTGCCAAGCATAAATTTCCATGCCATAATACCAATAATAATTGAAACCATAGAAACCAAAGCTATTCTAAAATCAAGTATAAAAAGGAAAACAATTACTACTAAAGGTAAAATCAAATTTGGTATGAGTTCTGGAATCATATGTGCCAAAGCCTCCTCCAATTGATCCACCTGATCAATTACCGTTTCTTTATATGCTCCAGAGGTTTTTTCTCCTATGTATCCCATGGAGGCATTCTGTATTTTATCTGTAAGTGCACATCTTATATTACAAAGTATCCCAAAAGCTGCTTTATGAGACAACCTTGTTGATAAACCTGAAAATACTTTTTCAAGTATAAGTGCTGCTGCTACCACTAAACTTTTTAATGTAATTTGCTTTATTGACGTATTGAAAGACAACATAAGTATTAATATTTTTCCAATTACTATGTAGGGAATAATTCCAAATATTGCTGCAAAAGCAGAAAGTATAGTGCTTCCAATCATTTTTTTCTTTTCCTCACCTGCGAAGTGAAATATTTCAGAAATTGGATTTTTATTTTTCTGTTTCATTTTTAATCACGTCCTCTCTAAATTATAGAAACCTTAGTTCATATATTTTACAAGTTAGTTTTGGCTAACTACATGGTTTAATTAAAGAGTCCCCATAGGACCCATTAACAAATATTACTCTTTTTCAAAAATATAGGAAAATAAAAGTTCAAGTACTGCATCTAGCGTTTTCCTAAAATCTTCTTTATGAAATGCTTCTCTTTCTGTCTGCATTACCGCAAGCATTTTCATCAAATTAGCTATTACTCCATACTCTAAATCAGTTTTAACGCCTTCCATGTGAACTATAAGTCCATTAATTGTTTTTATTTCTCTCTCCATGTCTGGCACAAATGCCTCCGGAACAATTTTTGATAAGTCACTGCTATCCTCCAAAGTAAGGTACTTATAAATAGTTTCTTCACCAGTCATCAAATACCTTAAATAATCCTTTGCTTCTGAAACAGTCATTTTTTCTCTGCCATTTAAAATTTCAAGTAAGTAGTTTTTTCCTTTTTCTCTTTGATAACGTATTATTTCAAAAATAAAATGTTCTTTGGTCGAAAAAAAATTATAAAATGTTGTTCTTCCAATTCCAACTGCTTCTGTAACCTTGTCCACAGAAGCATGGGTTACACCATACTCACGAATTAAATTAAATCCAACTTCTAACATTTGCTTCTTAAGTGCTTCTTTTTCTTCCTTAGAAAACAATATTGGCATGTAAATATTCTCCTTTCTATTTTTAGCGACAGTTTTTTAAATAATTGTCGCATAATCTTTATATCATATCTATAATACAAATGTCAAGTTTTGCTATGTTTAAAAAAGGAAGATGCCAATTTCTTAATTACAATTAGCATCTTCCTTTAAAACGTTGCGTTACCACACATTAATTTAAATATTTTCCTTATAAAAAAATGGCAGTATTAAATATTTATAATTCATACATACCTGTTAACTGCAAAATACAAATATATATTTCATTCTCTCACCTATTATAAAGATAAAATTAATGCATCAATTAATGCGACAATTATAAAAACAATAATTCCCTTTAAAAATGATCTAATATGCTTTTTAGGATTTCTATACACAACATCTAATTTTTCCGTTCCTTTAAACCTTATTCGTTTTGTATTTCTCCACCAAATCATATCAATAAAAATGAGATCAAAAGCGTTAACAACTTGTCCTAAAATTAGAATATTTATAAAATTTTGCTTAAAGCTATTAGTTTTTATAATAACCCCAAATAAACATAGCACTATAGAAAATACAAAAATATTTGATATAAAAGACATAGTTGAACTTTTCCTTATAATTTTATTTTTCAACCTATCATCATTAATTATTAATTGTTGTATTTCATCTGGATATGAATCAAAACTTCTTATATTTTTTTCATCGCTGCCAGTTCCTAAGAAACAAATTGCAAAAAAAATCAAACATAAAACAATGTTTTCTATCAGCAATTCCATTACATAGCCTCCCAGTTATATTAAGTTAGCTTAATCTAACTCAATATTATAGCATATTATTAAAAAAAAGCTATTAAATCTCTATCTTGTGTAATTAATAAAAATTGCAAAAATGTTACTTCAATAGACATAAAAGACACTTAATTGATTTTAGTTGTTAATTTTTTATTTTTCACAATTTATTCATAGTAAACATTTTTGTGCAGGTAAGATTTAAAAATTCTGTATCATGACTTATAATTAAAATTATATGCCCATCCTTTGAAAGCTTCTTAATCATTTTACTTACCTCACCCATCTGACAATAATCAAGTCCACTCGTAGGTTCATCAAATATTATAACTTTTTTCTTGCTCAAAACTCCAGTTGCAACAGCCAATCGCTGCTTTTGTCCACCAGAAAGGGCCATTGGATGTAAATCTTTAAAATCATATAAATTAAATATTTTTAGCACATTTTCAATATCTTCATTGCAAGTTTTGCCCATTGAAAGTTCACATTCTCCCCATACACTATCGCTAAAGAGCTGATGATTAACATCCTGCATTATCATATAACAAAGTTTATTTCTTTTTTTACAGTTCATAGTTTTTCCTTTAAAATATATCTTTCCTTTTACCTCTTTAATAAGCCCAGAAATACACCTTACTAAAGTTGTTTTTCCAGCTCCATTATGACCTATAATGCCAACTATATCACCTTTATTTGCAGAAAATGAAATATCATCAAAAATCACATTATTATTAAATGCACAAGATAAACTTTCTATGCACAAATCATCAGTTCTATTACAAATAACCTTTTCTCTTTCTATTAATTTTTCCTCTAGAGTAGTTCTAAGTCCCATTTTTACTCTATTTTCATCACTAATAGCTAAAAATTCTTCTCTTGTAAACTTAAAAGTAATTTTACCATTGTCCACATAAAATACTCTATCTATTAACTCTGATAAATAATAAATTCTATGTTCCGCAATTAATATGGTTTTTCCTTGAGCTTTTATATTTTGAAGCTGTTTTTTTAAAACTTCAACAGCCTTTAAATCTAAATTTGCTGAGGGCTCATCAAGCACATACACATCGGGATTTATAGCATATACTGAGGCAAATGCAAGGCTCTGCTTTTCTCCACCAGACATATCAAATACACTTCTGTGACGGAGCTTTTTAATTTTTAAGCTTTCTGTAGTCTCATCAATTCTATTCCTAATAAAATCGTAACTTGCACCTTCATTTTCCAATCCAAAGGCAAGCTCGCTATCTGAATCAACATTAAAAAACTGCGTCTTTGGATTTTGAAATACAGAACCTATTTTTTTTGACAATTCATATATTGGAGTATTTTGTGTATCCATATTCTCTACTAGCACTTTACCAGAAACAAATGAATTTTCAGCAAAATATGGTATAAGACCGTTTATAAGCTTTGTAATAGTGGTTTTGCCGCATCCACTTTTTCCACATAATAAAATACATTCCCTTTGCTTCATATGAAAATTTATATCTTTTAAAATCTCTTTATCTTCTGTATACCCAAAAGATACATTTTTAATATCAATCATTATACTTAACCTCACATTATAGATAAAACGCTTCAACTATTGAAATTCATGTGCACCATAATTCCAAGAAAATGGCATTTTGGTACAAATAAATTTCAAGTTTCAAGGTGGTTTATCTTTAAAAAATAAATATTGCTAAAACAAATGCTAATCCAATAAAAATACACACGTAATCAATCACTTTAAACCTTAAAACAATATAACTAGTTTTTGCACATGGATTTTCTATACCTCTAGTTACAGCAGCTGCTGAAAGCTCATCGGAAGCCGCAGCTGCTAAAACTATAACTGAAACTATAATTCCTTCAAGCTTTTTAATTCTGCCAATATTTCTAAGTTTCATTGCATCTTTTATATATTTTATTTCTCTTTTAACTGTAGGAAAATACCTTAAAGTAATTGATAATGGCACAATAATTTTCCAAGGTATTTTACATTTTTGCATAGCTGTTACTAAATATTTTGCTGGTATCCTCTTTATCATTAAGGAAGCTGCCATAAGGCATGGAAAAAACTTTCTAAAAAATATAGGCATAAATAAAAGCAAATTTTCTATAACTTCTGGAAGCATAGGTATAATGTAATATTGAAGAATCATAACTACTGCAAAGCAAATTATCCACTTTAAAGCTGTCATCTCACATTTAGAGTATACAAGTAATACAGCAAGTGAAAAAATAATAGCTATTTCAACATAAATAGATTTATTAAAAAATATAGCTGTATTAGCTGCAAATAAAATAATAATTCCTGTCCTCGGATCAATAGGCACTTCCTTTTCAAGTTCCTGTATCATTTATACTATTCCTGCCTTTTCAAAGTGCTTTTTAAATAAAAATTTTGCAATGAGCGAGCCTATAATACCTCCCACAACTGGTGCCGCAAACATAACTATAAGCATGGTTGGAGATGAAATTGATTTAAGTGTACTAACATAAGCCTCAGGCATACCCTGCTTAGAAATTCTAGTAAAAAAACTTTCTTTAAATAACCATATTGGAAGTGGTGATCCTGTCATTCCTAATGAAAAAAACACAAACGCTGCTGTATTTCCAGCAAAACTTTTATATTTTGTAATAAATCGTGCTGCTTCAGCAAAAATACAAGCCAAAGTAAAGGTTAAAATAATCAAAGCACTAATTTGACCCGTTGCAAAATATATAAAAGCAGTAATAAAGCCCATAATGAAAACTGCAAATGGTTTTTGAACCTTAGATACCATTATCATAAATGGAATTCCTGTAAAAAGCGAAAGAATTCCCGGATACAGTATCCATATATACGGTGACAATCCTGATGTAATCATAAAAGCAAAATTAATAACAAAATAAATAGCTGAGAAAATTCCTATTGTTATTAAATCTTTTCCCCTCAAAGATTTTTTTCTTTTGATGTTGATACCATAAATAAGTACCCTCCTAAAATTAATTTATTATTTCTAATAAAATACCGGTAATTTATATAGTACGTAGTTAGCTTCAGCTAACTACGTACTATATTACTATCAATTTTACATATTTTTTATTCCAATCAGCCGTAATTGTTCCATTTAGACAACATCTTTAAATGTTCCAGCTTTCAGCTTTTTCTCTAATACCTATAAATCTTCTGTACAACCCTTTTTCCTTTATAAGCTCTTTATGAGTACCTCTTTGTACAATATTTCCCTGCTCAAGCACTAAAATTTGATCTGCATTTTCAATAGTAGCTAACCTATGTGCTATGATAATTATAGTTTTACCATGAGTTAATGCATTAATAGCCTGCTGTATATAATACTCATTTTCAGGATCAACACTTGCTGTAGCCTCATCCAAAATTACTATTGGTGCATCCTTAAGTATAGCTCTAGCAATGGATAATCGTTGTTTTTGTCCCCCTGAAAGTGAAGATCCTCCTTCTCCAATTACTGTATCATAACCATTTGGGAGTTCCATAATAAAATCATGACAGCAGGCTTTTTTTGCTGCTTCAACAACTTCATCATAACTAGCTTTTGGATTGCCGAACTTTATATTGTTAAGAATAGTATCATGAAACAAATATACCTTTTGAAATACCATACTTATATTAGAAAGCAGACTTTCACAGGTTATATTTGATATATCCTCCCCTCCAATTAAAATTTTGCCACTGTTTGGATTGTAAAACTTAGACATAAGACTATAAATTGTAGTTTTTCCACTTCCAGATGGTCCAACAATTGCAGTAGTTGTATTTTGAGGAATATTAAAAGAAACATTTTTTATTATAGTTTTTTCATCGTATCCAAATGAAACCTTGTGAAATTTAACATCATAAGCTTTCAATCTTACATCCCTGCTATCTTCATCAATAAACTTGGTATTTTTTATAGACTCAATTTTGTCCATAGTATTATCTATAAGTTCTAATACATGAGTTGCATCATTTACTGTTTCTACACTTCCAAAAATACTAAAAGAAAATATTGTCATCATTATCATGTTAGAAATTGACAAGTCACCCCTCATAGCTAGATATGATGACAAAATTACAATTAACACAGATGCTGCTTTCAGTATAAAAAGATGTATACAATTATATGGCGTATACTGTTTTTCTATTTTTATATTTATTTTTTTGCTATCCTTATATGCCTCACGAATACTCTTAATAGCAGCTCCCTGTTTTCCAAAAGCCTTTACAATTGGAATACCGTGAATATACTCTATAGTAGCACCTGTCATTTTTTCTTGCGCTTTTAAGTGAAGTGGTGCATTTTTTTTGCTTTTATTTCCCAGAGCTTTAAGAGTTAACGCGGAAAATATGATTCCTAAAAATGATATAATTGCTAAAGGTATGCTGTAAAAGCAAAGGCAAAATACCATAGTAAAAGCAATTATATATCCATTTACAACTGTATCTATCATTTTCATCCCATAAAGTTCTACAAATGAAAGATCTGTCGTAACAGCATTTACTAAATCTCCAGAGCTGTTATTTTCAAAAAATCCAAGTGGAACACGTTTTAAAATATTGCCTATGTTAATCCTCTCTTTACATGCCATTTCATACCCTATACTTTCTTGAAGTACAGCTTTTCTATAAGCAGTAAAAAATCGTAAAAGCACTGCAATAATTAAAAACACAAATATTTCCCATATCCAGTTTACATCAAAGGTTCTTTTTCCATTTTGAACATCTAATATAAGATTAAAAGTTGATGCTGCTGCCATAATAGGCAAAGCAGTAAATATAGCATTAAAAAATGAATATATAAAACCCTTATACAATCTACCTTTATAATCGCCAGTCCAATTTATAATTCGTTTAATTATTCTATACATACTCTCTCCCCTTTCCTGCCGCCCAATTCTTAGCCCCTATATGCCTTTGCCACATTTCTTTATAGAGCTTGCAGCTATTAAGAAGCTCCTGCTGTTTACCACTTTGTTCAATCTTTCCATCTTTAAGAACAACGATTTTATCTGCATTCTTTATAGTTGAAAGTCTATGGGCAATTATTATTAGGGTTTTTCCTTTAGTTAAAGCAGAAATAGATGCCTGAATTTTATCTTCATTTTCTGTGTCCGTAAATGCTGTTGCTTCGTCTAAAATAACTATAGGTGCATTTTTTAACATCGCCCTTGCTATAGCAATTCTTTGGCGTTCTCCCCCTGAAAGTCTGCCGCCTGCTTCTCCTGCTGTGGTGTTATATCCATTAGGAAGATTATTTATAAATTCTTCACATTGGGCAAGCTTTGCAGCCTTATATACTTCTTTGTCAGTGGCATTTGGATTACCAAGACGTATATTTTCAAGTAAAGAGCAGTCAAATAAAAAATTATCTTGAGTAACAAAACTAATCATACCATTTAACTCATTAAGTGGAATTTCTTTTATATTTACGCCTCCAATTGTAATACTTCCACTTAAAACATCCCAAAATCTTGCAATAAGCCTAGCAACCGTTGATTTTCCTCCTCCTGATGGACCAACTAATGCATAAAAGCTGCCTTCTGGAATTTTAATATTTAAATTATTAAGTACCTTTTGCTTTCCATCATAAGAAAATGAAACGTTTTTTAATTGTAAATCATGATGTTTAAGCATTACAGTTTCATTACTATCTGGAAGTTTTTCAAGATTCAAAAACTCAGATACACCATGAAGAGCATACTCAATTGCTTTAATATCATTTACCGCTGTTGTAAACCACATAAGAGGTGTTATTATGCCAAGACTCAAAATAAGACATATAGCAAACTGAGCTAAATCAATGTTTCCCTTATAATATAGATACATTCCCATAGGCAATGTTCCAAATAAAGATGATGGAAGCACTGTTGATACAAAATTCATAGGTTTCCAGGTACTTTTAAACCATTCCAATGTGTAATCTTTAAAAGAAGTTATTGCCTTTACATATTTTTCATAAGAAGCTTCTCCTTGACTAAATGCTTTTATTACTTCAATTCCTTCTATATACTCTACCATAACGCTATTTACATAGTTATTTGCCTCCATATAATCCTTATATTTTTCATTAAAATTTCTCATTACAATTACAATAGCTACCGCAGCTATAGGTACTGTTACAATAGCTGACAATGCCATTCTAAAATCAATAGAGAATAGATATATAAGAGCTGCCACAGGCAAAAGAAAATTTGATATTCCTTCTGGTATTAAATGTGCTAAGGGTAATTCAATAGTTTCTACTCTATCAACTACAACATCCTTCAATTTTCCAGAAGTTTCACTTAAAATTCTCCCAAGAGGTGCTTGCATCATGTTTTCTGCAATTCTAAGCCTAAGCTCCTCCAATATGGTATAGGCTGAAATGTGTGACAATAATGTTGATATTCCGTGAAAAAGTAATTTTATAAAATATCCAAAAAAACATATTAGTGACCAAAACAATACTTCATGCATATCAGGCCTTTCATTTAAAAATAAATAAAGTATTTTATATACCCCTAAATATGGGACAAGTCCAGAAAATACACTTATTATTGCAAATAAAGTAGAAAAAATTAGTTTAAATTTGCAAAATGAAGCTGCACTTAAAAGTGTTTTTACCCAGTTTTCTTTTTTCATAATTAACCTTCCTTCAAAAAAAATAGATTAGTTAGTGACTACTAACTAATCCGTATTATACTATTATTTATTTAGCATTTTGGCTCCACTATGACAAATTTATACCAATTAGACAATTGATTTTCTATACTGGAGAGGCGATTTTCCAATAACCTTTTTAAATGCTGCTGAAAATTTACTGTGACTTTCATATCCAACAACTCCTGCAATAAAATCAATGCTTTTTGTACTTTGGCGAATAAGCTCTGCTGCCTTATTCATTCTAAAATTTCGCATATAAGCATAAATAGACTCCCCAAATACACCTTTAAAACAAATTTTCATAGAAGTAAGTGACATATCAAACTTTTTAGAAAGCTCCTCTAATGTATAATGCACTTGAATATTTTCTGTCATCAGCTTTTCAATTGCTTTTACCTTTTCAACCTGTACTTTATAAAAATAAGGATGCTTGTCAAGCTTTCCAGAAACATCTAATACAGAAAGATATAAAAGAAGTTCTAACACTTTAACTTTAAAATAATATCCTTTTATTGTACTTGGTACATTATATAATTCATAAAATATATGTTCAATACCAGGCTGCGCTCTAAGAACAAAGGAGGTTTCCCTATTGCAAAATTTTTCTTGCAGCTTTGCAAGCTTAAAAGGAAAACCACCTAATGCATCTTTTAAAGTTTTTTCAGCTTCTTCTTTGCAAATTAAAATACTTATTCCATAATAATGCTTAAGGGGAAATTCAAATCTACCGTTGTGATCTCTATGATTATCTATTCTCAAATCTCCAGCTCCAAGGTACAAGCAAGTATTATTTTCCATATCCCATTCTATTCTTCCTTCACGGCAGTGTTCAATAAAAAGCGTATCCTTATCAGAATGGAATTCAGAATAACAATTGTTCATGTGAAAATCATTATATGATAACGCTATACCAGGGAACACTTCATATAAGGTCATTGTTCCCATGCCAGTATCATTTTTCATTTCAAATACTCTGCAACTATCACTTTTAGAAAAAGCAGTTACATTACTCCCTAAATACATACCTTCATAATGCATTGTTTTCCCCCTTCAGTAGTAAAAATACTATTTAGAAACATTCTTCAAAAAATTTTTAATTCCCTGAAAGGTCTCATCACTTATAATATGCTCAATTCTACATGCATCTTCTTCTGCTATTTTTTCATCTACCTTTGCAGTTTGAGCCAAAAATTTAGTTAAAAGCTTATGTCTCTCATATATACTTTTAGCTTTTTCTTCACCTTTATTTGTGAGAGTAATGTATCCATTTTCATCTATTTCAATATATTTATCCTCTTTTAATATGGCTACTGCACGACTTACACTTGGCTTACTAAAATCAAGTCTTCTTGCTATATCAATAGACCTTACGCTGCCAGTTTCATTTTTCAATATCAAAATTGTTTCCAAATAATTTTCTCTTGACTCATACATTTTTATCCTCCTAAAAATAAACAACAATAAATAAAAATCAATAATTACATTATAGCATAAAAATGTATTCTTCAATGTAGCTACATTTTACTAATATCACACAGTTGTAATTAAAAAAGTAAAATAGTATGTTTTTTGTTAACACTAGAATAATATTATTTTAAATACTATTTATTATATACATACCTATACGATAATTATAGCAATATAATAAACAAGGAGGTAATATTAACATGGATGTTACAGGAATCAAAAACACAGGCATACAAAGTTATCAAAGGGAAGCTAGTACACAAAAAAATCAAGGTAAAACCAATACCGAAAGCGCTGAAGCTAAGTACTCAGGAGCAGACACATTTATCAAATCTACAGAGGATAATACAGAGCCTGAAACTTACAAACCTATAAAAAAGAAACTTTCACCAAAAGAAGTTCAAGAATTAAAGGATGCTGAAAATGATTCTAAAGCAGATCTTATAAAAAAATTTATACAGGACACTATAGATAATCAAAATAAGCTGCTTGGAAAATCCACTGAAAACTCACAACCTGAACTATCAAAAACAACTTCAGATTTGCTCACTAAAATATTCGGCTCTTTAGATAAGGCATATCCGCCTATGTCAACAACACCAGAAGATGCGGAAAAAGCAATATCAAAAGGCGGTGCTTATTCTGTGGAAGCAGTGTCAGACCGTATTATGACTATGGCCAAAGCTTTAGCCGGAGATGATAAGGACAAGTTGCAGCAAATGAGAGATGCAGTAGAAAAAGGCTTTGCACAAGCAGGCATAGATTTTAAAAGAGCAACTACTAGTGATCTTCCTCAAATTTGCAAAGACACTCATGATGAAATTATGAAGAGATTTGATGAGCTGCAAGGAAAAACCGACACACCTAAAGAAGATAATTCTAAAAAAAATTAGACTATAAAGGATGTAGTTTTTAATCTTTAAAAAGCTACATCCTTAAAACCAAACACCTATAAGAAGGCCACTTTTCTTTAAAGGAATCCCCAATTACTTTTCCATCTTTTATCTCTACAATTCTATCCGCTTTTTCCGCAATTCTATTATCATGAGTAATTACAATGAATGTTGTTTTCATTTTTTCATTAATTCCTCTTAATAATTTATATATATTTACTGTAGCTTCAGAATCTAAATTTCCTGTAGGTTCATCTGACAATACAATTTTAGGATTATTTATAAGAGCTCTTGCAATAGCCGTTCTCTCCTGCTGTCCACCAGAAATATTGTTTGCAAAATTATTTTTCACTTTGCTTAATCCAACTAATTCTAAAAGTTCATTAGCTCTTTCTAATATCTCCCTAGAAGGCTTTGAATTTCCAATCATATATGGCATCATAACATTTTCAAGAACAGTAAACTCAGGAAGCAAATAATGAAATTGAAATATAAATCCTATAGTTTTATTTCTAAGTTCCAAAAGTTCATTTTTTTTCATAGTATCTGTTCTTACTCCATTAATATAAATTTCACCTGTTGTTGGCTTATCTAAAGTTCCCATTATATTTAACAAAGTACTTTTTCCGCTTCCAGAGGCACCTATTATAGAGTTAAAGGTTCCCTCCTCAAAAGAAATATTTACATCCTTTAGAACTTTTGTCTTTATAACTTTTCCATAAACTTTACTTACATCATTTAAACTAATTATATCAGGCATTTCTAATCACCTCTATCGGATTTAATTTTGACGAACTCTTTGCTGGAATAAGTGAAGCTATAACTGCCGATAATACCGCAAATGTTGCAGATAAAATTATAAAGTTATAGTCAATATAAAGTTCGACAAGTGGTGTACCATCTGGATTTAATACAAATTTACTAAACATATACCCTAAACCAAGACCTATAGCCACTCCTATTATTGCTCCCATAATCCCTAGTAATAATCCTTCAAATAAAAATATAAAGCTTGCCTCTCTATCCTTAATTCCCATTGCTTTAAGTATTCCTATTTGCTTATACTTTTGAACCACAGTTACAACTAAAACGCTAGATATGCCTAAAATAACCGATATCATTACAAAAACTTGAATCATAATACTGGAAGCACTTTGACTATTTAATCCGCTTAAAAGAGAAGCATTTTGAGCTTTCCAATTATCTACTTTCAAATCCTTACCAACTTTTTTAGAAATACTATCTGCTATTTCATCTGCTTTAAATACATCTGAAACCTGCATTTCTATTCCAGTAATTTTATCTCCTGAAGAAAACATACTAGCCTCAGTTTTTACATTAGTAACTAACCAACTTTTATTTATACTAGCTACCTTTAAATCATAAAATCCAGTTATCTTCATTTTCTTTACTTGGCCTGAATTTGTAATTATATCTATATTGTCATTCAAATTCAAACCCAATTCACTTTTTAAATCTTTCCCTATTACTGTTTCAAAATTACTAGTTGGAAATTTCCCTTCATAAATACTATTTTTAATATTATAAATTTTATCAAAATTATTAATCTCAACACCTCTGATTAAAACAGAGTATGTCTTGTTTTGCAATTTTATAAGTGCTGGATTGTCCAAAACCGCAGAAACATTTTTTATTCTATTATCTGACTTCTTCACTTCATCAACTAAACTTCCATAATTTTCTATAAGCTTATCCGAAGAATTTGAAGTTATAGTAACTTGAGAAGAATTTCCAATGGTTTTATTTATAAGGCTTTTTTGTAGCCCCTGTATTAATGATCCTATAAATATTTGTACAGATACCCCAATCGCTATGCCTAAAACTATTAATGCAGTTTGGCCTTTTGTAGACTTTAAAAATCTAACAGCAATTTTAAATGGCAGTTTCAATTTTTCCCCTCCCCTATATATAGAAAATAATCATTGCGTTTTAATAACTATTATTAGCAATATAATAAAACATATATGGAAATAATTTAATAGTTATTTTAAAATGAAAATAGTGAAAAGCAATATCTAAAACCATGGTCATTGCTTTTCACTATTTTTTCATTATGATATCATACTATTTAAACATAATTAGAAGTATAAATCATAATCCCATATTTCTTTCTTTATTGTTTAACTTCAGCGCTAAATAACTTTCCCCATAATCAAATTTACTTAGCTTTTAATAATTGTACCATTAGGTAACAGTTTATCACTTCCCCCATTTTTTATACTAATACTTTATCATTTTTCATTATTTTACAATTATTTTTACCATTTTCCATTTATTTTCATACAACAAATTTCGACTTTTAGCAAAATTACCCTATCAAAGGAAATTTTAAAAATCACCTTATAAATAAGGCAGTAGTATTTTCAGCTTAAATGGGTTCTCTATTGTCCCAAAAGTCAAAATATACATTCCGCTACTACAGTAATTTAAAATATATACGATATTAAATATATGTATAAACTATACAGGAAGGGATTATTATGGATTTATCTTTAAACTGCAAAAAATCAACTTATAACGCTGAAGTAAATACTACAGATAAATGTAGAAGGTCATCAAACAATTGCACTAACACAGTTGAGCCTTCAAACACTTCAAATTTAAAAAACACAGCTGACTCAAGCATATCTGATGATGCTATGACAGCATATAAATTTTTAAACCGCATAAAGGATTCTGCAAAAGATATTAAAGACTCTTCTTTTGCATCAAAGTATACTTTTGAATATGAAGCAATACAAAACGAAATCAGTGCTGATATCTATGGAACAAATACAGATAAATATAAAAATTTGCTAGATAATGCATTTAAAAATGCAGTTACCGAGGCTTCTATTCCTCCTTTCAACTCCCCTAGCAAAGACCTTAAAATAAAAATGTCAGCTTCTAATCTACTTGAGTGTGAAAAACAATCTGAAACGGCCACAGGTCTTGTTTGGATGTTTAAAGCTGAACATAAAAGAATTTTAAAAGAAATAGAAGATTATAGAAAAAAGAAGAATCATGAAATGGTAACTTCACTAACCCAATTAGGTAATACCTATAAACAGGTAATAGATAATATTTCTGGTACAAGAGATATACTAAAAACTATTATGAATGATAATCTTAATGATGATCCAAACAAGTAATTTATTTACTTACAAGAACTAGAGATTACCAAAATTTCCTATGTTTAATGCGGCAATCTCTAGTTCTTGTATATTAATTCACCTTCCATCTTATAACAATATTAGTATTCTACTCATTTAACTTTTCAGTAAACTGTAGCAATTTTTGAGCTAACTCATTAATGCTTTCACTGCTTGATATTAGTTGGTCTGCTTGAGCTGCTTGACTTTCACTTGCATTTGTAAATATATTTATAAAATTTAATATACCATTTATATCATTTTTTATTTCATCTAAATTATTACCAATATCAACAGCTGAAGACTTACTTTGAGCTGCAAGATTACGTATCTCCTGTGAAACAACAGCAAATCCTTTACCATGCTCACCAGCTCTTGCAGACTCTATAGCAGCATTTATTCCAAGCATATTAGTTGTCTTAGAAACTCCTTTTATGTACTTTAAGATATCATCCATTTTATTAAGCCCATTTGAAGACTTATTTGCAAGTTCACCTATACTATGACTATTTGCAGCTAGTTCCTCCGCCGAATTTGCCATTTCCCGTGCAGATGCAGTTAATTGTTCTGCAAATTTGTTTAAATTACTTGTTATTTCAGCAATATCTTTTTCTTGTACTTCGGTTAAATCCATATTTATCCCCTCCAATTGTGTTATATAGTATCAAGTATCTTCATTTTACATATAAAACACAGCCTATACATCACCCAAAAGGGTGAAAAAAAGGATGATTATCAAAATCATCCTTTATCATAGCTTGAAATTAAAAAATTGAAATCTACAACTTTTTAGTTTCAAGCTATTTATCTATATTAATTTTAGCATTTTTGCCTTAGCTACTGCTCTTGTTCTGCTGTGAACATCAAGTTTTGTATATATATTTAAGAGATGTGTTTTGACCGTATTAACTGAAACAAAAAGTTTTTGAGCTATTTCTAAATTTGTAGCACCATCACATATAAGTTTAATAACTTCTATTTCTCTTTTGCTTAGCATCTCATTTGAAGAATCAGCTTTTATACTAAAGTTCGGCTCAAACTCAGATAATAAAACATCAATAAACGTACATATATCATCGTTACGTGTATATTTTTTTAGCTTACTCAGCATATTTTTCATCCATTTTCCTTCACCAATAAGACTTCTTACCAGCTTTTGCTTCCAAGCTAGAGCTACTGCTTTTTCAAGCTCACTTATAGCTTCTTCAATATGCCCATTTTTTTCGTAAGCCATAGATCTTAGAATCATTACCTTTGTTAATAAAGCATTAGCATCATATTTTTCAGCATTCTTTTCAAGTGAATTTAGTATTTTTCTTGCTTTATCCATCTTTCCTTCATAAATATACAGCCTTGTCTTAGCTATATAAAACTCAGGATAGAGCATGGTCATGTCCCCTTTTATTTCAGATGATATATTAATTATCCACTTCGAAGCTTTTATAATCTCGCCTCTTTTAAGGTAATTTTCCGTATTAAGACTTCCTACTTTTAACTTCATATCAAAAAACTCACTGCTAGAAAAATATTTTTTAAGCTTCTCTAAAGTAAGTTTGTATTCCTTAGAAAGCCCCTTTGCATTATATGTTTTGACAAGCATAAAATAATTTTCAGTTATTGTCCATGTATCTTCTCCATCTAATCCTAATCGTAAACCCTCCTTAGCCATAGCTGCTGATTTTTCAAGTTCATTCCATTCATAATAAACATCTGATAATTCAGCATATAAAAGACCTGCTACAGGAAGTAAAATATCGCCTTCTATCTTAAGCTTTGAGATTAAGTCTTTGCATTTTTTCTCAACCTCTTTATGCTTTCCCTTAAGTTTATCTCCTATAAATAACAGCTTACTTGCAACCACCTCAATATACCCTTCGCCAGTTTCAGTGCTTATTTTCAAACATTCTTTTAAATAATATTCTGCCTCTGCAACCTCACCTTTAAAAAGATATCCCTTTGCTATATTAAAAATCATAAGTTGGGTCAAAAACTCTTTTGGCTTTAGCTCTTTAATAACATTTTTACAATCATCTATTATTTTATCTATATTATTTATATCTACTATATTGGTAGAAGTTAAAGCTAATATTTCCGCTTTTGCTAACCTGTTTATATTGGCACATTCCTCCGCCATAATTATATACTGTGAAGCTTCACTTGCTTTTCTATCCGCTGATGCTGCCCATGCACTATTCATAATTAATCTAGAATTAGCTTTAACTATATCCTTAGGAAGCATTTCATTCCATTTACCAAGCAGCTTAGCTTGCCCACTGCAAAGTATTTCACTGCTAATCTCTTCAATAAGGCATACAGCTTTCTTAAAGTTTTCTCCCTTTATATAATTCTCTACTGCTTTATTTACTTGCTTATTAGCTTCATACCATTCAGCTGCTCTGTTAAATAATTTATGTATAATATCATCGCTTAGTTTATCTAGCTGTCTTTTCAAAAAACTTCTAAATAAATTATGATAACGAAACCATTTTCTTTCACCATCAAGGCTTATTAAAAATAAATTTAACCTTTCAACTTCTTTAATAATGTCAATACTATTATTAATACTAAGTAAATAATTACCAAATTCAACAGAAAACTGATCAACAATGGACGTGGACATTAAAAATTTTTTTGTATTTTCGCTTAAGCTTAAAAATACTTCTTCCATCATATACTCAAACACAAAATTGTTATTTAAGCTTTTTTCACCAAAATTTTTAATAGTAAGTACCATCATTTGAATTCCTGCAGCCCAACCTTCTGTTTCTTTCCATACCTCACTGCATTTATCAAAAGGAGTTTTATTATCCAATGTTTTACAAACAAACTGAGTAGTTTCTTCATACGTTAACTGCAAATCGTATTGATTAATTTCCAAAATACTATCTGCCGCTCTAAGTCTTGAAAGCGTGAGTTTCGGAAAAGTTCTGCTAAGAATCAAAAAATGTAAGTTTAAAGACATATTCATTATCAAAAACTTTATATTTTTAAGTATGCTATCATTTGTTATGACATTAAAATCATCAATAACCATAAGTATTTCCCCATCAAATTTACAAACAGTATTTATAAAATGAGAAATATACAGTTTATTAAACATTGCTGCTTCACTTCTAATGTCATTTATACCTGGCATTTTCTTATACAAGGACATAAAAAAATAACTCCAAAAGCATTCCGGATCATTATCATCTTCATCTAATGACAACCAAGTTGTGATTAGTTTTCTTTTTTTCTTTTCCGAAAGCCATGAAGTTACAAGCGTGGTTTTACCATATCCGGCTGGAGCTGTTACTAATGTAATCCTATACTCAAAACATGTATCTAGCTTTCTAAATAGTCTTGGTCTTTTAACCACTTTTGAATCTATGGTTGGAATATTAAATTTAGTTGTAATTAGTTGATTTTCTTTATACATAAAAATCTCTTTTCTACTATAGCTTTTGTGATTAATTTTACTACAAAAGTTGTTCACAGTAAATGTAAAAGGAATTCTTAAGTTAAGTTAACGCCTTCTAAATCAAAACTAAAGCAAGTTTCATTTTTTCCATCACTCTTTACACTAATATTCCCATTCATCCTTGCAATTACTTCTCTCGCTATAGATAAACCAAGGCCTGCCCCTTCTTCTTTATGGGATTTATCTACTTTATAAAAGCGATCAAATATCAATGCTAAATCTTCCTCATTAATTATTGATCCTGTATTATGTATAGATACTACAGCCCTTGCATTTTCATATTTCGCTGACAGTGTAATCGTACTATTTTCCTTAGCAAATTTTAAAGCATTGTCTATTAAAATAGTAATTACTTGACCAATACGATCAATATTTCCTTTTGCGTATATTGGCTTTTCACTTTTCTTTACAACTAGCCTCATATTCTTTTCTTGCACTAAAATTTCAAACTTGTCCTGCTCATCATAAAGTATATTTGAAACATCGACAATCTGCATGTCAAAAGGCGTATTCCTTGACTGCAATCTCGATAATTCAAACAAATCATTTACGAGTCTATTTAATCTTTCAACTTCATTATAAATAATTTCGTAAAAATGCTTTCTCTTTTCATCATCTTTAACCATTCCTTCTTTAAGTGGAATAATCAGCCCTTTAACAGCTGTAAGAGGTGATCTTAGCTCATGGGAAACATTAGCCACATAATCCTTTCTAGTCTGTTCAAGTCTTACAGCTTCCGTAACATCACGAAAAAGCAGTACTGTACCTACAATACCGTTATCTTCAGAACGTATTGGTGAACCTGAAATCAAAATACTCTTTTCTTTAAAGGAGCATGTAGTTATTTCTGTTTTTTCATTTTCAACCGCCGCCAAAGATATTGTACGCATTATTTCATATAAATCATCTTCTAATTCTTCCAGCTTACTTTGATTTCCAAACATTTTTTCAAAAGTTGTATTCTTCAAATTAACTTGCTGAGCTAAATCAAATCCCAATAGTCCATCACTCATAGAATTAAGTATCTGCTTTAGTAGGTCTCCCTCAATTGTAAGTGAACTAATTGTTTTGGATAATTCTGCTGCCATTTGATTTAGTGTAACTGCCAGCTGGCCCATTTCTCCGCTATAATTATCTTTTGCCCTAACTGAAAAATCCCCCTCCGACATAGCAATTGCAACTTTCTTCATTTCTACCAGTGGACTAGCCATCTTTCTAGATGCATATAATACAATTGGGCATACCACTACTAAAGTAATGAGCATAGAGCAAAGTATTCCTGTGTTTACTCCAAATATTATTTTATTAGTGACCTTTACCCTATCTTCTATGTAACTTCCATAAAAGCTATACAGTGTAATGGTTAATCCTATTGATGCTAGTATAAATATTATCATTACAAAAAAAATAATTTTAACAAAGGAACTACTTATATTTAAATACTTTTCTCTTTTCTTCATATTCCATCCTCAAATTTATATCCTACACCATAAACGGACTGTATGCGTTCTGCATAATCCATAGGTAAGTGTGAGCGAATTCTGTTAATGTGAGTATCTATTGTTCTTCTGTCTACATAAGTATAATCTGCACCCCATACTTTGTCCAATATCTCATCTCTTGAAAGTGCAACACCTGGATTTGATATTAGCATAAATAATATTTCAATTTCCTTTGGGGTTGCATCAATTGAAACATTATTTAAAAGTAATTTGTAGGTTGAGGCATTTACTTCAAGCTCCCGAAACCTAACAATGGATGCCAACTTTTTAACATTTATATCTTCTAATCTTCTAAGTACAGTTTTTACCCTTGCAACCACTTCTCTTGGGTTAAAAGGTTTTACAATATAATCATCAGCTCCAAGTTCAAGCCCTAAAAGAATATCAATTTCTTCTCCCTTAGCTGTTAGCATAATAATTGGAATTTTAGATACTTTTCGTATTTCTTTGCATACTTCAATTCCTGATAAACCAGGCATCATAATGTCTAAAATAACTAAATCAAATTTACCCTTCAAGGCTTTTTCTAAGGATTCTTTTCCATCATATACACTTGTATATAAAAAATTATCTGCTTCTAAATATATACCAAGAGATGTATGAACTGCTATATCATCATCGCATATAAGAATACTTGCCATTTTAATTTCTCCAATCCTACTCAGTTACAAATACTGCAATTCCTATTAATCCGGGACCAACATGTACACCTAACACTGGACTTATTTGTCCCATTATTTTTACTATACAATCAGGAATTAATTCTTCCAGTTTATCTTTAATATCTGGTAATTCTATTCTATTTCCACTGCACATAATTGCAATCTCTGCTTTTTTCCCCCTACTTGCAAATTCCTTTACCAGTGCAACCGCCTTGTTAATACACCTTTTAGAACCACGTTCCTTTCCAGCAATACAATATATGCCATCTTTATCACAGGTAATAATTGGCTTTATGCCAAGTGCCGATCCAAGCATAGAAGCCACACGCCCAATTCTGCCGCCTTTTCTTAAATATTCTAGAGTTTCAACACAAAAGAAAACTTTTGAATTACCATACTCTGCCTCAAGCAACTGTATTGTCTCTTCGTAATCCTTTCCTTCTTCTAAATGATTTGCCACTGATATTGCATACATACCGCTTGCAATAGCTATATTTTTCGTGTCAAATAAGTATGTCTTAATCCCTTTTTCTTTAAATTCATCACTAACTAATCTAACAAGATTAAAAGTTCCACTTAAATTACTTGAAATACTAATGGATATAATTTTATCATACCCATCCTCAATTATATTATTAAACACTTCTTTTGCATCTGCATATTCCGGCAGAGAAGTAGTTGGAATTTCTACGCTTAACTTTTCATATATTTCTTCTGGTGAAATATCAATTCTATCTCTATAAGACTGTCCTTTATAATTTATTCTAAGTGGCAATACGTAAATTGGATATTTTTCTAAATACTCCTCTGGCACATCACAGCAGGAATCAACCAAAATTGCGAACCCATAATTTTTATTTTTTAAATTATTACTTTGTATTTTGCTATCCATTAAATATAACATTCCTTTCATAAAACCTACTACTATCATTCGTCTTAATTATATTTGATATACAAAGTAAATTCTACAAACTTAACATTTGTTCACATTTGTTTGACCCAAACTGTGAATTCAACGAAAAATACACTAAAAGCATAGTTATCAATATCTAAATTTGCTTCTTATTAAATATTGAAATAGCTCCTATAATACAAGCTAATATTAAAACACTTGAAATAAAGATTGGATAATATAATTCCGATACCTTTACAGAATTAGTTAGTAACGCTACATTATTAGAAGAAAGAGAAAAAGGATTATATTTTTGAAGCTTAGGAAATACATTAAGAAGCATTAAAATTGCAATAGCTGCACCTGTTATAAAAAGGCATCCGTAACTACTTTTTACAAGAGACCCTCCTAATAAAATTATTGCCGATAAAAGCACTCCAAATAGCCATAAGCAAAATACTGAAAGCAACAAATTATGCATTTCATGGTTTTTAAACAAGTATGCTGTATATATGAAAGTCATTGCAAAGGCTAACGCATAACTTGTCGTCCAAATAATTATCATAGCGGTGAATTTTGATAATATAACTGTACTTCTATTTAAACCCTTCGTAAGCATATTAATTAACGTCCCTTTAGACAACTCATTTGCTAAAACACCACTAAATATTAATGCAGCAACAATTAACCCCATACCAGAAATATTCTTAAAAAATTGTTTCCAGGCATCAATTGCAGTGGGCTCTGGCATAGTTATCTTCATTCCATCTTGATTAGCATAAGAAATAAGCTTTGGCATTAATTTTGCTGCAAGAGGACTCATCATTCCAAAAGCAAAGAAAACAGCTATAATGATAAAAAACTTGTATGTCCTAACACTTTCAAGAAGTTCTTTTTTAAAAAATGCAATATAATTCCTCACTTTACTACCTCCATAAACAAGCTTTCCAGTGTTGGCTCCAGCATTTCAAATTTAACTGGAGTTATTTGCTTTTCTGATAATAAATCAATTAAAAACTGCCCACCATTTTTTATATCTGAAGCTTTAGCTATAACCTCAGCTCCAGCTCTTTTTAGCTGCACTTTTAAAGCCTTTAATTCTTCACACTCATAAAAACAAACCGCATCTTTTTCACTCATGAAATCTATAACAAAAGAATCTCTTCTATACTGCTCTTTTATCTCCGAAAGCGTTCCTGAAAGTACAATTTTTCCTTTATTTAAAATAGCAACATGATCACAAATACGCTCAACATCAGAAAGAATATGCGTTGAAAATATTACTGTAGTTTTTCCTTTTACAGAGAGCAAAATATCAAGAATTTCCTTCCTACCAATTGGATCAAGTGCCGAAGTAGGCTCATCGCAAATTAATAGTTTTGGTTCATTTAAAAGTGCCTGCGCAATTCCAAGCCTTTGCTTCATACCTCGGGAAAAGCCTCCAATTCTTCTATTTACATTTGAAATTCCAACTAAGGAAAGAAGTTTTTCGCTTCTTTCCTTTATTTGATTTTTTGTAAGTCCAGTAATCTCGCCGCAAAGCTTAAGGTACTCTGTAGGTTTCATATATCCATAAAATTCAGGAACATCTGGAAGATAACCTACATTGCGATTAGTTTTCGTTTCACCATAGTTTACCTTTTCACCGCACACATAAATGTTTCCACCGTTAGGCTTTAAGAGTCCAAGTACCATCTTCATAGTAGTAGTCTTTCCAGCTCCATTTTGCCCCATAAAACCAAATACTGAATGTTCTGGAACTTGTAAATCTAAACCATTAATTACTGTATTACTTCCGAAGCTTTTGTAAAGTCCACTTACCTCTAAAACATTCATTATTCATCACCTCTACCTATTGTAAAATAAACAATAGGACCTATAAATTCAAAAATCAGCACTACTATTATCCACATTACTTTATTTCCAAAACGATAATTGGGATGTTTTAATACATGAATAAGAGCTGCAACTGCCAAAGCAATTTCTATAATAACAAGTGGAATTATAAAAGGTAAATATTCGGAAAGATTGCTCATATTTATGCCTCCTCACAATTATTTCTTAACTTTTCTACTATACTTTTAAAACGCGAATTATCCTTAAGCACTGCAAAATTTGGATTACCTATTACAGAATTAAGCATGTTTTGTTTTATAGTTTTTTCGTCAGTTACAGGTTTTACTCCTAGATCAAGCTGCAAAAGCCAATCATCTAATAAATCAAAGAAATCATCTCCATGGAGTTTAATTGGATAAATATCACCTATTGAAATTTCCGTATATTTATTTAGTATATCCAGAGCCTTATCCTGCTCTCCTAAACTTGCATAACCCTGAGCTGCATATATATAAACCTTTAATAAAAATGTTGGATGAAGTTTTTCCATATTAAAAGCTTCTATAATTGCAAACACCCTTCGAAATATTTCTTCATATTTCTCTTTATCATTAATATAAAAAGTACTGTAAAGCTCAAAGGCATCAATTAAGCTCAATGTATATTGATACATACTAATCTGCAAAGTTTTTTTAGCATCCTCATTTTTACCAATCATTTGATATGCCATTGCTACTATGGTTTCATTAGGTATCATTACCCTATTATTTGAATCCTCCAGTAATTGGAGTGCACCTTTTGGATCATTAGTATATAGGCAACATACAGCTTCTATATTGAGTGCCTGCCTAGATAATTCTACATCTTCGCTTTCGAGCTTTACCCTTACAAAAAGCTCCTTTGCTTCCTGTAATAAAGCTTTTTGACTCTCTCCATCCTTTAAAAGCAAACTATGATTGAGTAAAAGAATTCCCATTTGAAGGAGCAGTGGAAAACATGAATAGTATTTTTTTATAATTTCGCGACAGTGTTTTATAACTTCATCAAAGGGTTTCTCTGCAAAATCTGCAGCTAGTTTATGATAAAGCTTATTTATATCTTCTTTTGTCATTTGCGGTTCATATCCAATTAATTCATCAACACTAATGTTAAAGTACGCTGCAAGCTGCGGCAAAAAAACAATATCAGGATAACTTAAACCCGTTTCCCATTTTGAAACCGAAGCCTTTGAAACACCAATATAATTTGCAATCTCTTCTTGGGTTATTCCCTTTTCTCTTCTTTTACTTACAAGTACCTTTGCCAAATTTATTTCTTTCATAGGATCTCCTCCTTATATATATACACCATTGTAAATTTCCATAGTTGAATTGGTATAGCTATATTGTATGCAAAAAAAATCAACCACTCAATAGATTTGTGGTTGATTTAAGTTAAAAAAGTCAACTAATAAGAAACAAATACTCAAACTTTAAATTACATTTAGCTTACTTATTCATGGAAGTAATAATAGCATCTACAATATTGTCCATTGATGAAGCATCATCTTCCTTCATAGCTGAACTTACTGTAGCTTCACTATCTAAAACAGTCATTTCCTTCATTTCATCTAAAAGCTCTCGCATAAGCTTAGAGGCTTGAGGGGCCCATGAACCATTTTCTATAAATGCAAAGGTACGTTTTTGAAGGTTTAAAGCTTTCATATCCATTATATAATTAAGCATAGGTGGATATATTTTTAGGTTATAAGTCACAGATGCAAGAACTACATGACTGTATTTAAAGGTTTCTGAAATTAAGTACGATACATGAGTTTTTGAAACATCATACATAGATACATTTGTCATTCCCTTTTTAACCAGCCTAGTTGCCAAATCTGTTGCTGCCGCCTCTGTATTTCCGTACATTGTTGCATAAACAATCATTACACCTTTTTCTTCTGGTTCATAGCTGCTCCACTTGTTATATTTATCTAATAAATATCCAAAATCATTACGCCATACCAGGCCATGCAGCGGACAAATAAATTTTATATCCAGTGTGCCTGCTTTTTTCAGCAGTGCTTGAACATGTGGTCCATACTTACCTACAATATTTGTGTAATACCTTCTAGCATCATCAAGCCAGTCACGGTCAAAATTCACCTCATCATTAAATAATTTACCATCCAAAGCTCCAAAAGATCCAAAAGCATCCGCTGAAAATAGAACACCATTTGTAGTATCATAGGTAACCATAGCTTCCGGCCAGTGTACCATTGGGGCAGAAACAAAAGCAACCACATGCTTTCCAAAAGACATTGTGTCTCCTTCTTTAACCTTTATTACCTTATCATCAATATGAAAACCAAATTGATGCATAAACATAACTGCCTTTTCTGTACATATAATTTTTGCTTCTGGATAACGAAGAGCAATTTCCTCAATGCAAGCCGCATGATCAGGTTCAACATGATTTATTACTATATAGTCAAGCTTTCTGCCCTTTAAAACAGCTTCAATATTTGAGGTAAATTGACGGCAAATTGACCAATCAACTGTATCAAAAAGTACTGCTTTTTCATCTAAAAGCACATACGAGTTATAAGAAACACCTCTTGGAATAGGATGAATATTTTCAAAAAGAGCAAGGCGATGATCATTTCCACCAACCCAATAAAGATCTTCAGTTACTTTTCTAACACAATACATAACTAATCCTCCTTTATTATTATACTTCTATAAACATATCTTTTTCTTCTCCACAAGCAGGGCAGGTCCATTCTTCTGGTAATTTTTCAAACAGAGTACCTGGAGCTATTTCTCCTTCTGGATCACCTATCCCAGGATCATATTCATAACCGCAGCCATTGCAAACATAGTGTTTCCATGTTGGAACGACCTTCTTTGGAACTGTTCTCTTCATTTTTTTCATTGGAGGAGCCTCCTTCTTTGGCTGTCCATTATCTAATGCCGCTGTTAAAAGTGGAAGTATTTCTTTTAAATCACCAATAATTCCATAATCTGAGTTTTTAAAAATCTTAGCATTCGGATCATTATTTATAGCTACAATTGTTGTTGCATCCTTTATACCCTTTAAATGTTGACCTGCACCCGAAATACCGCAGGCAATGTACAAATTTCCATTAAATTTTTGACCTGACATACCGACATAGCGATTAAGTGGCACATACTTAAGTGTTTCAGCCACAGGACGTGAAGAACCTACAGCTGCACCAGCCTGAACTGCTAAATCTTCTATAAGTTTCATGTTTTCTTTCTCTCCTATGCCTAAACCTGCACTAACCACTCTTTCAGCTTTACTAATAGGAGTATCTATAGGAATTCCTACAGTAAAATCATAACCATCTTTTTTAAGCGCTTCTACCAGTGCAGCTACTTTTTCAGAGGAACTTCCATCCTTAAAAATAACTTTCTTACGATACCCTGTAGCAGGCCCTTGCTTATGGACCCTTCCTCCACTTTCGCTCTTTGGCATTTTACCGATTATGTGAGCAGCAATAACCACACGCTGAATTTCATTAGTTCCTTCGTAAATTGTACAAATCTTCGCATCTCTATAAGCGCGTTCGACTTCCATCCCTTTAAGATAGCCACTTCCACCAAATATTTGCAGAGAATCGTTTACAATTTCAAGACAAACATCTGAAGCATATTGTTTTGCCATAGCAGCTTCTACAGTATATGGTTCATGATTTCCTTTTAATTCTGCTGCACTATAAACAAGTAATCTGGCTGCTCTAAGTTTAGTTGCCATATCAGCTAACTTAAAAGCTATAACCTGCTGCTGACATATTGGCTTACCAAATTGAACTCTTTCCTTTGAATATTCAAGTGCATTTTCATAAGCTCCCTCAGCTATTCCAAGCGCCTGCGCTGCAATACCAATACGTCCACCATCCAAGGTAGACATAGCAATTTTAAAGCCTTCTCCCTCTTTGCCAAGCAAATTTTCTTTAGGTACTTTAACATTGTTAAAAATCAATTCGGCAGTAGCAGAAGATCGAATTCCCATTTTGTCATAATGCTTACCAAAACTAAAACCTTCCCAGCCTTTCTCAACAATGAAAGCACTTATACCGTGAGTGCCAATATCAGGTGTTGTAACAGCGAAAACAACGTAAATATCAGCCTCGCCGCCATTTGTTATAAATATTTTTTCACCATTTAAAATATAGTAATCGCCATCTAAAACAGCTGTTGTTTCTGTAGCGCTAGAATCACTTCCTGCATTTTCTTCTGTAAGTCCAAATGCACCAAGCTTTTCTCCTTTTGCTAGTGGAACTAAGTATTTTTGTTTTTGTTCCTCTGTTCCATAAGCAGCAATTGGATATGTTCCTAGAGATGTATGAGCAGAAAGAATTACACCAGTACCACCATCTACTCTTGATAATTCTTCAACAGCAATTGCATAGCTTATTACATCAAGACCTGCTCCACCATACTCTTTTGAATATGGAAGTCCCATCATTTCCAAATCTTTTAGCTTCTGAACTACTTCTTTTGGAAATTTATTTTCCTGGTCAAGCATAAATGCAATAGGTTTAACTTCTTCCTCAGCAAACTTTCTAATTTTTGCTCTTAAATTTTCGTGCTGCTCTGTAGTTTTAAAAAACATAACCACCCCTCCTCTTATTAACACGGTCTTATGAATATCTTCATATATTAACCATATAATAAAATATATTCCTAAAAAGTATATTCAAACCGTATGATTTTATTATATACCTAATTGGTATAGTTTTCAATATAAATAATAATTAATATTAAAAACTATTCTATATTTATAAAAATTACAAATCAACTTTTTAAGCTGAAGCTTAAAATACTTTAATGCCCAATACAAACCAAAACCTAACACATTATAATAAAATATCCTACTCTTCCACTATTCTCTTTTATTAATTAATGTGTTAATGCAAAAAATAATAATTGCGATATGATTAAAAAGGTTATATAATATAATGATAGTGATTATTATTGTCATTTATGTAGGAAGGTGAATTTATGAGTGAACTTGCTAAAAGATTAAATCAATGTAAAAAACCAACTGGAGAATTAGGTAAAGTTATAGTTGACGACATGAATGAAAGACATTTTGAATTAACCAGTTGGGGACTAAAAAAAGCACATATTAAAGATAACGACATCATATTAGATATAGGCTGCGGCGGAGGCAGAACAGTAAATAGGCTGGCCTCTATAGCAAATGATGGCAAGGTTTTTGGAATAGACTATTCACTAGATTGCGTGAAATGGTCAAAAGATTACAATAAAGACTTTATACAAAATAATAAAGTTGAAATTCTTCATGGAAGCGTAGAAAAACTGCCATTTGAAGATAATAAATTTGATATTGTAACCGCAGTAGAAACTATTTACTTCTGGCCTAATATATCTGAAAGTTTTAAGGAAGTAAGAAGAACACTAAAGCCCCTTGGAAAGTTCATGGCGATATGTGAAATGTATTCCAGTGAAAGATTCAAAAAAAGAAATGATGAACTCGTTTCTATATCAAACATGAATTTATATACTCCTGGCGAACTAGAAGGATTACTAAAA
This sequence comes from Clostridium neuense, assembly GCF_045310695.1. Taxonomy (NCBI): domain Bacteria; kingdom Bacillati; phylum Bacillota; class Clostridia; order Eubacteriales; family Clostridiaceae; genus Clostridium; species Clostridium neuense. The sequence goes on from NZ_JBJIAA010000013.1 coordinate 90,035, forward strand.
GATGCTGGTTTTAGTAACATAACTATAGATTTGGTTGAAGAAAAAAATTGGTTATGCTGCATATGTGAAAAATAATGCGAAGTAACAATGCTTCGTCACATTAAAAAAATTCTATAAATCTAAGTGGCGATTCTAAGTGAGTGCTTGCTTAAGGTATAGAAGGATAATGGGCAAAGCCCAAACCTCGTGCATGTTTACTCGCTAAAAAAAAGCTCAAACATATTTAAAACTCTAAGTATTTTATGATTTTTGAGGCAAGATTTATTAGAATTTTTTTAAATTGTTCCTTCAGCATTGTTACTTCGCTCCCACAGTGGTGCAAGGAAAAAATCCCTCCGTACCTCCGGAATTTTAGGCTTGAATCTTTGTAAGCAATTAAATTTTTATAATATTATAATATGATTATTAAATTCTATTGATTAACCATGTTTATAGAGAGTTTTTTGTAGAGAAACGGAGAAAAAGTCACCTTGTATTTCCGGGGTAGCGAAGTAACAATATTGAAGAGATGATTTAAATTAAAGCTAATAAATCTTATAAAGAAGAATTTAATTTTTCGTTTAAAAAATCTTTAGCTATTTTTCCATCTTTAATTTCTAAAACTCTATCTGCCTTTTCGGCAATTCTATTATCATGGGTAATTATAACAAAGGTAGTTTTCATTTCTTTATTGATATTTCTTAATAGATTATATATATTTTCCGTTGATTCAGAATCTAAATTGCCAGTAGGCTCATCAGCTAATATAAGTTTAGGATTGTTCATAAGAGCTCTTGCAATTGCTGTCCTCTGCTGCTGGCCGCCAGACATATTGTTTGCAAAATTGTTTTTAACCTGTGCAAGACCAACCAGCTCTAAAAGTTCATTAGCTCTTTTTTTAATTTCTTTTGAAGGCTTTGAATTTCCAATCATATATGGCATTAGAACATTTTCAATGGCGGTAAATTCAGAAAGCAAATAATGAAACTGAAATATAAATCCTATAGTCTTATTTCTAAGTTCCGCCAGTTCATTTTTTCTCATAGTATCTGTTCTTATTCCATCTATATAAATTTCTCCTTGTGTAGGCTTATCCAAGGTTCCCATTATATTTAGCAAAGTGCTTTTACCACTTCCAGATGCTCCTATTATTGAATTAAAAGTTCCCTCTTCAAAAGAAAGATTTATTCCTTTTAAAACTTGAGTTTTTACCAAAGTACCATAAGTTTTAGTTATATTATTTAATCTAACTATACTATGCATTTCTAATCACCTCTATTGGATTTAATTTAGATGAGCGTTTTGCTGGAATCAAAGCAGCTGCAACCGCAGATAATATAGCAATTAGAAAAGATAAAGCTATAAATTTATAATCAATATAAAGTTCAACTAGCGGTGTTCCATCTGGGTTTAGTGCAAATTTGCTAAACATATAGCTTAATCCTAATCCAAAAGTCACTCCTATTACTCCACCTATAATTCCTAGCAATAGCCCTTCAAATAAAAATATATAGCTTGCCTGCCTATTCTTAATTCCCATAGCCTTCAGTATTCCTATTTGCCTTGACTTTTGAATCACAGTTACAACTAAAACACTAGCTATACCTAATACCACAGAAATCATTACAAAAAACTGAATCATTATACTAGAAGCATTCTGTCCACTTAATCCACTTAAAAGAGAAGCATTTTGATCTTTCCAATTATCAACTTTTAAATTTTTGTCAATCTTTTTTGAAATTATTGAAGCTATTTCATCAGCCTTAAATACATCAGAAACCTGCATTTCTATATCTGTAATTTTGTCTCCTGTAGAAAATATATTACTTGCAGTTTTTATATTTGTAATTAGCCAACTTTTATTTATATTAGATGTCTTTAGATCATAAAAACCTACTACCTTTAGCTTTTTTATTTGTCCAGAATTTGTTATGAGCTCTATACTATCATCTAATTTTAAATTAAGTTCTTTCTTTAAATCCTTGCCTACTATAACATCAAAATTATTACTCGGAGCCTTCCCTTCATATATACTACTTTTTAACTTATAAATTCCATCAAACTGCTTAAGATTCATTCCTCTGACTAAAACAGAATAAATTTTATCATCGGATTTTATAAGAGCTGGATTGTCAGAAACTGCAGAAACATTTTTTATTCTATCATCAGACGCTTTAATTTTATTAACTATATCCTCATAGCCACTTATAAGCTTATCAGAAGAATTTGAGCTTACTGTAATTTGAGAAGAACTACCTATTGTTTTATTTACAAGGCTTTTCTGAAGTCCTTGAATTAATGAGCCTATAAATATCTGTACTGATACTCCTACAGCTATTCCCATAGCTATGAGTATTGTTTGTCCTTTTGTTGATTTCAAAAATCTTAGTGCTATTTTAAATGATAATTTCAATTTCATCCCCTCCCTTATAATGTATATTATAAAATAATAGTTATTAATTAGTATATATTACTTATAGTATACTAGGTTTCAAAATAATTCAATATGTTTTACAAAAATATATACAGGAATTTTAAAAATACATAATAACTTATTACTTTTAGTTTTGTACCATTAATTTTATCGTAAAACAAAATTTTATAAAAAGCAAAAATCCCCAAGCACATTTTATGCTTAAGGATTTTATTACAATTATAGATATATCATCTCAACTATTAAAATTCATGTGCACCATAGCACCAAGAAGATAACATTTTGGTACAAATAAATTTCAAGCTTCAAGATGGTTTATCCTTATTTAGTTGTTTTCTGCTGAATCATGCTCTTTACTTCTTCTCCAGTTAATCCACTGGCATTAATAACAGGAATCTCTGTTGAAGTATTGCTAAAACCCATCATGTTTGTATTAAGATCTGATGTTACAATTACATCTAACCCTTTGCACTTACAAACATTGCTTTTAAGATCTGCACCTAAGGTTTCTACTGAATATCCTTCATCTTTTAGATAGCTGGCAATATTGGATAATCCCTCTTCTACACCAATCTTTTTCATATGTTATCACCTCATTTTTATTTTTCCCACTGTCAGGCAGCGATATACATAATTATTTAAACCATAGCAAATGATAAAACTCTCGTCACTATAACTAGTACTTTTAAACATAAATTTACTCGTAGCCTCTTTTTTTATCTGAAGCCTCATCTTTGATTTCTGCTCTAAATTGACCAAGTGCTTCTTCTCTTCTCCTATTTTTTGCCTTTAAGTCATCCCTGTTTTTTTCACCATCCACCTTTTCAATCATTTCATTTGCCTTATGAATATTTTCAATAGTATTATCTATATTTTCTTGAATTCTATCCACATTATCTCTTCTATCATCTGGATTTACTTTCATAAATAAACATCTCCCTTAGTTAAATTATTTTTTTCAATGTTTATTATGTTCAAGAAATATAAGGATTATTCTACTTATAAATTCACTTTAAAATTATAGCTCCTATGCCCGCTGCAACGCCAGGATTAAGGAGCTTTTTCCATTAATAATATTAAAATAAATACTTACCAAACTATATTTTTTATAATCTAATCAGTTGACAATTGTAATCTGTACTTTAGTTTAAGGTTTCAGAACAGTTTGCTTTTAAATAATCAATCAATTCATTATAATTTTTTTCTGCCAGCTGCTCCCTGTTTTTTGACTTTTCTATTTTAGTATTATGTGTATTGATGTTTTTCTCAAAGTCTTCCAGTGTTCTTAAAATAGCATTTTTAAAAAGTGGAATAGCATCAATTATCTTTTTTATTCCATACACATATTCATGGTCACTGATGCTAAAACATTGAAATAGTCCAGAAGTTAATCGCCCATCAGAAAATATGTAAATATATCTATCTTTCATTTCATCAGATAAATCTACTTCAATTTTATGCTTATACAGTCTAAAAATAATGTTACCATTTTTAATAAATATAGGGAATATACTAGAAAAAAGTGCCGTTATCCTGTTATCTTCTCCATCAACAAAATCAGAAATATCATCTTCATTAATTTTTTTTATAATTTCATTGGTAAATATACTGTTTTTTATCTCTTTTCCAAGCTTTAACTTTAGTCTTTGTTCTTTTTCTTCAACTAATAAATTATCAATTGAAGCAAATAACTTATTAAATGTGCGCACGCTTTTTTTAGAATTATTTTTATTATCAGTCACGCTAATACCTCCACAATTATTTACTTAAAAAATGATGAAAATAAATTCCACAATAATGGTGCTATAATTACTGTTATAATTCCTGAAATAGCGATGGTTAGACCGCTCATTGCCCCTTCAGCTTCTCCTATTTCTAAAGCTTTAGCCGTTCCAACAGCATGTGATGCACTGCCCATAGCAATTCCCATGGCAACCTTATCATTTATTTTTAATATTTTATACAAGAATGGCCCAATAATAGAACCAAATATTCCAGTAATTATAATAGCTACAACAGCTATTGATGGTATGCCCCCTAATTGCTTTGCTAGCGCCATTCCTATAGGTGTTGTTATAGATTTAGGTACCAGCGATTTTGTAAGCTCACTTGAAAGACCAAATAACTTCGAAAGTGCAATCACACACACAATTCCAGAAACAGTACCACACAAGATACCTGCTATAATAGGTACTGCATTTTTTTTAAATAAAGAAAACTTCTTATATAACGGTAATGCTAAAGCCACAGTTGCAGGAGCCAAAAAGAAAGAAACCACTTGTCCCCCATTGTTGTAGTCACTATATTCAATATTAAATTTCATCAAAAATAAAATTAAAATTATTATTGCAATAAGTAGTGGATTAAAAATTGATAACCTAAATTTTTGTTTAATTAAAGCACCTATTTCATAGGCAATTATAGATATTAAAACTCCAAATATCGGTGAAGTCACTATTCCCTTCATCTTTAGCACACCTTTCGTAAAAATTTAACAACATAAGCAGTTACGACCCAAACAACAATAGTAGAAATGAAAATGATAACAGAAAATGCAATAACCTTACCTTTAAGCATATTAAAAGATGTCATTAATCCAACGCCAGCCGGAACAAATAGAAATGACATAAATGATATTAAGATTTCACATATATCCTCTATCATTTCAATTTTTATTATTTTAAAATATAGAGCTAAAAAAAGTAATATTAATCCGATAACCGTACCTGGTATAGGTAATTTAAAGACTAGCTCTAAAATTACTCCTAAAAAATATGCCCCTAAAATAATCATTAGTTGCTTTAAATACTTCAAAAAATCACCTCTTTTATAAATTTAATCATTGGTATATTGATCTGACCCTGCATACTGATATAATACATGTTTCTTATTAGTTCACTTAATATATTCTTTATAGGCTCAGATCTAATCCCATAATTCTGATTACCATTTATACCTGCAAAATTAATCGTTAGAATTGGTTGTGCACCAGAGTTGTATAGTAAGTAAGAAGGAGGAATTTATTTAGTACTCAATATTACTTCCTATTTATACATATAATCTCTAGTCCACTCTAGATTGTTATTTACGCCTTTATTAAAGAGAAATTGATGAATAGTTATATTACCACAGTTAAAAGATGCTGCACAAGAATTTAAATATAACCTCCACATTCTTATAAAAGTCTCATCCTTAGTTTTTCTTATTTCTGGTAGTGCATTTTCAAAATTTTCTGCCCAGTGCTCTAAAGTTCTTCCATAATGGAGTCTTAAATTTTCCACATCGATTATATTAAAGCTTTTTTCTGCCATACAACTAATGAGTTCTGCGATTGCTGGAACATACCCCCCTGGGAAAATATATTTATTTATCCACGTATTAGTTCCTCCAGTTTTTACACCAGTTATACAGTGAAGTAAAGATACGCCCTTGTCATTTAATAATTTATCTAAAGCGTCAAAATACTCTTTAAGATGATCCTTCCCTACATGTTCAAGCATACCAACACTTACTATCTTATCAAATTTCACATTCCTTAATTCTCTATAATCCGCAAGTCTAACTTCAACCAAATCCTCTAAGCCTTCATTTTTTATTCTTTCTTTAACTTTATTTAACTGTTCAGAGCTTAAGGTTATACCCATTGCCTTAACCTTATACTGTTTTGCTGCCGAAATAATAAGTTCACCCCAACCACAGCCTATATCAAGTAAAGTTTCTCCTTCCTTCAAATCTAGCTTTTTTAGAATATGCTGAACTTTATTTTTTTGTGCCGCAGTTAAAGAATCATCTTTAGATTTAAAGTAACCACAGGAATATGTCATAGTATCATCTAACCACAACTTATAAAAATCATTTCCTATATCATAATGAAACTCAATATTTTCCCTACTATTTTTTATGTTATTAGTAGCCATTTTTAGTAATCCTGCATATTTATCACCATTACGCAAAAAACTTTCTTGATTGTTGTATAAAGATTCTATAACCTTTTGAACACTTCCTTCAATATGTATTTTCTTAGTCATATAGGCTTCTCCAAAGGTTAAAGAAGGATCCTTAATAATATCAGATTTAGGAATAGGTTCATTAAATATTATTTTAAATTTAACTTCTCCCTTCCCGTAAACTTCTGAACTTCCATCCCACAGCTTTAATTCAAAAGTATCTGAAAATAAATTTTTAAACAATGTTTTATAAAATATCTTGTCAATAATCATGACTGTCATCTCCCTATTAAAATCTCACAATACTGGTTTGCTGGTCTGACCGCTAAGTGATAGCATATCATATATTTTCTATCAATTCAACTAATCCATTATCAATTATGACCATTTTTGCTATAATTCTATCGTTTACTTAATTATTTACTCTTATATAATTCCTAATGCTTAATAATTAATATAAGGTTGTATTTAATTAAGCTAAAAATATTACTTATATTAAACACAACCTCATAAAATGAGAACTACTACTATTTTTTCAACCTATACATTATTTTATAATTTTCTTATAAGTTTTTCCCACAACATTTCTTATATTTTTTTCCGCTGCCACATGGACAAGGATCATTTCTACCAATTTTAATTTCTTCCCTTACAAAAGGTTTTTGCACTTCAATGTCATCATATCCATATTCGTCATCATCTTCAAATTGAAAACCGTCATAAAAGTCACTTTGACTGTTTATATAAAAATCATTAACTTTATCTAATATATAGCTATACTTATCATACTTCTCTTCATATTCTTTTCTTAGTTTTTTCCTACTGTCAGCATTTCTAACTTTAGTAAAAAAATCCAATTTAATTTCATATAAATTAGGGTATTCTTTTTCTAGTCTTTTAATAGAAGCTTTATATTTTGAAAAATACTCCATTACTTCATATTCATAGGCATATTCTATTGCTTCTTTATCTTTTCCAGCAAATTCATTATCAGCAATAACAGCCATAGAAATAACAGCTTTTATTCCCTCTTCTATATTGTTGTCATTGTCCAATTTATTTAAATCTTCTTCGTATTCGCTTATCACTTCTATTTCATTTTTAATTTTGGAAATTTTCTTGTTTTCTGGTAAAATTTCAGCAGCTTTTTCTACTATATTATGAGCCTCTATATCTTCATCCATATTAAATAAATATGAAGCTATCTGTGTCAAACTACGGGCAATACTAGCTTTCATGTCTTCATTATCTTTAGCTAATTTATCTAATATATCTAAATAATCTTTAACTTTATCCTTCATATCAAAGTTTATATGAAGCATTATTAAAGATAAGTATATTGATAGGCTGTCACTCGGATCTTTAAATATTTGCAGTGCAGTATCCAAAGTTTCCTTTGCCCCCAAGTAATCCTTAGTTCCTATGTAAACCTTACTTAAGTCAAACCATAACGCAATATTATTTTTATCAAGTTCTATGGCTTTTTTATATTCTTTTATAGCTTTTTTGTTCCAGCCTCTCAAAGAATATGCATGTGCAAGCCCCCGTGGGAAAGCAAAATTTTGAGGGATTTCTTCACAAAGTTCTTCATAAAGCTTAATTGCTTTTCCGCTGTTATTATTTTTTAAGTACGTCTCTGCAAGTAATGCTTTAAATATATAAAGCTTATAATCATGTTTAAGAATGTCTTCAAGTTTTCTTATTGCAGAGGAGAATTTTTCTTCTTCAATAAACTCAACTGCAGCACAATAGCTATTTTTTATAAAGTCTGGCAAACTATCTATGCTATCATACTGACTGCGTGTCCCTTCATCGCCCAAATTCTCGTATGCTTCTCTAATATCCATAAACTTTTTCTCATACTTATCACGAGGATATTTTCTAATCATTTGGAAATACGCTTTTTTTATCTCACTTTGAGAAACATCGGAATTTACTTCTAATATTTCATAATAATTTTTCACAACATCACCTATTATTTATATTTTTTAACAATTCCTCTAAGTCCTAAAAGCTATAATAATCCCTATAAGATAAACCCATCAAAGAGTATACCACATAAACCTTTATTTTTACAGTTCCAAATAATTCTTTGTATTTTTATGAGCCGGTTGGGCAAATTACTTTTATAAAAACAAATTGTCTGGAGTGATGCTACCATGCCTAAGAATATAAATTTAGATAGAAGATTAACAAAATCTCCAAAAGAACCCGATGAAGAGATGCGCGAATTAAATACCATGCTCGCTTATGGTTCTATAAATTTAGGATTAAACAGTGTACCAGAAGAAAACGCATCAGAGAAAAGGGTTAGGGAAGATTTAAAAAAATAAGGAAATTGCAGCACCAAATTAATTTTATCTAGCAAATTGTGCATTATAAAGCTGCTCATAATCCCCTCCCTTTGCTAATAGTTCTTCATGAGTTCCCTGTTCCACAATGTTTCCATTACTCATTACTAAAATCAAATCTGCATTTTTAATTGTAGATAATCTATGAGCAATCACAAAAGAAGTTCTTCCCTTCATAATATTTTTCATAGCATTCTGAAGCTTTTGTTCAAGCCTTGTATCTACGGAGCTTGTAGCTTCATCTAAAATAAGAATAGGTGGATCACAAAGAACAGAACGAGCTATTGTTAAAAGCTGCTTTTCTCCCTCCGAAATGTTGCTTGCTTCTTCGTTCAATATCATATTGTAGCCACCAGGAAGCGTAGTAATAAAATGGTGAACATTTGCCACCTTTGCCGCCTGAATAATTTCTTCTTCACTGGCATTTTCTTTTCCATAGGCTATATTTTCTTTAATAGTGCCATTAAAAAGCCAGGTATCCTGAAGAACCATTCCAAATTTTGCTCTAAGGTCATCTCTTTTCATTTTTTTAATATCTACACCATCTATTTTAATGCAGCCGCCAGTAACATCATAAAATCTCATAAGCAAATTAATTAATGTAGTTTTTCCAACACCAGTAGGTCCAACTATTGCAACCATCTGTCCACTTTTTACTTTAAAATTCAAATCATGAATTAAAGCTTTATCCTTTGTATAAGAAAATTCTACATTTTCAAAGGATACATTTCCACAAATATTCTTTTGCTCTTTTACTACTTCCAATCCTTCTATTTCTTCTTCCTCATTTAAAAACGAAAATACTCTATGCACTGCTGCTATAGACGATTGAATAGCTCCAGCCAATTGTGTTATTTGAGACATCGGCTGATTTACCTGCCAGATGTAACGAACAAACGCCTGAAGCTGTCCTACCGTAATTACTCCAGCAATTGCATAAAACGCACCCCAGATAACTACAATACCAATTCCAATATAGGTTACAAAGGCAACCAGGGGATTCATTAGACCACTTATAAATTGAGCTTTAAATCCACTTTCACACAGTTCTCCATTAGCATTTGTAAATTCCTTTATTGCAGCTTCCTGTTTTCCAAACAATTTAATTTCATTAAACCCTGTAAATTTTTCCTCTACAATACCATTTAATCTACCAAGTGCATCCTGCTGCTTTTGAAACAACGGTTGCGACCTTTTTGTAATTACTTTAGATATAATAAGGGAAACTGCTATAATGACTAATGAAATTACAGCCATACGACTTTGAATCTTAAACATCATAAATATTGCAAGACTGAGGCCTAAAGCAGCATTTAAAATTTGAGCAAAGCTCTGCTGAAGCGCATTTGAAATAGTATCCACATCATTAGCCGCACGGCTCAAAATATCTCCAAGTGAATTCTTATCAAAGTATGAAATTGGAAGCCTTGAGATTTTTCCATGTACTTCCTTTCTCAAATCCACCATAGCACCCTGTATGGCATCTGTAAGCAAAAATTGATAAGCACAATTGCTTAAAGCCCCCCCTGCATATATGAAGATTAAAGTTATTATAATTTGATTTATTTTTGTAAAATTAACCGTCCTCTTTGCTGTAACATCAGAAAATAGCTGCGTTGTTATCATACCTTCAAAGGTAGGGCTTAATGCTACAAAAAAGGCAGATACAATAATTAATAATACTGCTATAATAATTTTCATTTTATATTTTTCAAGATATGGTATTAAACATTTTATACCGTTACCCTTCTTTTTCATTATTCAAGCTCCTCCTTTGACATCTGACTAGCTGCTATTTCATAATAAATATCACAGCTTTTTAAGAGTTCATTATGAGTTCCAATGCCAACTACATTTCCTTCGTTTAATACAATAATTTTATCAGCATTCATAATTGAAGATACCCTCTGAGCTACAATTAAAGTTATAGAATCACAAATTTCACTTTTTAGACTCCTTCGAAGTTTTGCATCCGTTTTGAAATCCAAAGCAGAAAATGAATCGTCAAATATATAGATATCCGGCTTTCTTATAATTGCCCTTGCAATACTCAGCCTTTGTTTTTGTCCTCCAGATAAGTTTCTTCCGCCTTCTTCTAACTTTTCCTCAAATTTATCCTTTTTATCTGTTATAAATTCATAAGCCTCTGCAATTTTGCTGCTGTGCTCTACTTCTGGCTGCACGGCATCATGCTTTCCATAACGTACATTTTCACTTATACTCCCAGAAAACAGCACAGCTTTTTGTGGAATAAAGCCAATTTTTTTGCGAAGAGATGCTAAATCATATTCTCTAACATCTACTCCATCTATTTTAATGCTTCCTTCGCTGATATCATACATTCTAGGTATTAGGTTAATTAACGTACTTTTACCACTCCCCGTACTTCCAATGAAAGCAACTACATCACCTTTCTTAGCCTTAAAGCTTATGTCATTTAATACAGGCACTTCGCCATCTGGATACTTGAAGGTAACATGATTAAATTCTAAAGTTCCACTTCCATCTCCACTCATAACTGCATTTTTCGAATTTTTAATGCTTGGCTCTTCATTTAATATTTCTTCAATACGCTTAGCACTTGTTTCTGCACGAGGATACATTACAAATACAATTGAAAATAGCATAATAGAAAACATAGCATGAAACATGTATTCCTGAAAAGCCACTAACTTTCCAACCTGCAGCGTTCCATTATTTATCATTTTACTGGATAAAATAAATACAATTATAACTGCAATATTTAAAAGCATAAAAAATGCCGGCTGAGAAACAGACATAAGCTTAAATAGCTTTTTTGCATTACAGGCATATTCTTCATTTGCTTTAGAAAATCTTTTAGCTTCGTACTTATCCTTTCGAAATGCACGTATAACTCTAACTCCAGTTAAATTTTCTCTTAAAATTCTATTTAGCCTATCCATACCTTTCTGCTGTCTGGCACTTATTGGGTCACTGGTTCTAGCAATTAAGTATACTCCAAAGCAAATAACCGGAATACATCCTCCAATGATCATTGATAAGGTTAAGCTTGTATTTATTACCATAAACATACTGATTAAAATCATAATTGGTGTCAATAATGCCGTCCTAAATATTACATTAATAAACTGCATCAAGATAAAAGCATCATTAGTGGTTCTAGTTATCATACTCGATACACCAAACTTATTGTACTCGGTATGCGAAAATTCCTGAGCCTTTTTAAATATATCATTTCTTATATCCCTTGTAATTGACGTGCTTACCTTTGAACTGCAATATGCTAATACAATGTTTCCAATGCCACCAATAACAGCTACTATCAAAATAAGAACGCCCAGCTTATAAATATAATTTTTATTATTAAGTGCAATGCCCTTGTCTATCATATTAGAAACAATAGTAGGAATTCCAAGCTCTGCTGCTGCAAACCCAAACACTCCTAAAATGTTTAAAAGCACATATAGTTTATACTTCTTTAAATAGCGTAAAATTAATCTCATATCCAACCTCTCTTTTGTTATAGATAAACAACGTGAAACTTGAAAGCTTGAAATTCCAAGTTTATTCTAGAAAACTAGGATTTGACTTAGAATACAGAGTACAATTGACAGAGGACAGTGAAGGACGATTTTTTTCCGCTATCGCTTTGAAAAATCTTAAACTTAATGCTCGGGCATGACTTAAAGTATAATATTCAGCGCATCTGATACTAATAAGTTCTAAGATTTACATGAGAGAAATGAAATGTAAATCATCCTTAACTGTCAATTGTCCTCTGTCCATTGTCAACTGATTAAAGTGTCCAAAATATTACTTGTAAAGTTTTAACATTAGCTATTTTAAGCTTTCAGCTTGTTTATCTATAGATACTTGCTTTAACCGCCGGCATGTACTATCATAAACTATAATGTTACCTTATAGTCAAGGGGAGATGATAAAATGCATGAGAAATATTTCACTACAGGAGAATTTGCTAAAATGTGTAATGTTGAAAAACATGTTTTGTTTCACTATGACAGCATTAACCTATTTAAACCTGCAATAACAAAAGAAAACGGTTACCGCTATTATTCATACGATCAGTATTTTACATTTTACGTAATAATAAATTTAAAAATGCTAGGAATGTCTTTAAATGATATAAAAATATATCTTGAAAATCGAAATCCATCTCTACTTTTAAAGCTACTGGAAGAAAAAAGTGTTGAAGTAGCTGAAAAAATCAAATGGTTTCAAGATCTACAAAAGACCATTGAAACCATGAAGCGTTCTACAACAGAAGCTTTAAATAGTGATGATACTATATGTCTAAAAGCTCTTCCTAAAGAAATTATTTTGAGATCAGATAATATAGAAAATACTTCTGGCAAGAGTTTTGCTAGCTTTATGCAGGAATATACCAAATTTTCTAAAAGCTTAGGAATCACAATTCAAGAATCCATAGGCAGTATTCTATCGGTAAAAAATCTGCAAAATAAAAAATTTTTTACGCTATCTTACTTATACATAAGATCAAATTCTTTTATCAAAGGCAAAACTGTAATCCGTAAGCCCGGAGTATACTTATGTGGATATTTTAAAGGAAGATATGAAGATACCTATGAAATATATACCAAGATGTTAAATTATGCAGACAAAAATAACATAACTTTAGGTGAGTATTCTTTTGAGGAATATCTTGTTTCTGATATTGCTGAGAAAGAACTAAATAACTATATCACGAAAATTATGATAGAAACTTGTGAAAATAAAGCAATCTGTAGATAGGCAACTTGAAACTTTAAAATTTTAGCTTCTAAATTGATCCTAAAAAATCAATATTGAACTTAGAGTACAGAGGACAGTGAAGGTTGACGCCAATTTTTAAAAATCGCCTATTTTTCTAGCTTAGCAAAGCTAATCATCATTAGTTATAATTAAAGATTTATCTGAGAGAAGCAAAAGATAAATCATCCTTAACTGTACTTTGTACTCTGAGTCAAATTCAAATTTCTAAGTATACACTTGGAATTTACAATTTTCAAGCCTTATGTTGTTCATTTATAATAACTATCCTCTAATTCTCCCCCCATGCACTACTCTTCCAACTACGCTGCCTAGATTTCCTTCTTCCTCCTCATTGTTAATTTTAAGAGCCCAAAAAACAGGAAATCTTTCGCTAATTTCTGTCTTTATAATTTCTGGTGCCGCAAAAGCTATAATTTGAAAATTAAGCTTATTTGCTATGGTAAATATAGGATCAAGCACATGAGCTCCTGAGGCTTTACCAAAAGGATTGTCCAGCATTAATACCGTCCATGGATTTTCATTGCCAAGAGTTTTCTTTTTATAATTCATAAGCATCATAATTATAAAGGTATTTATAGACAGGGTTTGTCCACCGCTGCCTTCGGGAGAGTCTCCTTCTCCAGCATTTACTGCTCCCCAGGTTGCATAATGATAATTCTGTGGTTTTGCATATAAGAATTCATTTTTCTCCGACATTTTGTATACTTCTAGGCTAGGATATTTTCCTCTTAAAGCTTTTGAGAATATTTTTTTATCACTCATAAGTTCATTTAGCATTTTGCTGTCAATATTATCAAAGTCTGCTCCCTTCTTTTCCAGCTTTTCAATACATTCAATAAAATATTCATTTAAAAGTACACTAATATCACTTTCTTCTTTGGGCAAAAGTTCATCTCCCTTGAGTCTTACAAGCTTAAAGGCATAATTATTTTCATTAACATATACCATTTTATTTACCATTTCTTTTAAACACTCTGATATTTTAATTGCCTGTCTTGCAGCTCTAGAAACCCACTGCTCCTTTGCCGCTTCTGCCTCAAGCTTGTCTATTTTTATTTGATTTATTTCTCTTTCTGCATGTTCCTTCATACTTTTAAAAGAATCCTTGTTGCTTGTAAAATTTCCTATATCGGTCTTATCACCTATAATTTCTTTGATTTTGTGCTTTAAAATTTCATCTTTTATATCATTTTTTAAAGCCTCTAAAAAAGCTTCAAAATTATCTTCTGCTTTTATAATATGATTTTTTATATTTCCATTTATATCTTTAAACTCCTGTATCCATTTGTCTACTTCATTTTTTTCGTTGTCTTTTATCTTATTCATATCGTACTCTGATGTCTTTCCTTTAAGTGGATCAATTTCAAAGTACTTAATCTCCGATATACAGTTATTTATGTTTGCCTTTCTAGCCTCTAAGGCTCTTAATATTTTTTCCGTTCTATCTAAATATTTTTTATTGTCATCTATGCCACTTTTTATTTTAAATTCCTTTTCTTCTAAATTTAAATCTTCCCATGCTTGAGCCGATTTTTTGTGTTCTTGAAGTATCTTACTTGCCTGCTTTTCTATATCCTTAATTACCGCTTCTATAAGACCCCCAAACCTACTTATATTTAGAGATTTTTCTTTAGCAATTTTTTCTTTTAGCTTTATTTCCTTAGTTAAATCATCAAATTTTCTTTCAACAAACCCTAAGGATGTATCTTCCAACTTATAATTTTTCCAGTTCAAATCAATTTTTTCAAGCTTTTTAACCTGTTTATCTATATTTCCTTGAAGTTCCTTAAACCTTTCTTTTTGCAAAGTAATCCTGCTATTTTTATCTTCCAATTTCACACTTAAGTTCTTTCTGTAAGAAATAATGTTATATATATCATCTTGCTCTGAAGCTTCATAATTTGGAGCTGTACTGCGCTGCAAATCATCTTTAACACCGGTTTCCTTAAACTCAGCATCTTCTACAATTTCCTTTATATCTTTTAATTTAAGTTCAACAAGATTAACCTTCCATCTTTCATAGTTTAAATTTTCAGCCTTTATATTTTCGTCTAAATTTTCCCTTTCTAGTTCCTTTTCCCTAAGCTTAGAATCTAAATTATTTAGTTCCTGCCTCGCCACTTTTTCTTCTTTTAGCTTTTCATCAATTTCATTTTTGAATTCTATAAAATTTTTAAGCTTTTCAATTTGAGAAGAAATTTTCTTAACGTTTTTCTCTGCATTTTCTTTACTATTTTTGCTTATATTAAATTTCTCTGTAGAGCCATTTATACCAGCCTCTGCAGCACTTATTTCACTTAAGGTATCATTAATACTTAGCTCAATTTGTTTAAGTTTTTGCTCTAACGCTGCAGAACCTTCAGTTTTAAACATAATGCTGGTATCATTAAGAATTTCTTCTATTTTTTCTATAGCACCTTCAACTACTCTTATATTCTCTTTTGTTTCAAGCTCTTTTTTGCTTAAACTTTCCTTCCAAAGCGCATAACTATTATTATCTTCTAAAAATTTTAAAGCTTTGTGCTCTATAAGCTTGTAGTTAACATTTTTAACTTCATTCATTTCTGTACGAACATAAATTGGAACCGATGCCCTTAGAAAAATATCTTTATCTATATTTCTTTCTATAGTTTCCCACTCGCTAATATTTGATATAACTAAACCAAAAGGCAGCATTGAATAATTTGAAAGCATCTTCTTTTTTTGTTCCTCATTAAGTGCCGCTAAAAACTGAGTGCCATAAATAACCTTTATTCCTAAATCTTCTATTTTATCTTTCACACTGCTTACATCATTATTGGCTATCCAGTATTCTTCCGTGTTTAAGCTTAAATCGATACTGTTTTCCCATAATTCCTTGTAAAGCTTCTTTACTTGAAGTTCTTTTTCCTCTTTAAGCTTCTTCAGTTCAAATGCTTTATTTTGAAGCCAATTTTCCGAATAAGTTTCCATCAAGGGATCAAGCTTGCAAACTTCTAAAACCCTTGCAAAAAGTTTTCCTTCTTCAGATTTTTTTTCATTATACTTTTCTTCAGTGTCTTTTTTATTTTGTCTATACTGCTTAATTTCAATCTCCAGCTTAGCCTTTTTAAACTGCAAACTTTTTATCTTTTCTTCCAGCTTTTCGCATTTACTGTTCAAATCTAAAAGCTTTTTATCTTCTTCTTCCTTTTCCTTTTGAATATCCTCAAGCAGCAGCTCTGGATAAACAATTCTAAAAGGATCAAACTCCGCTCCAAGTTCCTTTTCCTTTTTATCAAATTCTTTCTTTTTAACTTCAATTGTCTTTAAATTAACCTGTATACTCTGCTTTTTTTCATTTAAATTTTTAATTTCTACTTTTAACTTTGCTTCTTTATTCTTTAAAAAGGCTTCATAAGCTTTATATTGGCTGCTTATACTGCTCCACCCTACTTGTGTAACCTTCCATTTATCTTTAATTTCTTCTTCTACCTTATTTATTTCCTGCCGTATGTCTTTTAAATTTAGAGAATTCATAAGTTTATCAATTTCTTCACGGATAGACTTTCTCTTATATTCATCCTGTTCCATAGGAATACTAAGCTTATTTATTTCATATTTTTTCTTTTCTTCATTTAATTCCTCTATTTCGCTGTTCACATAGTCAAATTCTTTTTGTTCAAATTTCTTATCTTCTTCATACTCCTGTTTTGTTCTAATTTGCTTTGCGTATTCCAAATTGTCTTTTTCAAAAAGCAGCTCATGTTTTCTTATTTCTGCTTTATCTTTTTCCTTTTCCCAGATTTCTATCTCATTTAACACATTGTTTTGAATGCTGCTTAAACTGCAGTAAAGGTTATTTCCACTTATAATGCAATTATTTTTCTTGTTTTCATAGGTAATTCCCTGCTCTGCATCTAGTATTAAAGGATTTAATAAAGAAGATATGTTTTTATAATCCGCCTCTCTGTTTATAAGCACTGGAAGATTCTTTGTTATAGAAATATTGCTTTTAAACATGTCCCTAAGCACATTCTTGTTTTCTTCAAATTGACTATTTAAATTTTCAGAAATAGCTGGAATTATGTACTCATCAAAAATCCCCTTATTATCCCTTGCCCTTGAAAAATATTCTCCAACTCCGCCCTCTACTTTATTTATAAGCTTTAAAATAGACCACTCTGAACGGTATATTCCAAGTCCCGCTAAATACTGATAATACTCAGAATTTGTGCTTCTTGAGTCAGTCTCAGAAAACTTTCTGAAATCCCTTTTTTTATCCGCCAAAAATCCCTCTAAGGCTTTGTAACTCATTGTTTTTCTTTCATCTTTTAAATAAAGAGGAATATTTTCTACTGTATAAAAATCATCAACATAGTGCTCATGAGTATATAAAAAATACTTTATGCCTATTTTTTCTTCTTCTTTTTCCTCATCTTTATTGTCAAGCTTTTTTAGCGCAGTTATGCATATACCTGTCATTAACCATTTATCTGGAACTGTATCCAATTTCCACTCCAAAAGCACATGAAAAGTGTAGGGTTTAAATTGATTATTCTTGTTTAAAAACATGCCAGCAATCTTATTTCCATCATTTTTCCCCCATTTTGTATTTGGAAGCATTATCTGAGATATAAGCTGCATCAATACTCCCTTGCCACTTCCGTTGTTGAGAGTAAATAAAGTGTGATCTGGTTCTCCATGCTTTGTCAAATCAAAAATGCTGTTATCGTGACACTTTTTAAAATTATCATATTTGTTTCCTACTATTCTAATTTTAGTTAGTCTCGGCATTCTTCTTTTCCTCCTTTGCAACTTCTATAAGCTTCATAAATTCTTTATACCTATCTTGATTGTGATATACCTTGTCTAATCTTTCATACAATTCCGATTTTGGAATTAGTTTAAGTTCCTTAGTATTGTTATAAATAAGCTTTTGATCCGATAAAGGTTTTAATGCCTTATAAATAAAATTAAATCTATTATCCGTAGTATTTACCACATCAATATTTCCTTTGGTTTTACTATTTTTCATTGGCGAGAAATCTTTATTCCACACCTCATCAATTTCCTTAAGCGCTATACCCCATTCCTCACTAAAACCTATCTCTTCCTTTTCCCTTTTCATCCACGAATTTATAATTGTATTCACCAGATCTTCAAGTTTAGCATAGGATATCCCCTCTTCTTCCCATCTAATTCTTATGTTATTTTCTTTGTCTACTTCAGATAAAAATACACATATTATTAAGTTAGCTAAATAAAAATATTTTTTATTCTTTAAGTCCTTATATTTTTCTTTCATTTGAGTATAGGAATTTGCAAAAATAGATCCATTAGCTGAAGAAACCAAATGAAGATTCTCCATGGTTTCTATTATCATAAGATCTGCTTCCGCTGCCATGGTTTTTACTATCTGTCTTATCTCGTTATCATTTGAATATTCCTCTGCAAGAGGCTCTTTAACAGATACAATGTTTTCTTTTAAAAGCATGAAAAATAATGAAGCTGCTTTCTGTATATTTTCCGTTGTATATGCCATTATTAATCCTCCAAATTATTTTTAATATATATTTTGTACGGTGATATAAATAAATTTTGTAGACTTAAAGGTCTCTTTTCTTCCTCTAACTTTGAAGCAACTGTTCTGCCAATAAGCTTTTTATATTTTTCATTCTTTTCGCACAATTTATTAAACAAAATCATTCTTTCATCCATTTCATCGAATTCTTCAGCTGTTTCACCAAAAGTAAACTCTGTAAGTACAAACATCATAAATATCTCTGTGTTCTTCTTTTGACTTAACCAGCTTTCCTTAAGAATAACATCCATAGTTTGAAGCTCTGTAATACTAAAACCTTTTCCTTCCAAAAAGCCATCAAAAATTGGCTGCCAAAGTTCTAATATAAGCTTCCAGTCCACTTTCTTTTTATTTATAAATTCCTTTTCCTCTTCTTCACTTCGTTCATCTACATTAACTTCTTCACTTTCCTTTATGGACTGCTGTTCCTGCCATGCCCAATCTAATGGATATATAAAATCAAGCTTTGGCGATAAAAGCGGAGTTACTAAGCTCTCTAGAAAATCAAAGCTTGGCAATCCATTTTTAACAACTACATTTTGCCATATGTCCTTTTTAAAAGATACCCTAGAAGTTGTCCAAAAGCTTTCTGGATAATTTACTCTTATTTTCACTTCAAAAGCCATATTATCTACTACTATTTTTGCAAGTAAATTGTGAAGCACTCTAGCCTTTTCTACTTCTTCAAAAAGCCTCTCCCCATCTTTTCTTTTATCCTTAGGAAAATTATTTAGCCTATTCTTCCATGACAGCATATCTTCAAAAGTCTTCTTTTCATCTTCAAATTGACTTTTTATCTCCTGATCCGTTTTTCTTCTATCTATCTTTGTATCAAAAAATATAACCTGGGGATTCATCATAATATCATGTCTATAATCCTTTTCCCTGCGTATTAAATTTCTAACCCTTCCAATCAAGTTATTTACACTGCTTAAAGCCTTATTAAAATTTCCACTTTTAATTAATTGAAGTGTATAAAACTGCTCAACATCAAAGCCAAACTCCTCAAGCATTTCCCTTGTTATAAATATCATTTCCTGAGCTTCTTCTGTGAGCATATACACTGTGCTGCCGCCCTTTTCCCATCTTGAATGTTCTCTATCTGGCTTTAAATATCTAAATTTATATGGCTCATGCTCTCTTGTTTCTTCGTTATATATTGGGCAGTTAAATGGATCCTGTCTATTAGAATCTTTATACCACAGCACTCCATCAACAATTCTTTCTATGTTCTTATCGGAAGTTGTGAGCTTCATTTCTCTTAAAATATCAGAAACAATGTATATCATATCATTCCGTGTTCTGTTGGGGTTTTCTGTAATTTCTCTTCTAAATATGCTTAGTAAAAGATACAGGCAAATTTCGTGAGCATAAATATTAAGATCTCCTATGTCCATTCCTGTACCAAGCATTCTTATAACATTAATTTTTTTCAGCCTGTCCATCATTCCTGTTTGAACTAAATCCATCTTCCTATACCCCTCCTTCCAGCTTTAATAAATATTCATAAGTAATAAATTCTTGAGGAATTCTACAACTTTCCTTCCAAAGCTTTACTATATAATCTTTATATCCGCCGCAATTTTTTTCATCAAATTCATCTAAAATACATTTTAAACATTCTTCATTTTTCTGCTGATCCTTGCTTTTATATTTTTTATCTATCTTTATAATTTCAACATAAGCTTCCACAAGTAATTTTATATTTACATTATTATATTTGTCTTTAAGCGCTTTATATATAAAATATCCATCTGGGTCCATGTCCCCAAAATAATATACTAAAACTTCACTTGGATCAGCTATTTCATCTAAAAAGGAAAAGCTTTTTATAATTTTCTTTCCATAGCCAAAAATAAGTGCATCTGGTTCTATTCCAAATATTTTTATGCCCTTTTGCACTGCTCTTTTAAAGGAAAAAAATGTAGAGTGATTTTCAAGGATTATTATAATTTTAATCTCACTAACCCCTCTATTCCAATAGATAAACTGTTCACCATACTGCTTGGCTTTTATATCCTCAAGACTTAAAGAAAGCCTTTTAAGCACCTTGTTATCCTTTTTCCGATTATCACTGTCCGTTAAAAATTTTTCATCGTAAAAAAGCTCTAGGCATCTTTCCTCTACGCTTGCCCACTGCCTGCTTTCT
This sequence comes from Clostridium neuense, assembly GCF_045310695.1. Lineage (NCBI taxonomy): Bacteria > Bacillati > Bacillota > Clostridia > Eubacteriales > Clostridiaceae > Clostridium > Clostridium neuense. The sequence continues at coordinate 111,210 of NZ_JBJIAA010000013.1, forward strand.
TTTTCCTTCAAAAAATTATATATATTTTTTATGTACGTCCATTCTTTTTTAGTTTGATATTCTGGATGTTTAATATAAGTTTTAAAATTTAGTATATCAGAACATTTAATAATATCTTCATCCTTCCATAATCCTTCTACCTTAGAAGTAATTATAGTCCACCTTAATTTCATAGGCAGCTTAGCCATATTACTTTTAGAATTTGCAATTTCCCTTATGATTTTTTCTTCCTTTAATTTTTGCATCTCTTTATAAAAAGCCGCATAACCACCAAGTTCATAGTAATTACTTTGTCCACCACATTTTTCTATAACGAACTTTTCTAAAGCTATAAGTTCAAATTTCTTATTGTTTTTACATTTATTGTCAAAGAAAAGTTTTATATATTTACGCATTATATCTTTCCCTTCAATTTTGTATACTCTTAATATTATAACAAAAAAAAGAAGCATAATACTTCTTTTTTATTACTCATCTATAGACCTTACAATTATTTTAAGCAAAGTACTTTTTAACTATGCCATTGAGCGTCCTTCTATGAACTATGCTATCTTAAATTTTGATACCATCTCATTAAGTTTCTGGGCTAACAATGCTTGATTTTGAGCCGTTATTGCAACTTGTTCTGTTGCCTTGGACACTTCATTTACACTTGACTTTATTTCATCCGCATGTTCAGAATTTTTTTGCTGAGTTTCAGCCATAACTTGAGATGCATTACCTATTTCTCCAATTGTTGCTGTAAGCTCTTGTGACATGGCTGCTATTTCTTCTGATGATTTATTTATAAAATCGGAATCATCATAATACTTTTGTCCCACATCCTCAAAATCTCCAAATTTATTAATTACATCTTCGTTTATAAATTCCAGTACCTCATTACTATGCAAAGAAATATTTTTAAAAGCTTCTTGTACATTTACTATAGTCTTATCAATTCCAGCAACAGATTCAGATGACTGCTCTGCTAATTTTCTAATTTCATCTGCCACTACAGAAAATCCTTTGCCTGCTTCACCAGCTCTGGCTGCTTCTATTGCCGCATTTAAAGCTAGTAAATTTGTTTGCTCTGAAATATCCGCAATAGTATCCGCCATAACCTTTATATTATCTACTACTTTGCCTTCTTCTAGTGCAGCAACTATAACTTTTTTCTTATCCTCATATAATTTTTTTGTTTCAACTACAGATTTTTTTACATATTCACTGGATTTAACTGCTCTATTTTTAGCTTCATTAGAGTTACTACTTTCTTCCATAGTTTTTGATGATAATTCATTTATGTTAGAATTAACTTCTTCTACTGATGCATTTATCTCCTCAGAAGATGCACTTGAATCCTGAATTCCTATTACTATGTTACTTACAGCACTATTTATACTAGCCGCTTTTGATGATAATTCTTCAGAAGTTGCAGAAAGTTCTTCACTTGAAGCACTCATATCCCCAGCATTACTTATAATAGTTTTAATTAACTGTGCAACATTTTCTTGAGATAAATTTAGTGACTTTCCAACTTTTCCAAATTCATCATTACGGGTTATATCAATAGCTTCTGAAAAATCAAATTTGCTAAAACGTTCTGCCATTTTTTCAATTTTCTTAAGTGGATTATCTATATGCCTTGCCATAAGAATTCCAAGAAAAATTGATACAATTACACTTAAAACAATCATTACTATTGATAAATATAAAGCACTTTTAAAAACTTTTTCACTCTCATTGTAATTATTTTGCGCCCTTTTAAAGCTAGAATTTATTTCACCATCTAATAAAGAAAAAACAGCTTTTTTATATTTAGATACATCTTGATAATGCTTTTCAGCACCAGCATAATCATTTTGTTTAACTAGATCAACAAATTTTCCTCTGGAAGTTCTCCATTTGTCTAAGCAAACAGTTAGTTCAGAATACATATTTTTACTTTCTTCGGCAACAATAGCAGATTTATAACTTTCTAAAATACTATTATCCTTAGTTTCCAAATTATTAATTTCTTCAATAGTATCATTCATGCTGCTTCTATTGTTTTTATCTCTTAAAAATAAAACATCCGCTCCTAATTCGGTTACATTTATTTTCAATTCCTTTAGTGCATTAGTTCCTTTTAAATCAATATTATATGTATTTTTTAATTTACTATTTATATTATTACACTTGCTTACAGTAATTACACCAACTATAAAAGTAAGTAAAGAAATGATAATGAATACCAGCATTAATTTTTTAAACATTTTCATATTTGATATTATCTTCAAATTATTTCACCTCTAATTGTAATTTAAATATAATTTTTATAAAATCAGCCCCTCCTTATTTAGTACAAAATTCAAATAAATTACCACAACTTAAAACTAAGGAAACAAATTGTGTATTTTGTTTCCTTACGTAATACATACAAGTTATTTATTATTAAGGATTATCAAAAAATAATTAATGAAGTTTAGCTGCTACTTTTATAAAATTTTATGAAACATTTTTTAAGAAACGTATTTGTCTTATTTAGTAAAAATTTAGGATAAATGGTTTTATACTGTATAATTAAATGTTATAATGTATATGTTGCATTTAGAAACAAAATACACAAATTGTTTCCTTCCACTTTTATGCTTTACATGAAAAATAAGTCATAATTAATTGCTATTTCAAATGTAAAAATAAACACTAATTTAGACAAAAATAAAAAATGCAGAATTAATACTCTGCATTTTCTATATACCTTTAATGTCAATAAAGCTAACGTCTTTGCTTTCTTCTATTTTAGTGATTTTTTATGTAATCTTACTTAATTCATCTACGAATGCTGGTCTCTTTTTATATAAAACACTCAACTCATTTTTTAATTCCTTCTTCATTATTACCTTTTGGAACATTTAAAAATAATGCTAAATCTAATTTTATATCATTTATTGATACTATATAATTTTTATTATTAGCCACAAATAAAAAGTGATATTTTAAAAGCTATAAATATCACTTCAGTGTTATAATTTTTTAAGACTTTCAACAACAAATACATCTGCTGGTACCCAATTAAGCTTAAAAAGTTCATCTAATGGTACCCATCTAACTTCATTATGAGCATTTAAATGGAGCTTTCCTCCACATACCTCGCATAAAAAGCAGTGCATTGTAAGATGAAAATTTGTATAATCATAATCAATGGTAGTTACATATTTAGAAATTTTAATATCCAGTTCTAATTCTTCTTTAATTTCACGGATAAGTGCCTCTTCTCTTGTTTCTCCGGGTTCTATTTTGCCACCTGGGAACTCCCACATATCTTTAAAATCGCCATAACCGCGGCGGGCTATACATATTTCGCTGTCACGTTTTATAATTGCTGCTACCACTTCTATTGTTTTCATTTATAATCACCCCTGCATGCTTGTTAATTATACTACAATTTCACATGTAAATAAAATTTACATACGTTCACTTTTAATTAATAAAATTTCATTATCATTATAAAACTTTTTCTTCTTCATTTTATTTATGACATATTTCTCATTAAAATCTAAATATTTGTATAATAAAAGGTTCAAGCTAAACAACTTGAACCTTAATTCATACAGCAAACTATTACTATTTATTTTTCATGCAATACTCTTACTGTCCATTTTGTCCTAATGATGCTTCTAATGACTTTACTATTTCAGCATGTCTCTTCTCTGTTAATTTGATTTTGCATAAGAATATAATACAAGATACAACCATTAGAGCTGCTGGCAAATAAAAAGCCCACATTTTAAATGTAAGAATACCTTTTGATGTTATATCCTTTGCTTGTGCATTTCCAATCATACCACAAGATACTGATACAAAACCTACAATACCATTAGATAACGCACCCGCAATCTTATCTAGCAATGGACGAAGAGATAAAGTTACAGCTTCATTACGAACACCATTTTTCCATTGTCCATACTCAACTGCATCACTTATTGTCATTAGCACTGATAAGAAAATTAATTGGTATGGGAAATAGAAGAATACTAAACCTACAATAATAACTGCCAATAAACTTGAGGATGCTACTGAAAATAATAAATATCCAATTAACATTGATACTATACCAATTGCGTAAACGTATTTTCTTGAAATAAATTTAGTTATAACTGGATATAGTGGAACAGCTACGATACCACAAATTGCAGATACGACACCTACAATTGAGAATGCTGCTATATTACCGATAACATATTGGAAATAAAGCATTAATACCGCTGTTGTAGCTACATAACTAATAGCAAATAAAATATATGCTAAAGCTAACCACATTAATTGATCATTTTTAACAAGTGCACCAAAAACATCTTTAATTGAAGTTTTATCATTTTGTTTACGTAAAACACTATCTTCTTCTTTTGTTCCAAGGGCTGCAATCCAGCTTGTAACACCATATATAGCTGCAGCTATTAAACCAAAAGCAAACCATCCGCTAGAAGCTTTACCAGAAAACTTTGAAGTAAAAAATGCAACTATAGGAACTACTGCTAGAGTTGTACCATTTGCCCCTAATGATGAAGCAAAACGAGCAAAAGTTGCTAATTTTCCACGTTCGTTTGAATCTTCACTAAGTGCAGGTATCATTGACCAAAATGCTATATCTTTAAATGAATAAGTACAATCTAAAACAATAAAAACAATAATAAATGCAACTGTGAACAAAGTTTGATTACCTGTAGCTAGTCCAAAAAAATTAGTAAATAGCATTACTAGGCAAATTGCACTGACTGTTCCACCAAAACAAAGCCATGGACGAAATTTTCCCCATCTAGTTTTGGTAGCATCTATAACTCCACCAATAAGTGGATCAAATACGATTTCAATTAACCTAATACCAACAACCAATGTTGTAACTAAACCTATCATTTTCGTCTGAACTTCTTTTGGTGCTCCTTCAAACATAGCTTTGGTAACAAAAATCATAAAATATGTTGATAGTGTTGCATAATAAATATCATGACCAAATGCACCTAACGCATACGCAATTCTTTGTTTCATTTTTATACACATTCCTTTCATTTCTTTAAATATAAAAAGCTTAATGTCTTTAAAAGAATTTTTAGTTTATTATTAAACATATGAATTCAATTTCACTTTTAGATATAAATAACCTTTAATTACAGAAAACCTTTACTATAAACTTTCTAGTTACTTCACTTGCACATATAGTAGAACTGGTAAAATACATTCTTAATATAATACTGGATAATAAATATCATCACCTAATAGACAATTCTTTGTTCTATTTGTACACGTTCACATCCCTTTTATTTCCCTAAATACATAAAACATAATGTCTTTAAGAGAATTTTTTTGTTTGCTATTAAACATATAAATTCTATTTTACTGCAGATATAAGCAACCTTTACTTATAGAAAACCTTTACTATAATTTTTCTAATTGACTCATTACTTATATAATAACACCATTGAAATTTATCTGCAATATAATGCTGCGAAATTTTACATTTCACTGCATAAATAAATTTAAATTAATACGTATTAAGATATAAAATTAAGATAGCTATTTTAATTTTTATTCAATCAAGTTTAAAACATTCCTATAGAAAATGTTTTCTTTTATACAATTTTATTTTACCAAATATTTCTTAATAATACAATAGTTTTTTTTTAACGTTTTCAATAAGTTTAATAGTACAATTAATTTATTAAACCTAAAATTTTATTTAACCCCTCCCCAAGCGTTTGGTTTATAATGTAACAAAAAAAGAGTGGTAAAAATAAGTGATTTTGTAAAGTTACCAGAAACACTTTAAAAAAGAGCAAACTGACCTTAAAAAAAGTGGCTGCCCAAATATCTATAACTTTACTTAGCAAAAACAATTATTTTATATGGATTAGTCTTAGCAGTAATGCTCTTGGTTGTAAATCCATAGATAACGATTAGATTTATATTTCCAGGATACCTATAAACAAAAACTTATGGTAACTAGTACTGCACTATTTTTTAATTATATAATCAATATATCCCTGTTTTATTTTCTGCCCTTCATAGATTCTTTCTAAAACTCTATTTTCTTTAAATAATATCTTCATACCTTTAAAATATTTATCTGCTTCATTAATATCATATGTAGTGTAAAAATTTACATCTAAAATTCCGTAGGTACGGAGAATTTTTTCTCTTGAACTACCGTGGAAGCAAAGTAGCAATGCTGAAGGAACGATTAAAAAAAATCCTAATAAATCTTGGTTCAAAAATTGTAAAACACTTAGATATTTCAATTGTCCGAGTATTTTTTCAGCGAGTAAACATACACGGGGCTTGGGCTTTGCCAATTGTCCTTCTTATCTTTAGTATTTTATGACTTTTGAACCTTAGATTTATAGGACTTTTTTAACGCAACGAAGCATTGCTACTTTGCATTTTTTACACATTAACTGCTTCTTTTTCATTAACGCTTTGAGAATTTTCCTGTTTTTTATTAAAAGGCACAGCTATTAAACCAAATATTGATATAATTCCTGTTATCAAAAAGCATTTATTATAAACTTTATAGCTTTCTTCCTCCTTTATTTTTGAAGTATCATCAATTATTTTATCTACTTCTTTCTCCTGAACCTTAAAATTTTCAATTACAGAAGCTTTCATTTTGTCAGGCACAGTTTTTAATACTGCCGCTTCCTTACCTATAAATATATTGTGAACAGCTGACTTTGAAAAGCCACTAGAACTTTTACTGTTAGAAGTCTTTATTTTATCATTAAACGAAGTCTTTACTTGTGCTTCAAGAACTGTGCTCTTGTTTATTTCTGCTGATATCTTATCCTTTGTGTTTTGAACTGCAGTTGTCATAAAATTGCTGCTAAGAGTTGATACTAAGGCTATTGCTATGCAGGCACATAACTGTCTTAAACTATTTTGTATTCCTGAAGCCATGGCATTTTTATCCTTAGATATCTCTTCATAAGCAGTTTGATAAAGTGACGTTGTAATTCTGACACCAATTCCAAGGAGTATAAAAGCTGTAATAATTATTGTCATATGATTTTCCTTATTCATAAAGGCAAACATAAGATTTCCTACTGCTACTATAACTATGGATACAAAGGATACAACTCTATCCGAAATATTTTTAGCTATAAGTGGCAGAAGCGGTGCTGATATAAGTGCCGCCACACTTGGAATTCCCATCATTAAACCTGCCTTTAAAACTGAATAGCCAAGAGTATTTTCAAAATAGAAGTTAAGTAAATAAGATACAGGCATGTAAGCAAAGAAAAATACGGCTATTAAAATTATTGAAGCTGTAAAACTCTTAACTTTGAATAAGCTAAATTCAATCATCGGATTTTTTATTTTCATTTCATATATTGCAAAAGCAATTATAGATGCTGCTGAAAGTATAAACATAACAATAATTTTAGTGCTGCTCCAGCCATAATCATTTCCTTTTACAAGAGAAAAAGTTAAGGCACCGAGGCCAACCGCTAAAAGAATGCAGCCTATAAAATCTATTCTCTTTTCTATAGTTTCATCGTAACATTCGTTAACATATAGTGCTCCAAGTATAAATGCAATGATAACAAAAGGTGTATTTACATAAAATATAGCTCTGTAATTAAAATATTCATTTAAAATACCACCAATAACAGGACCAGAAGCTGCTGAAATGGATATTATCATTCCTACAATAACTGCTAACTTGCCCATGGCCTTTTTTCCAAAGAGTTCAATTCCCAGTGGTATGGAAAGTGGTGTTAATATAGCTGCTCCTACACCTTGAAGAATTCTAAAGGCTATTAGCATGTTTAAAGAATTTGCAAATCCACAAAATATTGATGCAGCACCAAATAAAATAAGACCAATTAAAAATAATTTTTTTCTTCCATATATATCTGCTATTTTTGAAAAATTAATAAGTAATGAAGAAAAGGCAATTAAATATGCAGTACTTACCCAGGATATCCCTGTTGTATCAGTATTAAAATAAACTGCCATGCTTGGAAGCGAAACATTTACTATAGTACTATCAAGCACTGTTAAAAAACATGCTATAGCTATTGATATAAAAGCTAAAATTTTTTGTGATTTTTTCATAATTAAATCAATTCCTCTCTTAAAGATAAGCCATTTTGATAGTTGGAACGGTTTATCTATATATGATACAATAATTTCATAACTTGAAGTTGAATTCAATTTCAATTTATATATTAGCATTATAATTTAACTAAGTCAATATGTCTTGATTTAAATTTACTTAAGCTATACAATAAAAAAAGCTTCTAATTTTATGAAAGGAATACAATAAAATGGATAAAAAAATAAAAAAGCCAACACAAAAAAGATCTATTGAAAAATATGAAAAGATTATTACAGCCGCTTTTAAGCTTTTTAATGAAAAAGGCTATTTTAACACCACTACTACAGATATTGCCAAAGAAGCCAATATTGCTACCGGCTCTGTATATACATATTTTAACGATAAAAAAGATATTTATATTGAAATTTCAAATAGAATAAGCAAAAATATATTTGAACCTACAGAAAGCTTTTGGGAGGAAAACAAGAAATTAGACTTCAAAAATATTGAAAATGTAAAAAAAATCTTTAGAATCTTTATTAAAGACATGATGGGTTATCATAACTTCTCAAAACTTTTTCATGATGACATGACAGCTCTAAAGCTTCTGGATAAGGATATTGCCTTATTAGACAAAAAAAATTCTAAAACACGTATAGAACGCACAAGAAACATACTCAATTTGCTTTCTATACCATTTAGAAGTAAAGAAGCTTCAGATGTATTTCTTCATTACTGTAATGTTCTAATAGATGACGTTTGCCATCAAGTTCTCTATGATAATTCTATTAAAAATACGGATTTATATATTGAGCAAGCTGTAGAGATGCTGTGCACTTTGTTAAAAAATACATCAGATATTTAACTATGTAATTACGTATTAAAAATATATATAAAGTTAATTTTTTATATTTCCATGGACAACAAAATGCACCTTCAATTTAAAGAAGGTGCATGAAAATTCCGTATCCACCATAACATGTTTTAAATATTGATTGCTGCGTAAAAGCTCTCTCTAACAGCTGAAGTAATATTTCCTATTTTTCTACAGTCACCAACAACATATGTTTCATCAATAATATGTGCTAACTCATCTGCTGCTTTGCTATTTGGTCTTACACCAAGCGATAAAATTACAGTATCACATTCTAAATTTTCTATGCTGCCATCCTCTTTAGTTATTACCGCTCCCTTATCTGTAACTTCTGTAAGTCTAACTTTTTCAATAACCTTAACACCTGCTGACACTGTCATAGCGCGAAGTGTTTTGGATACCAACATACTAGCTGCTCCCTTTGCATCAATTTCATTAATAGTAAGTATATCAATAATTGTAACATTATGACCAGACTCTGCTAAAGCGTATGCCGTTTCTGTACCTGTAAGTCCTGCACCTGCTAAAACTAAATTTTTACCGACCTTAGCTTTTCCTGTATCAACATCAGCTGCTAGAACTACATTTTTACCATTAATGCCAGGAATACTCGGAATAATGGGGCTAGCTCCTACTGCAATAATTAGAGCATCTGGATTTTCTTTTATAATAAGTTCTTTAGTTGCAGTGGTATTGAGCCTAATCTCAATCTCTTTAGTTTTATTTGTCATATTTACTGTCCAATCAAAATATCTCTTAATATCACCTTTAATTGGATTTGAAGCTGCTGGAATTAGGCTTCCCCCAAGCTTACCTTCTTTTTCAATAATAATAGGTCTATGGCCCCTTTCCACTAGTCTTCTTGCAGCCTCCATACCAGCACATCCTCCGCCAATAATAAGCACTTTTTTGCTTACCTCAGCTTTTTCAACCTTAATAAGCTGCCACTCTCTTCCAACCATAGGGTTAACTGTACACCTAATAGGCTTAGGGCAAGCATGTGGATCTGAGCCACCTGTACATATGCAACATCTAATACAAGGTCTAATTTCATCAGCTTTACCTAATCTTGCTTTATTTACAAGGTCTGGATCTGCAATAAAACTTCTAATCATGGCAACCATATCAGCTTTACCCTCTGCTACTGCCTTCTCTGCTAGTTCCATATTAAAAGAGCCAACTGCTACTACAGGTATATCTAATTCCTTTTTAAATTTTTCTGCTAAATGCAAATTTGTTGCCATAGGTACATATGATGGCTGAATCATCATATTAATTACTGCTAAATTATATAAGTTACCAGCAGAAACATGCATTAAATCAACTTTATCTTGTATTGCTTTAGCATATTTAATTGCATCATCAACACCAACACCATTTTCTGTAAGTTCATCACCACTTATACGCCACTCTATTGCCATGTCATATCCAATTCTTTCACGAACTGCTAAAAGAATTTCTCTTGCAAATCTTGTCCTATTTTCTATGCTGTCACAACCATATTCATCTGTTCTTTTATTCATGGCTGGAGAAAAGAAATTAGCAATGGTATGTCCATGTCCACCATGAATCATTATCATATCAAAATTAGCCAATTTACAGTTTTCTGCTGCATCTGCAAAGGACTTTACAATATATTTTATATCTTCCTTAGTATAGTCAGCTGGCAAATGTTCTTCATCTCTAAGGTTAAGCTCAATAGACGCAAGTGAACCATATCTGTGAATAGCATCCGTTAAATTAAAAAGACCATGTACAACATATTTATTTGACAAATTAACAACATACTTTGAATGACTTGCATATTCTTTAGTAACAGGACTGTCACCAACTGTCACAATACCTGCTCCTCCCTTAGCCATAGCTGCTGTATATGCAATAAATTCATTTGTAATATAACCATCTTCTGTAGTTGTAAAAGGTTCTGCTGGAGATACCTCAATTCTATTTTTTGCAGTAAGTTTACCAAATTTAATAGGTTTAAATATATTATCAAAAGTTTTCATTTTTACCCCTCCTATATTCCCCTAACGGTTAACTGCCCACTACTTAAGGTTTCTCTTTTTGTTAACAGAATGATACTGGCATGATATTATGTGGTCATCAATCATCCCAATTGCTTGCATAAATGAATAGATTATTAGAGGTCCAACAAATTTAAAGTTCCTCTTTTTCAAATCCTTACTAATTTTCTGTGATAGCTCATTTTCTGCTGGAACTTCGGATTCACTTTCCCATTTATTTATAATGGGTTTAAAGTCTACATATTTCCACAAATAGTTAGAAAAACTTCCAAATTCATCTTGTATTTTTAATACTTCTAATGCATTACTCCTTACAGATTTAAGCTTTAGCCTGTTTTTAATTACAGCATATTTCTGCCTTATTTCTTCAAGTTCCTCATCACTTAATTTTGAACAATACAAAATATCAAAATTATTAAAAGCCTTTTTATACTCATCCCTTTTAGAAAGCACAGTGCTCCAGGATAGTCCTGCTTGAGCTCCCTCCAAGGAAAGCATTTCAAATATATATGTATCATCATAACTTGGTATGCACCATTCTTTATCATGATATTTTTGCATTATTTCATTTTTACCAGGCCATTTACAATTATCCATACAATCACTCCAAACACTTTTAAGTACAGTTATTATAACATTTTATTTTGACAACTGCAGGTCATATTATGGATGAATAATTTAAAATTGAAAAATTCCAAATTCCAGTCTTATCCTAATAAACAAGGTAAATCATCCTTAACTGGAATCTTTTCACTGTTATGCCTTTCAGTTTACTGGCATATTTTTCGCATAGGCCACAGCAAAAAAATACTTATCTTTACAATTTGAAGATATTTTTTTATAAATCTGGACACTATTTTAGGAATACCCCAAATGTATACAGGATAAGCTATTCCAACCCTAGTATATCTGGTACAAGTTAACCTTTAGTTTATCATTTCCTCTACTAAATTGTATCACAAAATATCATCTAAACTATTGGCCTTATAATATAAAAAAGATAGCAAAGCTCTTAGCATTAGAGTTTTGCTATCTTTTTTGACCATACATTATAGATAGACAACGTGAAACTTAAAAATTTAAAATTCTAAGTTTATTCTGAAAAACTAGGATTTGACTTAGAGTACAGAGTACAATTAACAGAGGACAGTGAAGGATGATTTTTTTCTGCTATCGCTTCAAAAAATCTTAAACTTAATGCTTGCACATGGCTTAAAACATAATATTCAGCGCAGCCGATACTATAATAAGTTCTAAGATTTACCTAAGAGAAGCAAAAGATAAATTATCCTTAACTGTCAATTATCCTCTGTCCATTGTCAACTGATTAAGTCGTACAAAATATTACTTGTAAAATTATAAACATTGATCATTTTAATCTTTCAGGTTGTCTATCTACGTCCTTATACCCGTTGAAAAATGAATTTATATTTTTTACCATATATATTCTTTCTTTATAACTTAAATTTTTGTACCATCTCGCTGAGCTTCTGAGAAAGTTCTGCTTGACTTTGTGAAGATTTTGCAACTTCAGTAATAGCAGCAGTAACTTCGTGAACACTACTCATTATTTCTTCTGTACCATTAGCTGATTCTTCTGCCACAGCAGATACGTTCTGCATAGCTCCATTTATTTGCGTAGTTGCTCCATTCATTTGAGTTGAAGAAGAATGAAATTTATCTATAAGTTGAAGCATGAACCCAGCATCCTTTTCATATTGAATCCCCGTATTCATGAGAAGTTCATAGTTAGGCTTTACATTGCTTCCCATAAATTCAAGCACCTGCTCTCCACTTTGTGAAAGATTTTTAACTGCTGCTTCAACTTGCAACACCATACTTTGAATTCTAGTAACAGCTTCAGATGACTCTTCAGCAAGTTTACGTACTTCATCAGCAACTACAGCAAACCCTTTTCCATGTTCACCTGCCCTTGCAGCTTCTATAGCGGCATTTAAAGCAAGTAAATTGGTTTGCTCTGCAATGCTGCCAATAGAATCGGCCATTGTTTTTACCTCTTCTACAACTTTAACATCTTCAATTGCCTTTAAAATATTTGAGCGGCTTTCATCGTAAATTAAATTGCCCTTTTCTATACTTTCTGCAGCTTCCTTCTTTATTTTAACAGCACGATTTGTTATTTCCTTCACCGAAACCGAAGCGGACTTGGCATCTTCTAAAAGTATATCTGCAGTGCCATTTATCTCTTCTGCAGAAGCACTTACCTCCTCGGTTGTTGCACTTAAATCTTGAACTCCACTAGCTATTTCATTTGTAGATTCATTTACAGCTTCCATTTTTGCTGATATTTCTTCAGTTGTTGCCGAAAGCTCCTCACTTGTAGCACTTATGTCATTTGCGCCATTCATTATTTCAAGTATCAAATTTTTTATATTATCCCTTGCTACATTTAGTTCCTTTAACATATTGCCTATTTCATCCTTTGAATCTATTTTAATATCCTTAGTTAAATCACATTTACCAAAGGCTTCAGCAAATGACAAAGCTTCTTTTACCTGCTTTGAAATCATAATTGCGATAAAGGTCCCTAATAAAATTGCTACTGCAAAACTAAATATTACTACAAAACTTGTAATAAATAATGAATTTGTATAAGTTGAATTGTTTTCCTTGTATGCTTCATCAGCTTGATTTACATTATTCTTTATTAATTTGTCCATATCTGAGTAAACTTTTTTTCTAATTTCAGTAATTTTAGAAAATGTATCAGCAGCTTCAACATAATTGTTTTCATCCACAGATTGTATTACTGAATTACTCACCTCAATATATGAGCTAAAATTGTTCTTTAAATCTGAAAAATCGCTTTTTTCTGATTGTGAAAGTAAGGACTTTTCATATGTACTTATAAGCTTATTATTGGTGGAAAACATATCATTAATGTCACCCTTTATACTGTCTTTTTCACTGGCATTCTTTTGATATACAAGCTTTAATAAATCAGAACGCACATCAGAAAAATTTTCTTTAATAGTAGTTAAATTATTTATAGAAGCTAGATTATAATTATACATAGAAGCTGCATTGGAATTAATTTTATTCATATTAAATAGTCCAATTATTCCTATAATACCTACTAATATTGCTACTATAATAAAAGCCAATATTAGCTTTTTAGCTATTTTAAGATTTTTAAACCACGCCATAACTTTCCTCCTCTCATATACATTATAAAAACATTTTATAACATAAAAATCCAAGTCATTGATAAAAAATTGTTGTAATGGATATTACTTTGTCATAAAATTTATTTTCAACTAAATATAGCAAACTTTCCCTCGATATTTAATATATTTTTGAATAATATGAAAGGAATGGTTATAATATGGAGAATTTAGACATTAAAATAAGCAGCATACTAAATACTTTTTATAAAACCACTGGTATAAATGCAGCTTTTTCAGACACTAAGCTTAATCTCATAACCTTTAATACTGAAAAAAAAAACAGCTTATGATTTTTCTATTTTAGGCATGAGTGAAATATCTTCATATCTAGCAGAAGGCTTCTCAAAACCTCCAGTAAAGGAAGCTTCATTTTATACATATTTTTTACCAAATAATTTTATATTCAATATTGCTTTTGTAATTAACAATGGAGACTATATGGGTGCCTTTGTAACAGAACCAATGTTAATAAAAAGTCTTAATAAAAAAGAAATTGAAAAGCTTTTGTGCTATTCATCTTTATCCTTAAAAAATAAAAAGGTATTAGAAAATTTGATATTAAAAATACCTGTAGTGCATTATGATCAAATCAAGCCTATAGGTAATGTTCTACACTGTCTTTCAAAAACTGTTTTTGAACCAGAAGTACTCCAAGTTTTACATGGATCAAGTATTGATTCTAACACAAATATCAGTAATCTAAAAATCAATAAAGACTATGATTTTTCCATCCTGCCGCATTCAAAAAATAGTACTAAATTTACTTCTTTTACAAATATAACTACCTTGATAAAAAGTGGCAATACAGAATTGCTTATAAAAACCTTAAGCAAAATTAACATAGTAGAACTTCTGGATAATAACTTATGTGATTCAGATTTTATTAGAGCTTTAAAAAACAATTTTATTAAAATTTGCTCTATGGCATGCTGTATAGCAATCGAAGCAAAAGCTCCATATGAAAAAATCATGGACATTACTGATACTTATATATACAAGGTTGAAAATTTACAAAACATAAATGACATTTATAATCTAATTAAGGAGGCTTTAATTTCTATTACAAACATTATTGCTAAAAGCCATAGAAATTCTTATTCCAAATATGTTAACAATGCTATGAACTATATAGAGCAGAATTATGCAGAAAAAATTTCATTAGAAATGCTAGCAAAATACACAAACCTTAGTACTTACTATCTATCAAAACAAATAAAAAAAGAAACTGGATTAAATCTTCTGGATAATGTTAATAATATTAGAATTGAAAAAAGCAAATATTTACTACTTAATACAAACATAAGCATACTAGATATCGCTCAAAAGATTGGCTTTAACTATCAAAATCATTTTGCAGCAACTTTCAAAAAATTCACTGGCATTTCGCCAAATGAATTTAGAAAAACTCTTGGACATAAAGAAAATTTAAATAAAGACAACTGCTCTTCTGATAAATTTTCTAAACAATTAATTGAAAAAATTCACATTAAACTTTCTATGTTTTCAAATTTATTTGATACTGCACGTATTATAGATCCTATTAATCACAATTCCATTGTAATTAAAGATAAGGAAAACATTATGTGCAAATGCTGTAATCCTAAAAATCAAAACGACTACTGCGAAAATTGCATTTTTATTGCGGCATACTTACAAAATGAAACAATCTTCAAAATTTATAGTAAACATAAAAAGATTTTTTTAGCCGCGGCTATTCCCGTAACCTCAGGAAAGATTACATATATTGTAGAAGTATTAAAAAATGTTTCTAATAAAATTTCAATTAATGTAGATGAAAAAAATTTAAAGAAGTGCTTTCTAAATGTCAAAGAAGATTTTTTAATTAATAAAAATACTGAACTTACTATTCCTCAAAGTAGAATATATATTAACAAAAAACTTAATATAAATATCCGGAGCAGTGCTCTTTATAAAAAATCTCTCTTCATAATTTTATTTACCCTTGAAAACCCAAGTTCCACAACAAATTCCCACCAATATAATACATATGATTATGTAATAAGTACACTTTGTCACATCATATCAAATTCATTATTAAGTCCAAAAGATTGGGTTGGGCAATATACTAAAAATATATTTCTGCTGGCACTAAATGACATCAATTGCAAAACTGCCATGGATACTGCTAAAAAAATCAAAGAAAAATTTAATTTTACTATGCTTCGTAAAAATAAGGAATATTCAAAATTTGCTTTAACTTATGGTATTGCTTCTTATTCTAACAATACACCTAATCCAGAAACTTTTATAAAGCAAGCATTCATAAATATGAATAAAAATTAAAATAAATTTAAGTTAGAAAAATAACAAAACATCCCAAAATTTTGTTATTTTCTAACTTAGATTAATGTTTTTTAATTTTATATTCATTAAATTAACTTTGAAACCTTACTTAACTCTTCTGACCTTGCAGTTATTTCCTGTACACTTGCAGTTATTTCTTCCGTAGCTGAAGCCTGTTCTTGACTTGAAGCTAAAGAGTCTTTACTTTTTTCACTTACTTCTGTAACTTTCATTTTAATATCATCTGTCAACTTTTTAATTCTTGGAACTGTGCTTATTGACTGTTCTGACAGCTTTCTAATTTCTGATGCCACAACACTAAACCCTTTACCTGCCTCCCCTGCTCTTGCAGCTTCTATTGATGCATTAAGTCCCAGCATTTTTGTTTCATTTGCAACTTTTTTTATAAAAGTAGATACCTCATTAATTTCCTCTGAAAGAGTTATAATCTCTTCTATATTTGAATTAAGCTGCTGTTCGTTAGTATGTATTTCTGATGCAGAAACTGCCAATTGTTCGATTGCCTTTGATATATCTGTAAGACCATTTTCTACGTTTTCTGAAATTTCTCTAAGCTGAAAAGCTACTTTTTTTGGTGTTATGAATCCAAGTGTTGCAACAACTTCCGTTCCATTATCTTCATCATAAAGAGGATGGTTTACTACTAAAACTGGTTCACCGTACTTACTTGCATCAATTTCTATGAACTGAGGCTGCTTTGATTTTATCGCCTTGAAAGCTATATCTGTATCTTTAATCTCATATCCAATGCTTATTGAAGGCATATCAAATTTTTCAGAAGGCTGTCTATATGCAACCTTCTCAAGATCAGTCATGTAGATAAACGCTCCTTCATGAAACATATCTGCAAGAATAGGTGCAAAATCTTCAAAAGCTGCTGCAACAGGATGAAGTTTTGGAAATACTGCTGAAAAGCATCCATTTATCTTTCCGGATTCATTTCCCACAGGGATTGCAATAGTTATAAGCCTCCTTCCATATAAAGAACGCGGAATTTTTTCTGTAACAATTTTATCTTCACTCATGGCATGGCAAGCTATACTATCATTAGGAATTTTACTGCCAACATAAAAAATGTCCATATCAAATTTTTTTGTTGCCTTTTTCCACACTACTTCCCTTTCTTTAATATTTAAAAACATTATGCCTTCTGGAATCATATCAGCAATGATATCACAAAATGTCTTTATAGATTCTAATTCATTATACTTAATCATATATAGTTGCCCCCTTTTATTTGTTAAAATTTCACTTCTTATTCAGTACCGTAATTTAAGAACATAATTTGACATAATATTTTACAAATTTAATATCCTTAATTTGCAACTTTTTATAATTTATTTAATACTATATTCTTCTTATTTCTCAAAATTCCTCCTTTTTTAAATTTTTTTTATTTTCGGACATTATTTTTTATTCTTAGCTAATATATTAAAAAAATAGGCCAATTCCATATGCAGAAATTGGCCTATTGTAACACTACTTAGTTTATTAACTTTTCCATCTTTTAGCCTTATCTATAGAAATTCCAAATTGATCAAGTACTTTCATTATGTGATGGTTTATTATATCATCTATAGTCTTAGGGTTATTATAAAATGCCGGCATTGGTGGCACCAGCTTAACACCTATCCTAGACAATTTAAGCATATTTTCTAAATGTATTGAACTTAATGGAGTCTCTCTTGGACATAAAACTAATTTTCTACTTTCCTTAATCATAACACTGGCTGCTCTTGAAATAAGATTATCATCAAATCCATTTGCTATAGAGCCCAGTGTTTTCATGCTGCAGGGCAAAATCACCATTCCCTCAGTTATAAAAGATCCACTAGAAATACCTGATGCTAAATCCCTGTATTCACAATTAAAATCTGCTAATCCTTTTACATAATCCAAGGTATATTCTGTTTCTATTTCTAAATTCTGTTTTGCCCATTCGCTCATAACAAGATATACACTTATATCTTCAATGTTCTTTAATATTTCAAGTAACCTTACTCCATAAATCGTCCCTGTGGCTCCTGTAATTCCAACTATAATTCTCATATTATACTCCTTGCTGCATTTATTAAAGATAGCCCATCTGAAACTTCAAATTATTTGTACCAAAATACTGACTTATAATCACTTTGGTGGTTGGAAAGTTTTAGCTACATTTTAACTTTAAACACAATTCTTCTGTAATTTTAAGTGCTAAATCCTTAACACACTCTATCTCCTCTTTAGTTATATTGTCAAAATGTATACCGCAGCATATTACAAAATTGCCAGAGTACTTTTTATTTAACACCTCTCCAACAGCTTCTGTAACAAACTTTTCTTTATGTGTTCCAAAGCCAATCGTCTCAGCTTCTTTATCGTAACTAAAAGTTATTGAGCCAATATGCTCTTTTCCACCAGTTATGATTACACACAAATCTTGTCCCATTGCAACAGCCTGTAGTCTAAGCTTTATCCTTTCTACCTGTCTATCTATTGTTATCATTTGCTATTCCTTATCTTTAAGGATATCTGGAATTGGTGGCATTACTGGAAGAGAATTTATATCCTTACGATTTATTTTAAATCTTTTATCATATTTTTCTGGATTTATAATATCTTCACTTTCTGTAGATCTCCATGAAAAGTTACACTCATTGCATATATATACTTCCCATGCATCATCTTTAGGTGCTTTTGTTAACAATTCTACTTTTTCAGAATCACATCTTGGACAAATCATTTATTTATTCCTCCTTAAATTTTCCATGTAGTTATACCAGTGATTGCTCTTTTCTGGCGGATCTAATGGATTTACCTTCCTAGCCACATCTGGAGCAACAGGTGTAGTAGCATCAATAATAAGTTTTGTATGCATTCCAGCAGGCTCTGATGAAGGATCAAGCGGCATACCTGGCGCATTTGGGATAAGGACTACATCTTTATCTGGTCTTACCCTTGTAGTAAGTGCCCACATAACCTGTGGAAGATTAAATGGATCTACTGTTTCATCAACTACAATAATTATTTTAGAATATGGCATTCCATGTGGAGTTGATAAAAGTCTCATAGCTACTGACTTTCCATATCCTCCAAATCTGCACTTAGTAGAAATTATAACGCCAATTCCATGAGTGTACATTGCATTAACCGCTGCAACCTCAGGGAAATCTCTTTTTAACTGCCTATAAAGAGGCAAGCTTGTATTTAATCCAACTAAATAATCAACTTCTGTCCATGGCATTCCTATATATAAATTTTCAAATATAGGATTTTTTCTATAAGTTACTGCTGTTATTTTTATTTCTGGTTGAAGCCTAGCTCCAGAATAACTTCCCGGGAACTCACCAAAAGGTCCTTCTATTTTTCTAGCTCTAGGAATAATATATCCCTCTAATACAATTTCACTTCTAGCTGGAATATCTAAATTTCCATTTTCACTCTTTGTAAGTTCTATAGGTTGTCCTTTTAATGCTCCAGCAAATTCATATTCTGACTGAGCATATTCTATAGGTGTACTTGCCATAAGATTAAGTACCGGTTCATTTCCTATGCATATTGCTACTGGAAGCTTTTCATTTCTTTCTTCCGCTTTTCTTAAGTGAACTGCTATATCATGAAATTGGAGCGGCTGAATCCCAAGTAAATCTTTTCCCTTTACCTGTATTCTATATGTACCAACGTTCTGCTTTCCAAAATCATCTGGATCTTCAGGATCTCTTGTAACCGTAAGAGCTTTTGATAAGTAAAAACCACCATCATATTTATTAACTCTAAATAGTGGAAGTATATCAAAGAGATTGATATTCTCTGTTATCTTAACTTCTTTAACAGGAGCATCATTAACCCAAACTGGTTTTACAGGATAGTTTGACCATCTTTTATCTAATTCAAAAAACTGTTCTTTAACGGGAGTATTTTTAGGAAGCCCAAGCATAAGCGCGTGGTTTTGCCATGAACCATGTACATTTAATAGCACACTATTATTATAACCTTTAATATTTTTCACCAAAACAGCAGGTCCATTATCTATATCTGCAGCTGACTTCCCTATTGCTGCCAAATCTGGTTCTGGCATAACTTCATCTTCAATTTCTATTAACTGTTCTTCGTTTTGTAGTACCTTTATAAATTCTCTAAGATCTCTATATATCATATTTCCACTCCTTTATACAAAATTTTATTTTATTTTTTATTTTATGTCATAAATTATACTCTTAAAGCAATTTTATATCAAGATTTTACATATTTGCATTTATAAAATATAATATAACAACATTTTCTTACTCAATACTAGCTTTTTAATTACTTTTTTCGGTTTTATTTTAATAATTTATTTATATCTATCCAATTTTAAGCACAACTTATTTGATTAATATTTCCTATTGTACTATAATTTACTCATATTCAATTATTTAGTTTAATTACATTTTTTATTTTAATTTTCACTTTTTATGTATAGGAGGATATATGATGACACAAACTTATGAGAAATTTCTTTCAGATCCTTATTTTAATGAGAATGAGGATTCTTTACTACTGTACTTTTTAGATAAAGCCTGCCCTATGTTCCAGGAATCTTTCCCTTTAGATACTGCTATAGGTGTAACAGATAAAGAAAAATTTTTATGTTACTATAACGGTAAAGAATTAAATTGTGGTGAGCTTGAAGGTAAAGCAATTCCATATGGAGGACTTATTACAAAGGCTCTGCAATCTGGAAATATAGAAAGTGGCTTAATGCCTAAAGAAACTTATGGAGTTCCTTTCAAAGCATCAGTAATACCAATAAAAAATAAAAACAACAAGGTAATTGGCACATTAAATGTAGCTGTAAACTTAAAAAATCAAAGTATCTTATCACAGGTTAGTGAAACAATTCAAGCTTCATCCGAAGAATTAAGTGCCACTTCACAGGAAATTGCGTCATCTGCCCAATTGCTTTTAAACAAAGTTCTAGAAGTTCAAGATTATACAAATAAAATAATGAACAGCATAGGTGAGACTAAAGAAATATTAGACTTTATTAACCGAATTTCAAAAAATACTAAACTTTTGGGACTTAATGCTGCTATTGAATCAGCAAGAGCAGGTGAAGCTGGAAAAGGTTTCTCAGTTGTAGCTAATGAAATTCAAAAAATGTCACAATCTAGCAATGAAGCTGTAAGCAACATCAAGAATATTTTAGGAACTATAAATGATATTGCAGCTAAACTAAATGAAAAAGTCAATGAGACCACAGATATATCAAATACTCAGGCCTCAGCCACAGAACAAATCTCAGCTTCTGCTGAAGAACTAAGTTCCTGCACTTCTAATATTACTGAGATTGCTAAATTAGTATAAGCCTCAATTTTTAGTACATAAAAAATATAATTGCTACCCTATCTAAACAAATTAAGCAGGTAACAATTATAAATAAAAAGGCTAAAAGCTTAAAATAGCTAATGTTAAAACTCTATAAGTAATATTGGGGACGCTTTAATCAGTTGACAATTGTCAATTGTCAACTGATATATGTTCACATAACTAACATGTTCCAAAATAAATTTCAAGTTTCAGTATGGTTTATCTTTAATATTGCAACCCCTTAATTAACTTACGCTAACCCTATTTCTTCCACTTTCCTTTGCTTTGTATAGGGCAATGTCAGCATTCTTAACTATTTCGTTATATGAAAAATATTCACCAGATTCCTTTTTACAATATTCCGAAACACCAAAGCTAGCAGTAACCTTAATAGGTATATCTTCATAAATAAAATTGTAATTTTCAAAGGCAGCTCTAATGCTTTCAATTAATGACACAGCCTCCTTAAGCGTCAGCTTTGGTAGAAAAGCTATGAACTCTTCACCACCATATCTTCCTATAAAATCCTTATCCCTAATTTTACTTTTAGATATGTATGCTATTTCCTTTAAAATATAATCTCCTGCCTGATGTCCATAAGTATCGTTAACTTGTTTAAAGTAATCAATGTCAAACATAAATAATATCCCTTTATCATCTTGTTTTTCTAATTCAGTAAGCTTGTTACCCACAAGTTCTATAAAGCATCTTCTATTTAGTATTCCTGTAAGCTGATCAAACTTAGCCATTTTCTCCAGCTCAAATATAATATTTTTTTCCTTGGTTACATTAGAAATTAGTATGGTACTTCCTATTTTATAGCCTTTATAATATAAAGCTTTGGGTCTTGCTTTAAAATAACTTATATTATCCACAGAGACAATACTAAATTCAAATACATCCTCCTTAAAACTTTCTGGTAAATTCTCCTGTGAGTATTCTTTTTTACTTCTGCACCACATTTTTAGTGACTTTCCAAACTCAGGAGCTTCCCTTGTACAAGATTCTATTTTTGTACCAATAATGCTTCTGTCTAAGGCTTTAAACACTTCTTTTGCAGCATAATTAAAATCCTTAAGATTAAAATCAGTATCTACGACAAGTACACCATCATAAACCCAATCAAATATTATTTCTCTAGACATAGGAATAATATGCATCATATCAAAAGGGTAAACAGCATATGCAAACACTACATAAACAAAAAACATTATAAATGCACCATAGTCCATTTTAAGCGGCACAATTTGAAATTGATCAAACCCTTCAAAAAATAAAACACTTATTGATGCACAGACCATTATTTTAAGCTGATGACGTTCAAGCCCTACTGCTTTTGAAAAGGCTTTATAATACATTGCAATTGAAATTATCATACAAACATAGAAAAAAATATAGTAAAGGTAATACCAAAAACACTTTTGGTACGATAAAACATAAAAGTAGCCGTTATTAATTAAGGTTTCGTTCCTATACATTAAATGAAAGTAATCATTTGTATACCTAAATATAACTGTAAGTATAGGAATTATAAAAAGAATCGATATGCATGTCCTACTAATTTTTTTATCTTTAGCTGCCAGGGAATGAGCTTGTATAATCCAAAGTGATGGAATAAAGGCCAAGCCTAAATACTCAATTTTACCCCAAAGATTCACATCTCTAAGTGATGTAGAGGTTATTTCCATGCCATAACCAAATGCATACACTGCCGAACATAGGCAAAGAAAAAAAAGCGGTAATGCACCCAAAGCCTTTCTTCTTCTCCAGGAACAAAAAGCAACGACAAGGATGCTGAAGGTTTCAATATAAAGAAAACTACTTAAAAGATTACTTATCCTTTCCATGAACCTGCTCACTTTCTACGAAATATATTAAAATAATAGCTTTTAATTTTATTTTAATACATATGCAGAAACAATGAAACATTATGAACAGTTTTTAACAATAAGAATAAAACTGTCCCATTAAGATGTTAAATCACAATTTATAAAGGCTGCTATAGATAGACAACTTGGAAGATTTAAATTCACAATACCAAGTTTATCCCTATAAACTGTAAATTGAAGAAGAGTAGAGAGTAAGGAGTAGAGAGTAGAGTGAATGTGGATTTACCTTTCGCTTCTCTCAGATAAATCTTAGAAATCATTAGTATTAGCTGCGCTAAATATTATATTTTAAGCTATGCGCCAGCATTAAGTTTTAGATTTTTCGTAGCGTTAACGGAGAAAAATCATCCTTCACTGTACTCTGTACTCTAAGTAAAATATTAGTTTTTAAGAATAAACTTAGTGTTAGCCATTTCAAACTTTCAAGTTGTCTATCTATTAAAGATAAACCACTCTGAAACTTGAAATTTATTTGTACCAAAATGCCGTCTTCTGGGCATTATGGTGCACATGAATTTAAATAGTTGAAGCGGTTTATCTATAAGTAATAACAATAGTAAATGAATATGCATATATTGGAGTTTTAGCATAAGCCCATGTAAGGCAAAGTAACAATGCTGAAGGAGCAGTTTAAAAAAATCCTATAAATCTTGATAAAAAAAATCGTAAAATATCTTTATATTTTACGATTTTTTTATCTTAGATTTATAGGACTCTTTTAATACCATGAAGCATTATTACTTTGATTTGTTTTTTGATATTATATCAAAAGCAACTGCTGCTAGTAGAACAGATCCCTTAATTGCCATCTGCCAGTCACTACCTACTCCAAGAATTGACATACCATTATTTAATACACCCATAACAAGGGCACCAATTATTGCTCCTATAACTGTTCCAACTCCACCTGTAGCTGAAGCTCCTCCTATAAAGCAGGCAGCGATAGCATCAAGTTCAAAGTTATTACCTGCAGTTGGTGTAGCTGCCATTAAACGTGCTGTAAAAACAATACCAGTTATTGCAGAAAGAACTCCCATGTTTACATAAGTTAAGAATAAAACTTTGTTTGTATTTACACCAGAAAGTTTTGCAGCCTTCTCATTACCTCCAATTGCATATATATGTCTTCCAAAAGTAGTCTTAGTTGTTATAAAGGAATATACAACTATTAATACTGCAAGTATAACGAGAATTACTGGTATTCCTTTATAAGTTGCAAGCCAGAATGCGAATAAATTTAATACTGCTAATATAACTGCAAGCTGAGCTATAAAAAACGGAACTGGAAGTACATCAAAGCCATATTTTTTCTTGCTAACTCTTTTTTTGATTTCAAGCATTAAATATACGACAGAAATTATTACTGAAACTAAAATTGTTGTAGCATTAAAGTTTGGATTTTTCCCCAAAAAGTCTGGTACAAAGCCACCGCTTATCTGCAAAAATGCTTTTGGGAAAGGTGATATGGTTTTACCTTGAAGCACTATTAATGTTAATCCTCTAAATAGAAGCATACCTGCAAGTGTTACTATGAAAGCTGGTATTCTCACATAAGCTATCCAAAAGCCCTGCCATACACCTATTAATACTCCTACGAATATACCTATAATTATAGCTACTGGTATACTTACCTTCATTGTTACTATAAGAGTTCCTGTTATTGCACCAACTATAGCAACTACAGAACCAACAGAAAGGTCAATATTACCTCCTGTAAGTATACACAAAACCATACCAATTGCCAGAATAATAACATAACTGTTCTGAAGAATAAGATTAGTAACATTCTGCGGTTTTAAAAGTATCCCATGAGTTAAATACTGAAATAGTGCCATAATAACAACTAAAGCAAGTAACATCGCATATTGTCTTAAATTATTTTTAAATATTCCCTTTATTTTATCCACTTTCTATACCCCCTTACCATTTTTCACAATGCATTTCATAATGCTTTCCTGTGACGCATCCTTACGATCAAGTTCTCCAACAATTCTTCCTTCATTCATTACATACACTCTATCGCATAAGCCAAGAATTTCAGGAAGCTCTGATGATATTACAATAACTGATTTACCTTCCTCTGCCAATTTATTTATAATTGTATAAATTTCATATTTAGCACCTACATCTATACCTCTAGTAGGCTCATCTAGTATCAATACATCTGGCTCTGTAAATATCCATTTACTTAAAACTACCTTCTGCTGATTACCTCCAGATAGATTAACAGTTTTCTGCAAAATACTTGAGCTCTTAATGTTTAATTTTTCACGATACTCTTCTGCAATACGAATTTCCTTATTTTCATCATTAATACCATAACTACTTATTTTATCTAGATTAGCTAATGTAATGTTTCTTTTAATATTATCTATAAGATTAAGTCCGGCTTGCTTACGATCCTCTGTAACATACGCAAGTCCATTATTTATTGCCTGCTTTACATTTTTAAGAACAATCTCTTTGCCATCTTTTACGATAGTACCAGTTATGTGCTTACCATAAGATCTTCCAAATATGCTCATAGCAAGTTCTGTTCTTCCTGCACCCATAAGTCCTGAAAATCCAACAATTTCTCCTTTTCTAACCTTAAAGTTTACATCCTTTACAACCTTTTGCCCCTCATTTACTGGATGAAAAACATTCCAATCCTTAATCTCAAACGCAACTTCTCCTATCTTAGGATTTCTCTTTGGATAACGATTTGTAAGATCACGACCAACCATTCCTTTTATAATTCTATCCTCAGTCATGTCGTGGACTCCCTTTGTGAGAGTTTCTATAGTAGTACCATCACGTATTACTGTTATTTGATCGGAAACCTTTTCAACTTCATTAAGCTTGTGAGTAATTAAAATTGAAGTTATGCCATCTTTTTTAAGCTCCAACATAAGCTCTAGTAAGTTATCAGAATCCTCTTCATTTAGAGCTGCTGTAGGCTCGTCTAATATAAGTAGTTTAACGTCCTTCGCAAGTGCCTTAGCTATTTCAACAAGCTGCTGCTTACCAACACCTATATCTTTTATTAAAGTGTTAGGATCATCATTTAAACCAACCTTTTGTAAATACTGCTTAGCCTTCATATAGGTTTCATTCCAGTTAATAAAGGAAGACTTTGCTCTTTCATTACCAAGAAACATATTTTCTGCTATTGAAAGGTAGGGAACCAAAGCCAATTCTTGATGAATTATAACTATGCCCTCTTCTTCACTATCTTTTATTTTTTTAAACTTACATTCTTTACTGTTAAATATTATATTTCCGGTGTAGCTGCCAAAAGGATATACTCCACTTAATACATTCATCAGTGTGGATTTACCGGCTCCATTTTCACCACATAAGGCATGAATTTCGCCTCTATTGACCTTTAAATTTACATTGTCAAGGGCTTTTACTCCGGGAAAAAGCTTTGTAATATTTTGCATTTCCAAAATTATATCAGCCATATCTATGCTCCTTTCTAAATATTGATACCTATAATTTATAAAAGGACTACTTTACTTTTCTAAATTTAGCGCTGCTAGAAAAAAACAGAGTACAGTGCACAGTGTAGAAGGTAATGCCCCAAACATCATCCAGGATTACCCTCACTGTACTCTAAATAAATCTTTGTAATATTCTTATCTAGTGCAGCTGTCCTTCTTTAAACTATTTAATATCTGACTCACTGTAGTATTTTGTATCGATAAGAACTTGTTTGTAATTGCTCTTATCAACGCTAATTGGATCACATAAGAAAGATGGAACAACCTTTGAACCATTATTATAAGTCTTAGTATCATTTACAGGAGCTTTCTTACCTGAAACGATAGCATCAACCATCTTTACAACATTAGTTGCAAGATTTCTTGTATCCTTAAATACTGACATTGATTGTTGATCATTTTTAAGTGCAACTACGTTTGGCTTATCGCAATCTTGTCCAGTTAAAATAGGGAATGGTTTGCTTGAAGTACCATAGCCTGCATTCTTTAAGGAAGCAACTACACCAATAGCTAAGCTGTCATTTGGTGAAAGAACAACGTCCAATTTAGCACCACTTGCATATTTTGAAGTTATAATGTTATCCATTCTTGCTTGTGCAGTTTCTGATTTCCAGCCTGAAATTGCAACTTTATCAAAATCAACTTGTCCACTTTTAACTACTAATTTTCCATTGTCGATATATTTCTTTAGGACACTCATTTCACCTTGGTAGAATACTTTTGCATTATTGTCATCAGGGGATCCACCGAAGACTTCCATATTGAAAGGTCCTTTGCCATCCTTTAAGCCTAACTTATTTTCAATAAACTGACCTTGGATAACTCCTACTTTAAAATTATCAAAGGTTGCATAGTAGTCAACATTAGGTGTATTCATTATTAAACGGTCATAAGATACAACCTTTACTCCTTCATCAGATGCCTTTGATAAAACGTCTGTAAGTGCTGAGCCATCGATAGGTGCAATAACAATTACCTTATCTCCTGAAGTTATCATATTTTCAATTTGTGATACTTGAGTATTAACATCATTCTCAGCATATTGAAGATCAACTTTATATCCTTTAGCTTCAAGCTGAGATTTCATATTTGTTCCATCTTGATTCCATCTTTGAAGTGATTTAGTTGGCATAGCTACACCAATTTTAGAATCACTTGCTTTTTTACTTGTTGTGCTTGAACTGCTAGATGTACTTGAACAACCAGCAAATCCTCCTATCATAGAAGCTGTTAATAAAGCTATAAGAAACTTTTTCATAAAAAATCTCTCCTTTAGTTTTTTATTGTTTTCCCTTGATCTGATACTATAATACCGTAAACGTTGTCATATTACCCTACATTAAATTGTTGTAAACCTTTACTTATATGTCTTTCTTTCATATAAAAAAAGTGCTATATAGCATTTTGTTGCTATGTAGCACTTTTTTGCACTGGCTCTATGTTCTTAATTTATACTCGGAAGGTGTTACCCCCTCAATCTTTTTAAATACTCTGCTAAAATAGTTTGGATCATTATACCCTACTTCATAGCAGATTTCTTTTATACTTCCAAAACCACTTTCCATCATATCTTTAGCTTTTTCAATTCTTAAATCCGTAAGATAATCCATATAATTTTTGCCTACTGAAGCTTTAAATATTTTACTAAAATAAAATGAACTTACTCCAACGTGATGAGCAGTTTCTTCTAAAGTAATGTCTTTGTTATAGTTCTCCTTAATAAATTCTTTAGCTTTTTCTAATAATTCCCCATGCTCACTATTTATTCTTCTGTCAGCTGCAGTAAAATCCTGCTCCGCCAGTTTACTTTTTTGCTCCTCTTTATTTGAATCATTAAAATCTTCATAGTGATTAATACCGCTGACGCTTGAGCTAAGAGCTTCACTGTAAGATTTAGAAAGCCTTTCTATGCTGTTATAATTTCTTCCTATACCAATGCTTATATTAATCCCTATTTTTTTTCTTATAGCCTCTGCCATTTTGCCAGCGAGAGATACAGACTCTAGCTTTATAGTATATTCGTCTGAGTTTTCACTGCACTGAACAAACATAACAATATTCTTTGTAAACATGCTGCTTATGATGGCATCGTAATGAGGCTTTATAAACTCCTCCAGGCAGCTTTTAACCTTGCTTTTCACTTCATTAGTTATTTCATCATTAATTCTTACTACCATACAGTATCCAGCTTCGAATTTAAGATTTAAATAATTGAGATATGCTTTATAATCAATAGCCTTCAAATTATCCGATATAATTGCATAAACAAGTTCATTTTCCAGCATAGGCAGCATTGCATAGATTTTTTCTTTAAGATCAAATTCCACGGTCCTATTTCTTTTTTGTTCTTCTAATATATCCAAAGCCTTATTAATTCTTTTAATAAGTTCATCCTTTTTAAAGGGTTTAAGTATATAATCCTTTACCTCATTTACTATAGCTTCCTTTGCATAAGCAAAATAATCATAAGCTGTAAGTATAATAAAATACGTGTTATTTAAACTCTTTTTTAGCTCCTTTATTGCTTCAAGTCCATTTATACCTGGCATTTTTATATCTGCAATAACAATATCCGGCTTAACATTAAACCCTATTTCTATGGCTTCCCTTCCATTTTTAGCTTCATATATATTAAATACCTCTGTAAAAGTATTGGCTATTACCTTTTTAACTGCCTTTCTTTCTAATTCCTCATCATCTGCAATAAGTAAGTTAAACATTTTATTCCTCCATATTGTTTCAATTTGTCCTTAGTATTTTGTGCTAAAAGGAATTCTTATAAACATTTTTGTACCCTGCCCTATTTTACTTTCAATACTAAAAACATCATCAAAATTATATAGTACCCTTAATCTCTTAATTACATTAGAAAGTCCAATTCCAGAGGTATGGTGACAATTACTTGACTGTTCCTCACAAGCTAGCAGCTTCTTTATCTTTTCCTCTGAAATACCAACCCCATTATCCTCAATTTCAATTATACATTGATTATCCCTTTTATATATTCTAAGACTAATTATTCCGCCTTCTTCTCTTCCTTCTATGCCATGTATAAATGCGTTTTCTACAAGGGGCTGAAGTGTCATACCTGGAAGAGGGAGCTTTTTAAGCTTGTCGTCTACCTCTACATTAAACTTTATTCTATCTCTAAATCTAGTTTCTTGAATATGCGCATATTTCTTAATTATTTCAACCTCTTGACCAATAGTAGACTGAGCCTCAAGAGCACTTAAGCTGTATCTAAGTATATCCGCTACATACACAATAAGCTTTTCTGTTTCTTCAGCATCTTCAATAACAGCAGTTTGAACTATAGTATTAAGTGTATTAAACAAAAAATGAGGATTTATTTGTGATTGAAGCACCTTAAGCCTAGTTTCCTTTAACATATTTTCTACGAGTAGGTTTTTCATTTCCTGGTCTCTAAGCTGTTTCTCAACATTTGCTTTTTCCTTTATCTTTTTTATGAGATTATCTATGGCTTTAACCATTTTATTAAAACCTTCTGCTAAAACCTCTATTTCATAGATAGAATAATCTATTTTAACAGCTTCAAATTTTCCCTTCGATACCTTTTGAGAATGAAGCATAAGCTTTTCTAAGGGTACAGTAATTGTATTGGAAAAAACGATTGCAAAACCTATACACCATATAATAATAAAGAGTAAAAGCATAATTATTATATTGCTATTTTTTCTAGTTGCATTCTCTAAAAGCTTATACTGCTGATTATTATACTTTAAATAGTTTGCTTGAAGTCTTTTAACATAATCATCACAAAAGCCTGCCATTTTCTTTGTTTCTTGGAAATCCGGGTAAAACACATCAGCTTTATTATTTGAAGTATACTTTTTAAGTGTTCTATCTCCGGATTCCCTGTAGCTTTGTATAACTCCCTTTATATCCAGTAAAATCACACCGTTATCATTATCCAAGACCTCTTGTAGGCTTTTAACCTTATTCATGGCACTTTCTCCATATTTAATATAATCCTCCCAATCAGATGGAGAATTAGTTGTAAAATACTTATCAAAATACAGTACAGATAAATTCATATCCTGATTTATGCCATCAATCTTCATAAGCCGTCCAAGCATATCACTGTACTTAACTTCAAAGGATTTTGTATTGAATATAGAATAAAGATTTATTGATGTCATAAGCACTACAATAAATGCAATAAAGGTGAGCAGCTTAAACTTTAAACTTTTACGATTCATAGCCTTTACTCCTTCTTATTTTTATTGTAGGAATCTACATTGCTTTGAGTAACAACTATGGACTTCGTGATATTAATGCTCTTTAAAGCCTTCCCACTAATTTTATCCATAATCATATTTATGCTTTCATATCCCATATCATAGGGTCTTTGTACAATTGAAGCATATATAATACTGCTTCTTATAAAGGCTAAAGTTTCAGGCAAATCATCAAAGCATATTATTGTAATTTTGTTCTGCAAGTTATTTTCCACAACTGATTTAGCAGCACCTATTCCATCAACAGCACTTACGCAGTATAAAAAATTCACTTCAGGATGCTCCCTTATAATTTTCTCTGCGGCAAGCTTTGCATTAAGCTCATTGGAATTTGAAGATTCCACAGAAACTATGTCTACTCCAGGCTTAGTACTTAAATAATTTTTAAAACCATTTAACCTTTGAACCTGATTTGTTGTATCAAAACCGGCCATTATGACACCAATTTTAGGATCTTCACTTGCTTTTTCCCATAAAACCTCTCCAGCTTTTTTTCCTGCTTCCACATTATCCGTTCCAACATATGCAATTCGCTTACTTTGCCTTGCATCTGTATCTATAGTAATTACAGGAATGCCCTTTTCAATCCCTTTATCTATAATAGATGAATATTTTTGTTCCTCTTGAACATAAGTTATTATTCCGTTAACCTTTGCAGCAATATTCATGTTAATAAGGTTTAAATCTTCATCTGCATTTGCCGTGCTTGAACCATAATATTCTAATATACATCCTCTTTCCTTAGCTGCTTTTTCAGCGCCCTTTTTTACTATCTGCCAGTAGGGATTATCCTTAACATGGGCAATCAATGCTATTCTGGGCTGTTTTATATTCACCTCAGTATTTTGAACAGTTTTAAAATTGGCAAGCTTTATGACAGCTGCAAAAATAAAAATCAGCAATACCGCAATAAGTATATGCATTCTGTGTTTTCTAAGCATTTTTATCTTTCCTCCTATTTAGAATGACATGCGCTGTTTTTAAAACCTTTACATATATTCTATCAAAGAGTACTGCTTTTATATACTTTTAAATATTTCCATTATTAAAGAGACTGTAGCACTAAAAAATTATTAAACTGTAATTTAACATCTTTAGTACCACAACCCCTTAGATTAAAACAGTAAAACAAATAGACTTTCCATCCTCACTTACTGCAGAAATTCTTCCATGGTGATTATCTACTATAGATTTTGCAATTGAAAGTCCAATTCCATAGCCTCCGGTTTCTCTAGACCTTGAAGCATCAGACCTGTAGAATCTATCAAATAATTTATCTATATTATATTTATCTATATTATCCGCCGTATTATATACTTCCAGCTTTGCTCCTTTTTTTACAGCAGATAAAGAAATTTTGATGCTTTTTTCCGCATTAGAGTATTTTGTGGCATTGTCAACAAGGGTAGAAACAAGCTGACGTATACTTCCCTCATCTCCATAAAGCTTGAGCCCCGGCTGAATGTCCATTATTAACTTTTTATTTTGTTTTTCTGCAATAACCTCGAAGGGAAATGCTGCCTCGAAAACTGCATTGCTTAAATCAAAATCAGAAAATACCAGTTTTATATCACCCTCGTTCATTTTAGAAAGCATTAAAAGATTCTTCACAAGCTTATCAAGACGGTTCGTTTGGTTTCGAATGCTTGTAATCCATTCATTTTTGCCAGAAGTCATCTCAAGCACATCTGCATTAGCCGATATAATTGCAAGTGGTGTCTTTATCTCATGTCCTGCGTCTGTAATAAACTGCTTTTGCTTTTCCATGCTTTCAATTATTGGATTAATTGCTTTCTTAGAAAAAATTGATACAAGGATAAATACAAGCAGAAGAGTAACTAATGCAACGGTGCAAGAAATAAGTAAAAATGAAGTTATTTCCTGATTCTGCATTCTATAATCTATGAATATAAACATTGAACCATATGGTTCATCTACTACAGCATACTTATAAATATCTTCATGTCCACTTTTTTTGCCGCTCATGAGTATTTTATTTGCATAGACCAATGCATCCTCTGAAGTAACCGCCGCAACATGCTGTGTATCCATTTCTTTAATGCTGCCATCTTTATTAACCTTTACTATAAAATATCGTGTTTGAAACTGAGTTTCTGGATTTATCTCAAAACCAAATTTTTGCTCATTAAGTACAGCTGTTCCCTTTTTGTATTTGGGGAACTCTCCCTGATTTTCCGAAAGAATTTTAATGGCACCATTGGCTTTGCGATCCATCTCATAATAATTAACCATATTAATGGAACCAAGGAGAATAAACACAACCAAAGCCAGCGACCCCATTGTAATCATAATAAATCTTCTTTGCAATTTTTTAATCATTTGTTTTATCCTCCTTACTCGTACTACTCTACTTCTAGCTTGTAGCCTGCTCCTCTCACTGCCTTAATTTTCACATTAGCCTCTAAGGCTTCAAGCTTTTTACGCAAATAAGATATGTACACCCATACAACATTCGTCTCGGCTTCTGAATCATATCCCCAAATTCGTTCCATAAACTGTTCTGCAGAAATCAACCGTTTTGGGTTATTCATTAGCATTTCAAGCATCTGAAACTCCTTATTTCCAAGCCTTAGTGAAGATTTTTCATTTGACAATTCATAGTTTTCTTTATTAAGGCTGATATTACCCACTTCTATTATATTGGGTGTAAATTCAGATTTTCGCCTTGTCATAGCTCGTATTCTAGCAAGAAGTTCTCCCATAGCAAAGGGTTTACTTAAGTAATCATCTGCTCCCTTATCAAGCCCAACAATTCTATCTTCAATTTCAGCCCTTGCAGTAAGCATCAAAACCGGTGTATAGATTCCCTTTTTTCTTAACTGCTCCAGTACCTCAAGTCCGCTAAGCTTTGGCATCATAATGTCTAAAATAAGTGCATCATAGTTCTCAGAAAACGCAAAGTCAATTGCCGCTGCTCCGTCATAAACAGCATCCACTGAATAATTATTATGTTTTAAAATAGCAACTAAGGCATTTGACAGTTCTTTTTCGTCTTCAGCCAGTAAAAGTCTCATCTTTATCTTCTCCATCTCTATCTTTTATTTGTGTTATCATATCTCGAATGGTCTGTAAATTCAAATCCGTTGAAGCAATTTCGTCTGCACATCTCTTTAACTCCTCAACAATCATCTTTTCACTTTGAATACTTTTCTTATATTTTAATTGATGCTCCAAGCTTGCCCAGCAATCCATTGCAATAGTGCGTATTTGAAGTTCACAGTACACCATTTCAACTCGATTTTCTAAATGTATTGGCACCTTCAAAATCATATGATAGCTTCGATAACCACTTGGTTTGGGATTTTTAATATAATCTTTTTCATTAATAATTTTAATATCCTTCTGATTTCTTAGCATATTTACAATCCAATAAATATCCTCTAAAAACCTGCAAATAACACGTATTCCAGCTGCATCATGAATTTCACTTAAAGCACTATTTACAGTGACAGGAAGTTTTTTTCTCTCTAGCTTCTCTTTCATACTTTTAGCTGACTTAATTCTTGCTTTACAGTGTTCAATTGGGTCTTCAAGTTTTTCTCCTAATCTACATTTTCGAATAATATCCAATCTTGAAATCACTTCAATAATTGCTCCCTCTAATAATACATAGGATTCTTTATAAAATTCCTGTTCCGGCAATAGTGTATCACATTTAATGTCATATTTAAGCTGCTGCATAATATATTTCCTCCCAAATTTTATATATGATAAACAAAATAAAAAATTTAAAGCTGGTGCTGGTAATTTCAATCTTTTAGCTTGTCCATCTATACAAATTATATTCCTCCAACCTTAAACGAACCTTAAAATATTATAAAGATATTTTAAATTATATAAGCTAAAAAAACTTATTAATTCTATCATCTACGGTCACGCTGGAAAATGCTATAATAGTCTCTGTCATTGCATAGGAAGATACATTGTTTATAAATTCTTCTATTTCGTCTAAAGTTTTAACTGATAATTTAACTAAAAAACATCCATCACCAGCAGTCCTATAACACCATTCACTTCTTTTATATTCCTTAATGAAATCTTTAAATTTTTCATACTGTCCATTTCTCATGGTTACCTTAATTATGCAATCAATGGACAGTCCAAGCCTCTTTTTATTTATTTTAATTGTATACCCTTCAATAATGCCATCTTCCTCCATTCTTCTTACTCTTTCAGTAACTGCTGGTGGTGAAAGCTTTATATGTTTAGATAATTCCCTTATAGATAATCTGCTATCCTTTTGTAACTCTTCTAAAATCAACAAATCTATTTCATCTAATTTCATTTGTAAGCACTCCTCTAAAATATTCTTTTAAATGACATATTTATTATTATATTATGTAGCATTTAAAATACACAACCAATACTATACCTTGTATAATATTAATTGTAAGAAAAATATATTTATAGAGGAGAGATATTATGGCAAAAATAACTTTTTCACAAAATGGGAACTCACCCTTTGAAAGGCTATTAGGTCACAATAATTTTATCTTAAAAAACTGGTCGTCTTTAGAAGAATGCTTTTTTAGCAGTACCACATTTGCACCCAAGCTAAAAGAAGAAGTGAGACGTACTCTTGCTTTCAACAATGGATGTAAATATTGTATGGCCAAAGGCAGTCCTTCTAGCGAAATAGCTGATTCTAAAATTCTAATTGCTGTTAAAATTGCAGATATTATTTCTAAAAATCAACCTATTGATGATGAATGTTTCAATAACTTAAGAACCGAGTTTAATGACAGTGAAATTTCCGAGCTTATTGCCTTTATATGTTTTATAACAGCTTCTCAAAAATTTGGAGCATTACTTAATTTAGAGCCAAGCTGTCCAATTTAGCAATAAATATGATATAAAAAATACAGCATTAATCCTTTGCCATATATTTCACTTGCGATTATGCTTCAATTAACAATGTATCAAAAAATAAATTGTTATACACTATATATTGCAATTTATCATTGATTATGATGAGCTTTTTTCAATTAAAAAGGTATTTTATTAAGATATAAAGAACAAGATCCTTATTGCACCTCAATCAATTATGTATTACTATGTAATAATAGTTCAGATGAAGATAGCGGGAGAGCTATGGCTATAGCCATTCACCGAAGAAGTAAATCTTTCAGGTATCTATATATACTTTTAAAGTAAATTTACTATTTGTTTCTCATAAATTCACAGAAACATTGAAATTTTATAAAAACAAATAACAATTTACTAATTAAACTTATATAACTAGAGATGACCGTTATTGGATGAACCCTTGGAGAGACTCTTAAAGAGCACCGAAGGAGAAAGCTGTAAAAGCGAAACTCTCAGGTAAAAGGACAGGGGAAGAGTAACATATCTTGCAAAACAACATATTATAAGTTACTTCATTTATATCTTATCTGTCCCATTTGTATCTCCAACAAAAATACTTACATAGGAAAGGGCATTCTTTATATACATGCCTTTTGACTAAGATGGAGGAATAAAATGGATCAATCAAAATCACAAAATGAAAATTTATCAAGAGGACTAAAAAATCGACACGTTCAATTACTTGCAATCGGGGGTGCAATTGGTACAGGTTTATTCCTCGGTTCAGGCAGATCTATTCACCTAGCTGGCCCATCTATTTTATTTGCTTATATGATAACTGGGACAATTTGTTTTTTGGTTATGCGTGCACTGGGAGAATTGCTAGTTTCCAATTTAAATTACCACTCCTTTGTAGACTTTGTACAGGATTACCTAGGAAACGGAGCAGCCTTTATTACTGGATGGACTTACTGGTTCTGCTGGATTTCACTTGCTATGGCTGATGTAACTGCTACAGGACTCTATGTGCAGTACTGGCTTCCTAATGTAGCCAGATGGGTTCCAAGCCTTGTAGTTCTTGTAATTTTATTGATCATGAATCTTACTGCAGTAAAATTGTTTGGTGAAATGGAATTCTGGTTTGCCTTGATTAAGGTTGTTGCAATTTTATCGCTAATTATAGTTGGTACCATTATGATTATAAAAGGATTTTCTACAAGTGCCGGTAACTCTAGCTTTGCAAATCTGTGGAAACATGGAGGCTTATTTCCAAATGGTGCAAAAGGCTTTATCCTTTCCTTTCAGATGGTTGTATTTGCTTTCACAGGAATAGAATTAGTAGGACTAACAGCTGGAGAAACTGAAAATCCAGAATATGTTATTCCAAAGGCAATAAACAATATTCCAATTAGAATTATTATCTTCTATATTGGAGCACTTACTGTTATTATGAGCATATACCCATGGAATTCAATTAATCCAGACAAAAGCCCATTTGTACAGGTATTTGCCGCAGTAGGAATTGCAGCAGCAGCAAGTATTGTAAATTTCGTTGTATTAACATCAGCTGCATCCGCTTGTAACAGTGGTATCTTCAGCACAAGCCGTATGGTTTATTCCCTTGCTAAAGAAAATAATGCACCTGAGTCAATGAAAAAGCTAACTTCACGTAAAATACCTTCTAATGCTGCCTTGTTTTCTGCAACTGTCATTTTAATTTCGGTTATTTTAAACTATATTATGCCGGAAGGAGTATTTGTACTTATTACAAGTATATCAACCTTCTGCTTTATATTCATTTGGGCAATCATAGTTATCTGCCATATAAAATATCGTAAGACTAATCCTGAGCTTGCCCTCAAAAACAAGTTCAAAATGCCATTTTATCCGGTAGCTAACTACGTAATCCTAGCATTTTTCGCTTTTGTTATAGTTACCTTAGCACTTAATAATGAAACTCGTGTAGCCCTATTTGTAACACCTGTATGGTTCATAATGCTTGGAATAATTTATAAGATACTTAAATCAAAAAAGAAAAATGAAGAAAATGTTAAAACAGATTTAGCATAAACTTAAAAAGTAGACATTGGTTTAGTAACTCATTGTCTACTTTTTTGTACTCATACCCTTAATTAAGAGCTTTTAAACTTATATCCTTGTTAAGCTTAACTGCTAAAACAATCATGCCTGTTATAGTAATAAAATCAGCAATTGCTTGAGAAAAAATAACTCCATTTAAACCAACAAAATGAGGTAAAATTAAAATGCAGGGAATAAAGAAAACACCTTGCCTGCCTATACTAAGAAGCCAGCCACCAGCAATTTTCCCAAGTGCTAAGGAAAGCATACCATATATTGTTTCTACTCCCATTCCAATAAACATTACAACATTAACTCGAAGTGCAAATTCTCCAATTTTTATAACTTTTAAATCATTAGACGTAAATAGTGAAACTACAGGAGTTGCAAATACAAATAAAAGCACTGATACTACGATACAAAAGGAACTAGTCCAGATAACTCCAACCTTTGTTGCTTCCTTCACCCTATCATATTGTTTTGCTCCGTAGTTATATCCAGCAATAGGCTGAAATCCCTTTCCAAAACCTGCTACAGCATAAGCAATCATAGAAGTAACACGCGTCACAATTCCCATTGCAGCTATTGCAGCATCCCCATATTCTCTTGCAGCAGTATTAGTAAGTCCCATAGCTACGCTTGTTGTGAGCTGAAACACTAGCATAGGAATGCCAATTTTAAATATTTCTTTATAAATACTTCCATCTATACGAACAGCTCTTGGTGAAAAACTAAATACACTTTTCTTTTTTAATATATACATTAAATACATAAATGAAGTGATACCTTGTGCAAGTGCAGTAGCAATAGCAGCTCCAGCAATTCCAGTGTTAAAAACGTAAATAAATATAGGTGCAAAAATCACA
The DNA here is from genome assembly GCF_045310695.1 of Clostridium neuense. Classification (NCBI taxonomy): domain Bacteria; kingdom Bacillati; phylum Bacillota; class Clostridia; order Eubacteriales; family Clostridiaceae; genus Clostridium; species Clostridium neuense. The sequence continues at coordinate 150,410 of NZ_JBJIAA010000013.1, forward strand.
TTGAGGACAGCACCCATAAGCATAGCAAACATTGAAATTTTTGAAGCTCCTTCACTAGTTGCAATATTATTCATTGTCACATTAAAAATATTAAAAATTGAACTGATAACATAAATTACAGCATATGTACGAGCATAAGGATAAATAGTATCTGTTGCACCAAGTGCATATAAAATTGGGTGTAGTAATAATATTATAATAGCAATAGCTGCAGCTGCAATTACTAAGCTAGAATATAGTGCAGTTGAAGCTACATGATTGGCCTCTTCCCTGTCATTAGCGCCTAAAAGCCTTGGAATTGGGGCTTCTCTAAGCATTTTAATATGTTTTTCATCCTTCATAATGAACCTACTAAGTTCTAAGATTTACCTGAGAGAAGCAAAAGGTAAATCACCCTTAACTGTCAACTGTCCACTGTCCACTGATTATTATCTATCTAGTCTAACCTTCTGTATTCCTTAGGCGAGCAGCTATTTATTTTCCTAAAATTACGATGAAAGGTTCTTAAACTATCATAGCCGCAATTTATCGCAACTTCATCAATAGATTTATTGGTGTTTTTAAGCAAATAGCACGCCTGTGAAATTCTATAGTGATTTAAATAATCCGTAAAATTCATGTTCATGAGTTTAGTAAAAAGTTTTGATAAATAATAATAATCATACTGTAAACCCTTTGCAACAGTTTTAAGTGTACAATTATCAGCATAATTTTTCTCTACATAAAGCAAAACTTTATAGAGTGTCTTTGTTTGGGAAGACTTCTTAATAGCAGCGAACGATGTGTGATTTACAAGTTCAGCACAAACAGCATATAAAAAGCTTTTTTGACTATAAATTGAATTCAATTTTTCAACATCAACTTTTCCATCAAAATGCAGTACATTATCATTTGGAATAAAATCCTTAAACCTCATAAAAAAATCGCCAACAAGTTCCGGTGAAAAAAGTATAATTGTAATCTCTGAATGATCAATAGTCTTAAATTCATGCATCTGATTATTAAATATAAATGCAATATCGTTTTTCTTAAGCAAATATTCTTTTTGATCTATAGATACACAAAGCTGGCCGTCATTTACAAATATAAGCTCATATGCCCTATGAAAATGAAGCGGAAAATCATAATTCTTTAATGGGAAAGACCTAAATAGTTCTTCTTCTATTCCATGCTTTTCAAAAAACATCACAACACCCCCTAATATAGATAAACCACATGGAACTTAAAAATTGCAAATTCAAGGTTTATCCCGCCAAACTATAATTTGAAGCAGAGTAGAGAGTAAAGAGTAGAATGAATGTAGATTTACCTTTCGTTTCTCTCAGGTAAATCTTAGAACTTAATAGTGTCAGCCGCGCTGAGCACTATATTTTAGGCGCTTTGCGCGCATTAAGTTTTAGATTTTTCGAAGCATAGCAGAGAAAAATCATCCTTCACTCTACTCTCTACTCCCTACTCTTTACTCTGTTTTTCAAATTCTAATTTATCAATATATCTTTGCCATTCTCTCTCTTTATTTTCAGTAGTTTATCTAAAAAAACACAAATATTGTCTTAAAGTATACTACATTTTGAATAGAACTAACAACTGCTATTTCTTATAATAAAAGAAAACGAATTCATAAGGAGGATTATGTATATGGAATATCATGTAGCAAAAACTGGGTCTAATCAAGGTAAAGGTACTAAACAAGATCCATTCTTAACAATAAATAAAGCAGCTTCCATTGCAACAGCTGGAGACATCGTTACAGTTCACGAGGGAGTATACCGTGAATGGGTTAACCCAAGGTGCAAAGGCTTAAGTAACAAAAGAAGAATCACTTACAGAGCAGCAGAAGGTGAAAAGGTAGTTATAAAAGGTTCTGAACAAATCAAAACTTGGCAGCACGTTGAAGGTAAGGTGTGGAAGGTTGTACTGCCAAATTCATTTTTTGGTGACTATAATCCCTATGAAAAAGAATTGTTTGGAGATTGGCTCGTTGTAGATGAAACCAGGCATCTAGGAGACGTTTACCTAAATGGTATGTCCTTTTATGAGGTAAGCAGCTTCAATAAACTAATTAATCCGGTTATGAGAACAGAAATACTTGATCACTGGACACAAAAAATTGTTCCTATACACAATCAAGAGCAAACAAAATATGTTTGGTTTGCAGAGGTTGATGCTGATAACACAACTATTTATGCAAATTTTCAAGATGCCGATCCAAATAAAGAGCTTGTTGAAATAAATGTACGAAGATCTTGCTTCTATCCTAAAGAGACAGGAATTGATTATATTACTGTAAGAGGTTTTGAAATGGCACAGGCGGCAACACCATGGGCACCTCCAACAGCAGATCAACCTGGATTAATTGGTGCAAATTGGAGTAAAGGCTGGATTATCGAAAACAATGTGATTCACGATGCAAAATGCAGTGCTATAAGCCTTGGCAAGGAAGCTTCCACAGGAAATAACTACTGCTCCCTCCGTAAAGATAAACCTGGATATCAGTATCAGCTAGAAGCTGTTTTTTCCGCTGAACGAAATGGCTGGAGCAAGGAAAAAATCGGTTCACACATTATCCGCAACAATACAATCTATGACTGCGGTCAAAACGGTATTGTAGGTCATTTAGGCTGTATCTTTAGCGAAATCCACCACAATCATATTTATAATATTGCTCTAAAGCGTGAATTTTATGGTTATGAAATAGCAGGTATTAAGTTTCATGCAGCTATAGATGTCCATATCCACCACAACCGCATTCATGACTGCTCTTTGGGCTTATGGTCAGATTGGGAAACTCAAGGAACAAGAATCAGTAAAAATTTATTTTATAATAATAATCGTGATTTATTTGTGGAAATAAGCCATGGACCATATATTGTAGACCATAATATTTTGGCTTCTGAACATAGCTTGGATAATGCCTCACAGGGTGGAGCATATATAAACAATCTAATCTGTGGTAAGATGGTTCAATGGAAAGGACTAGACCGTTCTACACAATACCACCTTCCACACAGTACAAAAATTGCAGGCTTTTCATTTGTTTATGGTGGCGACGACCGTTTCTACAACAACATCTTCATTGGGAAAGACAGCTTAGAAAATGTTGGAACCTCCCATTATAAAAATTACACCACTTCATTAGAAGAATACATTGAAAAAGTTCATGAAAAAGACGGTGATCTTGAAGTATTTGTATTAGTAGAGCAGCCTGTTTATATTAACAGCAACGCATATTTTAACGGAGCAGAAGCATTTGAAAGAGAAAACTGCAATTTAGTTGATGAAAGCTTTAACCCAAACTTCTGTATCATTGATAAAGGAGAAGAAGTATACCTTTCTTGTGAACTTCCAGAAAGCTTTGAAAGCATTCTCGGCGAAATTAAATGCACAAAAAACTTACCTAAGGTTCGCATTGTTGATGCTGAATTTGAAAGCCCGGACGGCAGTAATTTAGCTTTGGATACTGATTTTCTAGATGCAAAGAAAGCCGAAAAAAGTTCATTAGGACCAATTTCTCTTTTGAAAAAGGGTAAAAACTACATTAAGGTTTGGTAATTGTCTTTTTGTAAAATGTAGTATAATAAATACAAATTTACAATTAACAGAGGAGTAAAATAGTATGAATGTAAGCATAAAAAATGTAATAGAGGCTCTGACAACTCCAGCAGTGCCCATTGAGAATAATGTTGATGAGCTTCAATTTGGAAATCCTAATACAGTGGTAACAGGGATTGCTACAACCTTCCTCGCAACTCAGGAAGTTATTGAAAAAGCCAAAGCCTTAGGTATAAACCTTATTATTTCTCACGAAGGCATATTTTATAGTCATAGGTTTAATTCAAAAATAGCAGAGGATAACAAGGTGTATAAAAAAAAATGCCAAACCCTTAAAGAAAGTGGGATAGCCATATATCGCTATCATGACTACCCACATAGGTATGCACCTGATGCAATTACCGCTGGACTCCTTAAAAAACTGGGTTTTGAAGACTATGAGGTAGAAAATAGGCAGATTGCATCTATTTTAGAAATACCTCAAATGACGGTGAAGGAGGTTATTACTCACATAAAAAATAAGCTTGGCATCTCAAATATTCGTTTTACTGGAGATTTATCAATGCCCTGCAGGCGAGCTGGCATATTAGTTGGATACAGAGGTAGCGGTGAAGTAGCAATACCTCTCTTTGAAAAAGAAAATTTGGACATAGTAATTTATGGTGAAGGTCCAGAGTGGGAAACACCAGAGTATGTAAGGGATGCAATATATCAAGGACAAAATAAAGCTTTAATTGTACTTGGACATAGAGAAAGTGAAGCCGCCGCTATGGAGTATCTAGTTAAGGAGCTTCAAAACAAGTTTCCAGATGTACCCGTTAAATTTATAGCTGAAACACCAGTCTTTAAGACAATATAGATAGACAACATGGAATATTAAAATTAGCTGAATTCTATTTTAGAACATGTTGGTTATATTAACATATATCAGTTGACAATGAACAATTGACAGAGGACAGTGAATGATGATTTACCTTTTGCTACGCTCAGGTAAATCTTATAACTTGATAGTGTCAGCTGTGCTGAGCACTATATTTTAAGCGCTTTGCGCGCATTAAGTTTCATATTTTTAGAAACATGGCGGAGAAAAATCATCCTTCATTGTGAACTGTGCATTGTGAATTGCATCAACTTCCATTTTATCTATATCAATCTGCTACTAGAATTTACTTAGTTTTCAGCCTCAACAATTCTTCCAACGGAACTAGGAATTTATTAACTCTAACCTAACTCCTAATTTTAACCCCATGTCTATGCTTTTTTTCTTCACCTTTTTGCTGATTTATAGATATTATCTATATTTCTACATTTCATACATCTCTACATAATTTCATAGACATAATAGACATAGATGGCTTCAAAGCCTTATATTTTGTGGCTTTAGGTAATGTCCTTGCCCATGTCCTTGGAGCAGTGCACAGTTCACAATTAAATGATAATTTACCTGAGAAAAACGAAAGGTAAATCAACCTTCACTCTACTCTCTACTCTCCGCTCTGCCTTACAAACGCCTTTTGGTATCCATAAATTCGTCCAAATCTAAGTTTTCCCGTTCCCTTTGGATACGGCTGCCAGTCTTCTATTTTTCTTAAAATATCATTAATTTCTTTTGCTTTAACAGGATTCATTTCTTTTACAGCGCCTTCAAGAAGCTCTACCCATATTTCCATTGCACACACTTTGTCTCTTTTAACAGTTCCCTCTTTAATTTCACCAAAATCATTTCCGTGAATATAAAGCCTTCTAGCTGCAATGTCAAGCTCATTCCAATTTTCAGGCAGCAATCTGTTAAGGTATTCTCTAATTAAACCTTCCTTGGAACTTACCTCTGTGTGCTGTTCTTGAACCTCAACAGCTTCCCTTTCTACATCATGTGTAAGGAATAACTTTTCTCCACTCTTCCAAAGCATCAAAGCTTCTGCCCATATCTGATTTACAGTAGCTTGATTCATTTCCTGCCATAAATTTTTATTACTTTTATTTCTTCCTACAACCACAGGCCAGTAACGCCTATTTCCGGTTTTATCTCTTAAAAAATCATTATCATTAGTAGTTCCAAAAAATACACACTGCCTTGGAAACTTTGTTACACGTTTGCCATAAGCCTCCCTATAAATGTCCTCTCTCTTGGATATAAAGTGCTTTACAGCTTCTGTTTCAGCTCTTTTAGTTGCCGACAGCTCTGCCATTTCAATAATCCAGGCATCTTGCAGCTGTTCATAAGCATCTTTTCCCTGAACGGTAATCAAAGAATCAGAATACCAATTTTGACCCAAAAGATTTATAATGTGACTTTTTCCTATTCCCTGCTTGCCAACTAAAACCAGCATATAATCAAACTTTGTTCCCGGTTCAAACACACGGGCAACTGCTGCCGTTAAAGCCTTTCTAGTTACCATCCTTGTATAGGTATTATCCTCTGCGCCAAGATAATCAATGAATAAGGTTTCAACTCTATTTTTTCCGTCCCACACAATTTCCTCAAGGTAATCTCTAATTGGATGATATTTATTCTTCTCCTCCACAACCTGCAGTGCATCATCTATTTTTGTTGGTGAAGTTATACCATATACTTTTTCTATGTAATACCTTAATGCGGCATCATCACTGTCCTTCCAAGAATCACCTTCTGATATATTTTTTAGCTTGTGCCATGGAAGATTACCTCGTATAGTTGTCCTATGTGAGAACTCATTTAGAGCTATTTTTCCTTTTAAATATTGATCATTTTCAAGAATTAAAACTATATTGCCTATTGTACTTTTAAAAAGCCCTCTTTTATCAACCTCAAGGAGCTTAAGCCACTCCTCACTTGAAGTTTCAAAATCCTCAAGCATAAAATCCTCTTTTGCTGCCTTTAATTTTTCTTTTCCAATAGTGCATTTTACTTCTTCATCTTTTCTTATAAAATCCATCATAGCCTCATAAGAAGGAATCTTTACAACCGGTGTTCCTTCCTTAACCTCAGAATCCAGCTCTCCAAATTTATGAAGTCTCACTAAATCAAAAGCATTGCAAAGCTTGCCCGAAACAGGATCTGTCCCATGATGTGAATAAGCAAAATCACCATTTTCATAAATTATAAGACCTCCTGAGGTTGAACCTTTTGCATAGGTATACCTGTTTTTATCTACGCAGGGTACATAAATATTGCTTAAAAACTTATCAATTGCAGCTGGCACAGAATACGTTCTGCAAAATGCACCTACAATTCCAGCCTTTTCTCCTGGACTCCCCTGCCTATCTGCTGATTTTTTTCTAATTTTCTTGCATCTTGAAGCTTCTGGCCATAAACCTGGGTCATGCCAGTCTTCATATCTACTTAAAACCTCATCTGGATTTAACCATTTCCCCTCTTGATGCTTAAAAATAAATTCTCCATTTTTCGAGGTAGAAGGCCAGTACATAAGTCTTGAGGGTTCATAGGTTGTATCATCAAAATACTCTATTCCTATATCCTCCGCAATCTTTCTTGCTGCTGCTTCATATTCCTCTGGCGTAACAGTTCTTCTTAGTGGAATAACCAATCTAAATCTTGGCATGTCTTTACTATGCTTATGTGTTGTGTACATGCAGCACTCAAAATCAAAAAGCATTTCTATCATATCCCACAGCCCAGCCTGTCCATAGTCAGCATCGAGGGTGATAACACTTCTATTTAAAACTGCTTCACCCTTTCTTCTGCCTTCTTTCAAATATCCTCCTACAAAGCCTCCAACGTCTTTTATGTCATCCTGCTCATCTTTAGGAAGTTTTTTATATTCCTCATAAGTTTCCGATGTTCTTGCAACTTTGCATACTTTATGTAGAAACTGGGACCACTTAATTTTTTCATTTTTCCATTTCAATTGTCTCCGATTTCTGCCAACGGCAATTGTAATAATTCCATCACTAATGATAACCACCCCCAAATAAGAGTAGAGAGTAAAGAGTAGAGTGAATGATGATTTTTCTCCGCTACGCTTTGAAAAATCTAAAACTTAATGCTTGCGCATAGCATAAAATATACTTTTCAGCGCAGCTGAAACTATAAATTCTAAGATTTATCTGAGAGAAACGAAAGGTAAATCTACCTTCACTCTACTCCCTACTCTCTACTCTGCCTTTTAGTCTTTTTTATAGTATTCTGCTTCAAACCCTGCTGCTTTTAGTGGAAGTCCTGGCGCCCACCATGCAGCTTCTCCCATAATTTCATTTACTTCTTTTAAAGAACCAAAGCCTTTTGGCACATCTAGTATAACTTCATCATGTACATGAAATACTATTTTATAGCCTGCTTTGTTTAGTCTTAGCATGGCTTCGGCTAGAGAATCCCGTGCAATTGCTTGAACTATATTTTCCGTAAGCTTTCCTCCATAGGTGCTTATCCTTCCCCAGGTCTTAGAATTCTTTTCTATTCCTTCATAGGTTAATTTTGATTTGTTAAACCTTATGTCCTTTTCAATTCTTGGTCTTACATAGGCAAGCTTTCTTCCAGAGGGCAGCTTAATAAACAAAAATCCTCCACTCACAAAAAATCCAAGGCCATACTGCATTTTTACTACTTTCTTTTCCCCTACTGCTTTTATGGCTGCGTTTTCAATTTTTCTCCAAAGGCTTACTATATTAGGATTTGATTTTCTCCAGGCTGAAACTATTCCCGGAAGTTCTTCTTCCTTTAGTCCAAATTTTAAAGCTCCCATAGCCACAAGTGCCGCAGCGCCACCTTGATAACCGCAGGCAAGGGTTGCTACCTTTCCCTTTTGTCTAAGTGCATATTCAGGATTTCCTGTTACTATTTTTTCTATTGGAACTCCAAACATCTTGCTGGCAGTCATTTCATAAAGCTTTCCACTGCTTTTAAAGGTATCTATAACCCACTTTTCTCCTGCAAGCCATGCTATAACCCTAGCTTCAATGGCACTAAAATCTGAAACTATAAACCTTGAATTGGTGGAGGGAATAAAAGCCGTTCTTATAAGCTGGGACAAAACCTCTGGCACACTAAAGAACAACGGCTCCAGCATTTCATAATCACCGGATTTAAGCAGCTGCCTTGCCTCACATAAATTTTTCATATCATTTCGAGGTAAATTTTGAGTTTGCACCAGTTTTCCAGACCACCTGCCTGTGCGGTTTGCTCCATAAAACTTCATAAGTCCCCTCACTCTTTCGTCTTCACATATGGCCCTTTTCATGGCTTCATACTTTCTAACAGAAGTTTTAGACAGCTCACGTCTAAGCTCAAGAACTCTTTTAACGGTGCTATCTTTTACCGTGCCTATAAGCTCTTTTACTTTTTCTTTTGATAAACTTTCAATCTTTGTACCCCTAGCTTCAAGCCAGCATTTTAGCTGCGCACCACTATTTGGATTTTGAAGCCCCGTTAAAGCTGCCGCTTCTTTCATTTTTTCATTTTCATAGGCTTCATAACATTCTATGGCATTATGAACTAATACCTTGTCTATTTTCACTCCTGCATCATTTATTTTCTGATCCAGTGCCCAAAGCTGCCATTCTCTATTCTTCGCAGGAAACTCCTCTAATTTTTTTCTTACAGCCCTTTCAACCTCTACATCCTCTTTGCAGTAGGTTTTAAATATATTCCATCTTTCCATATGTTCCTGTGGTAAATTGCGTTTTTTCTCAGCTTTTGCTTTGCAAGGCATACAGAAATATCTAATAAGATTTTTTCCTACGCCCATTTTTTGATGGCTTAAATTTAAACACTTAGCTGCTCCATCAAGACTTGCGGGAAGTCCAAGTGTTAGTGCATGAACAGCACTGCACCGCCACTGTTCTGGCTGCATTGGCTCATTTAAATATTTTGCGAGGCAGGTTCTTTCAAAATTTGCATTGAAAGCTGTTTTTATAACCCTTGGATTTACTAAATCTTCTATGATTTTTTGTGATAATTTTTCTCCGCAAGCTAAATCTATTATGTCCACAGGCTCATCATCATAAGCATAAGCAAATAATAATATTTGAAAATCTTCTGCCTCTGTATATGCATAAACTCCGCATTTTGTAATATCTACACTGGAATAAGTTTCTATATCAATGGATAGCAAAAAATCACCCCCGGAAAAGACAGTGACAAGTGACAGGTGATAAGTGACAAGTTTAGTATGATTTTCTTCCTCTCCTCGTTCGCTGCCGAAAATCATACAATTTATATTCTCACATTTTCCTGAGGGAAAATGAAGTTAAAATTAAGTTTAAGAGTTTTTCGTAGTGAAGCAGAGAACAACTCACCTTAACTTGTTGCTTGTCCTTTGTCACTTATCACTGCCTTTAGGTTTAGTTTAGAAAGTCTTCCTCTGCATTTTGTACTGCGTCAAAATCCTCTTCCGGTCTGCTGTGTCCGTCTATGCGTTCTCCATCTGATAATTTTTGAAGATTTTGAAGTCCGCAGGCTATTCCCTTACTTCCGTTAACATTGTAAGCATAAAAAGTGATGCTTGCCCTTCCGTAGCAGCCGCTATAAAACTTGCTTTGGTCTGTTATGGCTTGTACATCTTTGTCCACGATGCCAGGTTTCATGCTGCTATTTGCATTTATAAAATAACTATTTAAATAAGCTTCATTGTCCGGCATGTCAATGTCTCCATCTTTAAGTGGTGTTTTTAAATCCTCTGGTACATTTCCTCCTAGTCTAGCTATGCCTTCCTTTTTAGCTACTTCAATGGCTGCTTTTATTTTTTCAAGTGCTGCCGTATCCGATTTTGGTATTATTAGGCTTACTGAATATTTGGGATCACTTCCATTAATACTTGCAGGCTCCCAAACGTGGACGTAGCTGAATCTTACTTTTCCTGTGACAATTTTCATAAACAATCTCCCCTTTTTCAGTTCACAGTACACAATGCACAGTTCACAGTTAGTGTTGATTTATCTGCCTTGCAGTTAGATAAATCTTAAAACTTAATAAAAACAATACATAAGATTTACAATAGATAAGTCTAAACTTGTTTTAAAGATTTTCCGCAGTGAAACGAAAAAAAGATCATCCTTCACTTTACTCTCTGCTCCCTACTCTACCTTAATTTTTATTGCTTCTTTCAAAAGTTCTTCATATTTGTCTTTAGAAATTTCCGTTAGTTTTTTAGCTCCAAATTTATTTATGAGTCTTTTTACCTCCTGCTGTTTGTCTTTTTGAGAAAGTTTTGATAGAACTGATCTTACTTCTTCTAGAGTTGGTATTTTTGATTTTTCATTGTTTTGAAGATTTTCTTTTGGGGCTTGTACCTCTTTAGGCGGGCTTTGAAGACCTGCATTTATCTGCACTTCTGCTTTCATTTGCTCTAGTGCTTCGGCTAAAGCTAATACTGCATTTACAATATTGGGACAATCGATTTTAACGTTGATATTAATATCCATTTAGAGTGGCTCCTTTCTTTAGGTACTCTATAGGTATAATATGCTAAACTATAAGTTTTGCTAAAATAATATTCTAATTTAGAGAAATTTTTTAATTGTTAAAGTAAAACATCAAATATTGGAGAAATAAAAAAGCAAGAATACTTGTATTATTTTACGCAAATATTCTTGCTTACAATTTTATAAAACTATTTATACTATTAAAGTTTACTTTTTATAATACAGCTGTACTTTTTTATTAGGTTTTTTATCATAATAAGAAAGAAATTCTTCTAATTTCTTATAATATATTTCATTCTCTTCCTTTGGAATTAATTTAAACCATTTTTTTGGTCTAGATACAATTTGAAAATTCTTTAATTTTTCAATCGTTAACTCAATTGGATATATTTCGTTATCTTTTAGTTGTAATTTGTCTTTTATATAATCATTAGTATGATTCTTATGCGGCAACAGTATGTATTTGAAACATTTTTATAAGCTTCACTTTGATATATAATAATCTAAATACATATTCATTTGGCCAAAAAAATAATGAACCAGCCTACTCTATTTCAGTTGATTCATTTTATATTTTCACTGCATTATTAATATTATATAATCAACATACAATATTAACTGTATTAATTCTATTATTATATTTTTTAATTAAACATACTTTATAAAGTTATTTAATTTTAAATCACGTAATTTATTTCCACCCATAAGCTTCTAAAAATTTATCTGGTATTCTTAATTCTAATTGTTGTTGAAGTTCTTTACAGAAAATGTCGAAATCTGCTTTCTCATACCATTTCTGACTATTTTTTAATGCACAATCTCCATATGCTGTTGGATCATGTGAAAATCGTATTTCTTTGTTTGCATTATAAGCATCATCTAATGCTGGTACATTAAATAAGTCAAACATATCCTCATCGGTTATATTATACTTACTTTTTACAACATCACAATCATTTCCTAAACTAAAGTATGTTGTATCACCAGCCATTACTGTATAAGAGTCTTTTCGTGGAATTGTCCAATCTAAAGTTCCATCAGCTTTTACCATTGGTTTATATTTACCTAAAGTTATTGTATGCGAGTTTATATTTTGTATAGATTCTGCTCTTATCCTTTCAAAATCATCTATTGGTATTTTCCCATTTACCTTACCATCAACAACCTTTAAGCCATCTATTATGCTATTAGCTCGTGTAGACTCCTTAGCACTATTTCCACTGCTAAATACAGTCTCTCTTATTTGTTATTCGTATACCCTGAAATGTTTCAAGGTATCCTTAGTTACCGTCTACCAATCTATCTCCTATTGTATCCAAAGTTAGACCTTAGAGAGAAAATTTCCAATAGATACCTTTACAGTATCCATTGGAATTTTGTTATTGGCTTGTATCAGACATCAAAAGAAGCTTTTACAGTATACCCTATGTTTTTATAGCCAATTGCATTGAAACCTCTTTTTAATGGCTTTTTGCAGTTTTTAGAATGTATTTTTCTTATTGTTACTACAAAACTTACTACAGAATTCTAATTATGCAATGAAACTGAACCTAATCATTGTTTGTTTTTCTGTATTTACTTATGCTCAGTTTTTTTGCATCTATTTTTTATTAATTTATGAAATGAGTCTTAATTAATGTATATTATAAAAATTGTGACACTATCTAAATTTCCCTTCTCGTCCAAACTATGCTACCATCTGTTAGCCTTACTTCAATTATTGGTGCATTTAAATATATTTCTGTCAATCCTCCCTCTTTTAATTTTCCACTATAGTTTTTTGGTTCTAATATTTTCACTATTCTAAGTAGACATGCATAAAATTCCTCATATCCTTCTTCATCCATATCCAATCCATTATCACTTTCATGTATTCCATTTTCTTTAGCTAATATAACTACTCCATCATTATATTCAACAATTAAATCAATACCATCTTCATATTTAGTCATCTCTTTAATAAACTCATCCATTACACTTGCCTCCTAATAAACATTTGGATTTGATGGAATTATATGTGCACCATTTTTCCCATAAGTTATCATTCCCATAGTGGTTTCTTCATATAATCCCGTCTTAATATCGTAAAATTTTCCTATAACTTGCCCAAAATCAACTCTTTCTTTATACTCACTAACCTTTGTACCTGTTCCTGCAAATTCATCTAAAAGTTTGTCAGCATCGCCAGTTAATATACTTTTTTGCTGTCCAGCATTAACTGCTTGATTATAATTATTCGTACCAACGATATGCTTATCTTGTTGACCTTGATTTATTTTAACTGGCTTTCCATCAATGTATCTTTCACCATCTTTAATTACTATTTCTAATTTATCAGCATTACCTGCCCCCTTATCTCCTTCTCCTTCTTTCACACCAGAAGGCTCCACATCTTTAGCTTCTTTACCTGTAACTTCAGCCTTCCCTTTTCCATTCTTAATAGCATCCGTTACAGTCTTTACCTCTTCATTGCTTACTGAACAATCATTATGCACAAGTAAACTGCTTTCACCTGCAAAATATGTGTGATAATCTTCTACATTAAGATTGTATATTGCTTCTCCTGCTTCTGTATGCCTTGTACTTATGTCTGTTACTTCCTTATAAATTCCAACACTATCTTTTATTTTCTCGCCTGCTTTTATCTTTTCAGCTGGCTTAAAGCCTTCTTCTGTATAAAACAAATGAGGTGCTGTTGTCTCTATTTTTTCTTTTCCTATTGCTATTATTATAATATCTTTTTGTTACATTTAATCTAAGTTCCTTTAATCTTAATTAAATACCTGTCGTCATTAAAATTCCTCCTCAAAATTAGCAAATACTAATAGTATCAACAAACTACCATATTATCTACATTCATTTCAAGTAAATTTTCATTTGCAGAATATTTACTTTATTAAATAAAATGCTCCTTATAGTTTCAATTAAAAATGAAACTATAAGGAGACTCTTTTCTCGTTAGTTTAGTGATAACCTATTCATATGAAATATATATTTTTTCTCCATTATCAATGGCGTGCTTAAACAGACATATAATTTTTCTAAGAACTTCTTTTTCTTCATAATACTCAAAACTTTCAATATCAATTTCTTTTAATTGTTCATATGATTCCATAAGATTTTCAACTAGCCATGGACTTTCTTCAAACCACCCAATATCTAAATGATAATAATACGCTAAACCTGTCCAACCATTTTCCTTAGGTTCAACCTTTTCTATAAATCTAATGAAATAGCCATCCCATATTCCAAATTCCTCTTTTTCCCCATTTATTTTTACTAATGTAAAAATCATTTCTGGTTCACCTTCAAAACCATCATAATACCTTTCATCAATTTCACACATAATTACCCTCCTACTTTGCTAACCAATGGCCTGATTCTAACAAATCCATTTGTTCTTTTGTGCTGCTGTTCCTACTCGTGTTTCAGTATTTCATCTTGCTTCATATGTATAAGTACCATCACTCCACTTATATTTTATCTCCTGATAGCCTTTATTCATAGTTTTAGCAATTATATCTCCTAAATTTGTAATACTTCTAAGTATCTATTACGATTACTTAATATGCCCTACTATATCGCTCCATAGATCCATTTTCTGCATCTACATAAAAGTAATAATCTGTATACACACCTTTTTCTTTTATCCAACCAACAACTGAAATATTGATACCTTTTTGAATTGCAAAGTTACCATTATTCATTTAATTCACTCTCCTATTTAACTACATACCAATTTTCATCAAAATAAATAGCCTCTAATGTTTCATTACCACTTCTATCAACTTTATATATCCCAGAATAATCATTTAATTCTACAAGTACACTTCTTGATATTGTATACTCTGGAGAACCTAAACCACCTATCTCATTTTTCGTAAATCCATTACCTTGAAATGGAGAATTCATCTTTGTTAAATCATCAACGTTTATATCACATGTTTTCGAAAATTTTCCCAATTCCTCGTCAGTAGTTCCTCCAAAAGGTATCTTAATATTTTCATTGTTATCTGTTGTAAGCGCATTACATACATTGAATCTTTTGCAGGATTTTTATATGGAGACCCATCATATCCCAAACCAAAGGTATTAAAATAATCATTATAAGTTTTCAATCCTGCTGTATCTTGAGCTTTTGCTACACAACCAACGACCGTTTTACTATATTCTCCATTATTTATGTAATTTTTAAATGTTCCATCTGGTATTACTTTTGACATCAATGTGCCACTTTCAAGCATCTCATAAGAATTACGTATCTCATATATCGTTTTTAATTCGCTTTTATTTAGTTCACTAATTGGTTTACTTGATAATAGCTCAAATTCTTCTACTAGCATCATCATTTTAAATCATCCTTCCATTATTATTTTTTAACATGAAAAAAGACTAACAAAGGAAATTATTATCCAATGTTAGTCTTGATTTTTTATTATTTAGGTTGTAGCTGGGTCAAAGATTGGTTGCTCTTAGGTTACAGCAAACCATTGGTACATATAGTTTGGGTCGCAAGGGCGTAGTTTCAAGCAACTTTATTTTATTATTGAGTATTGCTATTAGCTTGAATTAGTTACCAAAAGAGGTTTTTGCTGAGGCTCCTATGTTTCCCATAGTAGTCAACATTGAAACCTCTTTTGGATGTCTATTTGCAGTTTTTAGCCTGTGTTTTTCACTTAGTATTGGACAAACTTATTGCGTAATTTAAATTATGAATTCACTCATATTCCTAATTTTCTTTGTTTTAACTCTATTTATTAATAGTATTAATTTATGCATCCAGACATTAACTAATTTTATAGTAAGAAACTCTATATATACTATAATTTTATTTTCTTGTTATTAGTTATTATTAGAGTAATATTTCTTTAGATTATTCATCCCTTTAATAAAATTTAAAATAGCATTCTTATCTAACATTAGATTACTTAAATGAAGTAAAAAATCAAATTCATCTTCATCATCTCCTAAAGTTAAAACAAATGGACTTATATATGGTTCATATGTAATATCACATACAATTACATCCCTTATTTTTACTCGAAAATTACGTTTGCCATCTTTTAGTCTTTCATTAGTGCAAATTATTTCATCTGGATTAGTTTCATACTTATTATCATTATATTGGAAATATAATTTATCATCATCAACATATATTCCTAATAATTCGCCATCTTCACTAAATCCACCTATACCATTCTCTATACTATTTACACTATCTGCATTAATTATTGAATATCCATGTGGTTTTATATTAATATACGTGTTTATTTTAGAATAATTTTCTAACAATATCACATCTATTCCCTCCTAATGAATTATTCCTAATAATGTATTTATTACATCATCCTTTACCATTGATTTTTGAATTACAATATTCCATATCTTCTCATCATTTATATACATACCTTCTTTAATTAATTGCTTTTTATATTTATTAAACAACCATTGTGCATCTGGACCTATTGGATTCTCATATTTTTTTATATTTCTTGCTTCTAACCCTGCTCTCTCTTCAGCAGTCATGCTTGCTCTAGCTGTAACTTTTTGTTGATTACGTGTATCTACAACATGTTTTGCTATATCTTCCTTAGAAACCCCTTCTGAATTCATTCTTTCAATATCAATTTCTAATTGCTTAGATGCGTCAAGATAATCCTTCCTAACATTTTGCATGTCCTTCGCCCAATCGGCATCAGTAAAATCATATTTGGGGTTATAGTATGGAGTGCCTTCATTTGGTAAATATCCATATGCCCCATTGTCATCTGCATGTATTTGCTTAAGCACATTAGGCTTTACTTCGTCTAAAGGAATTCCTTCACCAGTTTTACCAATTCCAGCTTTACTTACCCCCTTAGTATTATTTCCAGTACTAAACACAGGCTCTTCTTCAAAATTTTCTAATGCCTCATTTATTCTATCTGCACTAGCTAAACCTCTAAATGCTGTTTGATAATCGCTTGCAATGTCTGCCAAAATACTCTGTTCATCGAAAGACATTGTTGTTAGCTGTGCGTCTATTACTTCCTCTCCCTGAGTTTTTGGACTTGCTTTTTCTCCTGTAACTTCCTCAGTAAGCCAGTCTGCAAATTT
>NZ_JBJIAA010000014.1:0-162790 GCF_045310695.1 Clostridium neuense
CATATAAACACATCCTTATCTTATCTATATTTTAATGTGTTCGGTCTTTCGTGTCTACAATATTATACTAGCATCAAGTGCAAGGAAAAAATTCCTCCGTTCCTACGGAATTTTAGATGTAAATCTTTGTACTCAATTGAATTTTTGTATTATGTTTTTGTATATTTTAGATTTATCTGACGTGAGGAAGATAAACCAACCTTCACTCTACTCTTTACTCTACCTTCTACCTGCACCCCAAAGTTTTAGGAACAATAAAAATATGGTATTTTACAAGTGAATTTTTCACAAATGCGTCTTTATTTTTAGTTACTTCGTTTACTTCTTTCAAATTTTTAGCGGCAAAAAATATAGTTCCACCTTTTCTATTATATACTCCTCCACCTATCATATATTTCTGTGAAGGAATACTGCTATTTCTAATTTTAGTTTTTAATCCTTTTTTCTCAACTTCAGAATTTTTATTTTCATCTTTGCATTTGTAACTTAATCTAACAAATATATTGTTTTCATCCATATAAATTCCTCCATATTGCATACAAAATTTACAGAGTTGTAATGTTTTGTTGCATACAAATTTCAAGTTTCAGGTGTTTTATCTTTAGCAAAACAACCACTAATTTACTTGTTTACATATTAAAAGAACAAATGTTCCCTATATTTGTATTATAGTGAACATTTGTTCGATAGTCAATATGTTTTTATATTATTTTTCTTCCTTTATTAGAAAAAAAGCAAAGTGAAAGCATTCCCGGCCCAACATGTGAACCTATTACAGGCCCAACATGATTTATAATTACTTCTTTAACTTTAAGTTCATCTTTAATAATATCTCTTAAGTATTCAGCATCTGTTAGGCAGTCCCCATGGCTTATTCCGACTACCATATTTTCAAAATCATTTCCCCTTTCCTTAAGTTTATCTACTAAGAACCTAATAGCCTTTTTTCTTCCTCTAATATTAACAACATTTATAAGCTCACCATTTTCATCCATAAAAATTATAGGCTTTATACTAAGTAAGGTTCCAACAACAGCTTTAGACATAGAAAGTCTTCCTCCTCTTTTCAGATGAAATAAACTTTCTACCATAAACCAATGATTCATATTATTGCAATTTTCTTTTGCCCAATTTATTATATCCTCTCCAGTTTTACCGTCCTCTAAAGCTCTCCATGCATAGTAGTTTACTAAACCTTCGCCAATACTTGCACATTTAGTATCAAATATTTTTATACTCACATTAGGATATTCATCTAAAATTTGCATTTTTGCTATTTGTGCACTATCAAATGTACCACTTATAGCAGAATCAAATGCCAGATATACAACCTCTTTACCTTTTTCAATGATTTCCTTAAATTTCTCATGAAACCTATATGAATTTATTTGGGATGTAGATGGTTTTTCACCACTCCTCATTGCATTATAAAATTCCTCGTATTTAAGTGTTTTTCCAAAGTCATCTTCATATTCATTGCCTTTAAAATGACACATAAGTCCAATGGTTTCAATATTACTTTTTTCAATAAATTCTAAAGGTAGGTCACAACTTGAATCAATTAAAAGCACTGTCTCCATAAAACATTCTCCCTTAAATTAATAAATAACTTAAATATAATATCATAAATCACATTATAGCATATTAAAATATAATTATAAGTTAAATATTCTTGAATATACATAAAATACTTATATCATTTTCACAAAATTTGATTTATACTATTGTTAGTTATTATGGACAATTTGTTTATACATATAAAGACAAACCACCTTGAAGCTTGAAATTTATTTGTACCAAATACCGTCTTACGTGCATTATGCCGCAAATGAATTTTATTAGCTGAACTGGTTTATCTATAATTGGAGGGTGCTAACTATGGATTCAAAAGACGTAATGAAATATATAGAAAGTGAATATTACATAATAAACACTATAAATTGTGAGGTTTGCGGTGGTGACTACAGAGCAATTGGACAAGGCGTAGCTTTTATAGACAACGAACCTTATGATATATGCGAATGTGAATGTTCAAGCTGCGGGCACAAAAAAACTTTCGAGTTTCCTGCTCCTTTTTTAATTGATACATGTGATAAGTCTAAAAGTAATTCTCTAAATTAACTTTTTATAACAAAATAAAAAACACTATTTAATGTCATTTTTATCAGCTTTTATTTTAAGTTAAATCTAAGGGGGATTGACCCTCTTACCTTCAACGCGCTTCTAATTAAGTTATTCTAATGACACAAATAGCAAGATAATCCTTTTATTCTAACTAAAGCATTAAATCAGAAAATTCCAAATTAACCTTTTCTTCACTGCTGAGTTTAATTATATTTTCTTGATGTTTATTTTGAAACTTTCTTGAATTAAGTACGGGAAGCGTAATGACAAATTCACTTCCTTGTCCAGGCTTACTATGTACGGTTATCCAGCCATTATGAAGGTTAACAATCATCTTAACTATTAAAAGTCCTATTCCGCTTCCTTCTCTTTTTCTAGTAAAGGTCCTATCAAGCTGAACAAATCTTTCAAAGATTATTTTTTGTTTGCTTTCTGGAATTCCTATTCCATTATCCTTAACGGAAATTACTATATTTCTATCATCATCATGCACATTCACTTTAATCTCTCCGTGCTTGTCCGTAAATTTTATTGCATTTGATAATAAATTTAGTATAACCTTTTGAATTCCATCCTTATCAACTAACATTATTTTTTCCTCAATATCTGTATCAAATACTATGTTCTTACCCTTATCATTAATGAATGCAGCAGCAGCCATAGTCACATCTTCTACAATACTTACTATATTTTCTCGTGTAAAATTTAATTTACTTATGCCATCTTCTATTTCATTTACATCCATAAAATTATTTACAATTCTTAAAAGCCTGTAGCTATTTTGCTTAATCATAGAATAATACTTTTTATAAACTCTACATTGCTCTTCTAAATCCTTACATTCATCATAAAGCCCTATAACTTGAAGTGCGCTTAAAATTACGTTTAATGGAGTTCTAAGCTCATGAGATATGGTACCCATAAATTCACTTTTAGATTTGCTATACTTAACTATACTATCTTTTGCATCACTATTACGTGCTATGACCAATATAGCATTCTGATCTTCATATATAAATGGAATTCTAAGTATATTTACATTAAATACCTTATTATCGCATTTTCTTTTTATACTATTGTTGGTTATTATGTTTTCACCTTCATAAACTAATCTTTTAACATTATATTTTTTAGATTGTATATCTTTTGGTGAAATTTCCAAAAATGAATTAAAATCCTTTCCTATTACATCATCGATTTGATTACTTCCTATAAGCTCCATAGCCATTTTATTTAAATATAAAAGTTTATTATCTTGATGTATAAAAACAGCATCAGTTATATTCTCAAATATTTTTATATAATTGTTTTCATTATCATACATCTTCTTTTCTGCAATTTTATTTTTAGTTATATCATTTTTTATGATAATAATAACTTTTTCACCATTCTGAAATGCCATCGGAATTTCTATAACAAATAAAAATACCTGTTTGTTATTGTTAATAACACTTTCTTCATAAAAATAGGACTTGCTGTTTGTCCATGCATTTCTTTTGTATTTACTGCATATACTTTCTTTAATGTACTTATTTTCCACAGATAGCTCTTTATCAGTTTTACCAGCGTAATTATTATTTAAATTATAAAATTTTTCTGCATAACGGTTTGCACAAATCCATCTTCCATTTGCATCTTTTAATATAATTATAGCTGGTATGCTATCTATTAGAGCATCAATTTCTTCTCCCGTAATAAAAAAATCAACCCCAGCTAATAAACTTTTGTTTTGAATTAAGCTTTTTTCATATTTATAAAAAAATTCATCTATAGATACTATACAATCATTTAAAATTTTTTTATCCTCTATATTATTTATTAAGTAAACTCTATATCCATTCTCAAAGCATTTTATAATGTCATATGCTTTTTCCATAAAGTTATCTTTATTATATACTTTTGAAATGCATAATATTACATTCTGAGTCATAACTTGAAAATTTTCATCGCATAAATTAAATATACAATCATTAGCAGCTTTAACACATACTTTTAAAAACATTTTGTCCCTAAAAGTAACGTCAACTCCATATCTAATCATAAATGTAATAATTTCATTACAAATCTCATTTTCTTTACCTTCCAGAAATTCTCTCAATGAGCTTCTCATAAATTTCACTTTCCCTTGTCCTTTTAGTTTAAATCAATAAATATTATCTTACTATTCATAGTAAAATACAATAACAAAAGTGTCTCAATTTTTGACAATATTTTTAATATTTAAATAACATAAAATAACGATTTAGAACTTTACTTGGCTAAGGAGATGCTATTACTATATCAGCTTTGTAATCTATTATTGAAATATGTCGAAAATTTATTTATAGTCAATGCTAAAATTTAATGTTTATCTAATTCTAAAAAGCATTAAATATTGTTATAATAAATATATAATTTTAAAAGTGGTGATAACATGGATTTAAGTATTTTATCTAAGGAAAATAGAAATAACTTTATAAATTCTAATAAATCCTTTATAAAAAAAATAATAACAGAAATGCAAAAGGACAAATCTAAAGAAATTAGCGAAGAAGACCTTAGTATAGGAATATTTGCATTTAATAACGCTTGCAATTCCTATGTTGATTCAATGGGTAATTTTTTTAATTACTCAAAAGTAATAATAAAAAATCATGTTTTAGAATATCTGTGGAAAATTAGTAATACACCACGATTATACTTTTCTAATGATACTCCTGAAGCTTTTACCGAAGTGACTGAAGTTGAGAAAAAAGCCGAAAATAAAATTTATGCTAAAGAGGTTTTAATACTTAATAAAATATTAAAGCCTTACAATTTAACGTATATAAGTATAATAAAAAACTGTTCGTATAATAAAAAAATTAAGGATGATATTTTAAATATAGCTTTTCTATGCAGCCGTGAAGTGTTCATTTTGAATTTAATGGAAGAAGAAAAAGATATACCAATTCAAAAGGTAGCTCTATTAACCAAGTATAAAGTTGAATTTATCGAAAGATGGAAAAATTATATTCTTGCATTAATAATTATCTTTTCAAATAAAGATTTACTATATTTGAAAGCTTATTTAAATATCAATATTGGTGATAAAAAATGAAAGTTACAGGAATAGTTTTAGAAATAAAAAATAAAACTGCCTTTATTTACACTAATGAAGGTGAGTTCAGAGAAGTTAAGATAGATTCTGAAATGCCATCTATAGGGCAAGAATATACTGGAAAATCAAAAGGTATCCATCTAATAAAAGGGCAAATGCACCCATTTAGGAATGCGATTTTTATGTTTATACTTACTATTTTAATAAGCCTAGTTTGTTTTACATATGTATATTTTTCTACTACCTCAACAATAATAGTTGATATTGGTTCATCATTTGAATTAAGTTGTAATAGATGGAGCACAGTTACAGAAGGCTCTTCTATTGACAATAAACTCAGTATCCTTTTAAAAAAAATAAGTTTTAAAAACCGAAATGCAGATGAAGCTTTAGTAAATATTATAAATCAATGTAAGACAAGCCATTATGTAAAAAAAGATAAATCTATACTTCTTTACATTCATGGAGACAATGTGAATTTACCAAAGCTAAAAAAGTTTGCTGATAATAATTCACTCAAACTAATTATAAATTCAAATGGAGGAAACTTAAAATAGCTGATGTATTTTAATAAACGAATAACACTCATCATATTCTTCTAAAAACAAGAAAAACATGGTGAGTGTTATAACTTTCTATTGATGCATATTGCACAGCCAATAAAATCATATCTTATCTTCTAAAATGCTTTCATATCATGAATCACATGGGCTGCCGCCAAACCACCATTTATTTAATAAATGTCTTATAAGCACCTTTTAGCATGTCTATAGGGTGAACTAATTGAGGATAATTAGGGTTAGTTATTCTACTCTTAAAGTCACCTAAATTAAACTGTGGAAATATATATATTCTGTTGACTGCATAAACACCCTTATTAATATTTGCCCATTTCCCACTTGTAGTGAAGGCCATAATATATCCTGACTTTTGGCTTGCTTCAACAGTATCCTTATTAAAATATCCATATGGATATGCAATAAATCTAACTGCTTTATTACATATTCCCTCAAGCTTGTTTTGGGAATCTCTTAATGTTTTAAACTGATCTTTATAAGATAACTTATCTAATTTAGCGTGATTAGTAGTATGACTTTCTATGCTTATTCCATTATCACTCATTGTCTTCAATTCATTTGACTTTAGGTATAATGTCCCTTTATCTAAATAATCTGTTATAATAAACATAACCGCATTAAATTTATATTTTTTTAAAACCGGATATGCGTTTTTATACTGATTTTCATATCCATCATCAAAGGTTATAAGTACAGACTTTTTAAGCACAGGCTTATCCTTAACTATAAAATCATAAAATTCATCTGCTGAAAGAGTATGATATCCATTATCTTTTAAATATTTCATTTCCTCTTCAAACTGCCCTTTTGAAACTTCCATTATATTGCCACTACTGGCATCTGGTATAGAATGATACATCAAAACAGGTATACTTTCATTGTTGTGTATGAAATTTTTCGATGTGCTTGTACCATTATAACTTTTTAATATCAATGCGTCTTTGCTGTATACTATCCTTTTATAGCTTTTATAATAATTTGCTATAAATAATCCACAAATCAACACTATAATAACAATAACTGCTACTAATGCATTTCTCTTAGTTTTTTTGCGCATTTTGTCCTCCATAAATAACTAATTATAAACATTATCCACAACCTTGTGGACAATTCTGTTGATAACTAGTTTTCTAATCTTGCTTTAACAATAAGCCTGTGAGTAGCTACTCTTATAGGTGTACATGTAATTAAAGTCATAGTAGCATCACTTGACGGATTTAACACCTGTACTTGGCTAGGTAATACAACTTCTGTTTTATATACTTTGTATTTAAAGTCTCCTTTTACCGTTTTAACAGTTATTTCATCCCCTATGTTAATCTCATTTAATCTATTAAAATATTCTCCAAAGACATAACTTCTATGTCCAGCTACACAAAAATTTCCTTTTTGTCCAGGAAGTGCAGTATCTTTAAAATGACCAACAGCATACTTTAAAGTTTTTAGGTCTGCCCCTTCTCCTATTACAACTTTTAAGTTTATTTTAGGAATTATAAGTATCCCTACTCCTTCAATATCGTCATTGCTTGTACTATTTTTTAAATTACTGTTGCTCCTATGCTCCCTGTAATTTTTTATTTTATCTTCATATCTTACTAACATATCATGCTGCTTATGTGATACAAAAAACTTAATAGAGATTGCTCCAAGTATTAAAATTATACCTAAAGTTATTAACGCTATACCTACAATTTTAAATTTTTTAACCATAATTTTAAATCACACCTCAAATATATTATATCACCATTTAAATTTTTACTATATACCAAAAAATTATTTTCCTATATTTAAATAATTATATTAACAATTTACAACATATGTGATATACTGTAATTGTAATAAATGAAAACGATATCTTATCTTGAAAGGTTGGTGTTATATATGAAAAGCAATGTAATCTATGTTGATTTTTCTAAAAAATGCAAAGTGCATAAATCCAATTTAATTCTTACTAACCTTGCAAAATTTATAAAAAAGTTATTTAAAATAAATTCAAAATCAAATGTTTATTCTACGACAATATCTTCTAAAAAAAGTAAACGTATACTTTAGACATAAAGTGGCAATCTTAGCACCACTTCATATTTCTTGAAGTGGTTTATCCTTTATAATTTAATTTTTTTATCATAAAAGTATTTATTTTTTTCAAAAATACATTTATAATATAAGAAGTTACATATTTAGAAATTCATTTTACACTCTCCATAAAATAATTACAATATATCAACTAAAATAAAAAACCGGTTTTTTCCGGTTTTTTATTTTAAAAAATCGTATATTAAAGGAGTGCAATAATATGAGAATAGGAACTGGATACGATGTACATAAATTAGTGGAAGGAAGAAAGCTTATACTTGGCGGTGTTGAAATTCCATATAGTAAAGGACTACTTGGTCACTCTGATGCTGATGTTCTAATACATTCCATAATGGATAGTCTACTAGGTGCAGCAGCTTTAGGTGATATAGGAAAACATTTTCCTGATACTTCTGAAGAATATAAAGGAATCTCAAGCATCAAACTTCTTGAAGAAGTAAAAAAAATAATTGAAGAAGAAGGCTACAAAATCGGCAATATAGATTCTACAATTATAGCCCAAAAGCCTAAATTATCTAATTATATAGAACAAATGAGAAAAAACATTGCTAAAGCACTAGGGATAGATGTAAAATATATAAGTATAAAGGCAACTACTGAAGAGGGGCTGGGCTTTACAGGGAAAGAAGAAGGTATTTCAAGTCAAAGTGTGTGCCTAATTTTTTAGTAGAAGTCTATACAAAATATATTTTTTAGTAATATAATGCAAAATTTACTTAATAGTACATATAGGCGGTGATATTTATTGGGAAATGATAATAGCAGCTTAAAAAAGAGAATATTGCTAATTACAACTCTACCATTACTAGTTTTAGTATCTATTGAAGGAACTTTAATTTACCTAAAGTGCTATAGTGTATTAAAATCATCTTTATCTTCTTCAGAGCTTGCACAAAAGTCTTCTTCAATTGGTGTATTTATTTTTGTAGCTATTCTATTAACTTTACTTTTAAATGTAATTTTAACACAGTTATTCTTTAAAGGTCTATCGAATAAAATTGCAACTTTAAGGGAACAGTTGAAAAAAGTTGGGGATGGCGATTTATCTATTAGTGACATTAGTACAAGCTCTAGCGATGAATTGGGAGTTATACATCAAAACTTTAGCAAAATTATAAATAAGGTAGGATATCTAGTAAATAACGTAAAATCTTCTTCTACTACAGTTTTAGAAACTTCCTCTGCCTTAGAAAAATTAGCTTTAGAAGCAGATACCTCTGCAAACGATATTGCTTCAGCAATAGACTCCATAAGTAACTCTTCTGAAATACAGTCCAAAAATTCTGAAGAGTGCGCTAACAGAGCAAATTCTCTCTCTGATAAAATAAATAGAGTACTTACTGGTACTGAAGTTATGAATTCAGAAGCAGAAACCTTTAATGTTCTTATTGATAAGGGACTCCAAACAGTCAATCTCCTTACAAAGAAATCTTCTGACGCTTTAGAATCTACTGCAAAAGTAAATGAAATTGTCCTGAAGGTTCATGACAATTCTCAAAACATTGGCAATATAACTAAAACAGTTTCCCAAATAGCGGAACAAACTAATCTTTTAGCGCTAAACGCAGCCATAGAAGCAGCCCGCGCTGGTGAAGCTGGAAGAGGTTTTTCTGTTGTTGCTGACGAGGTTCGAAAATTAGCCGAACAAGTTACTGAATCAATAGTTGAAATTGAAACCCTTATAAATGAAATTCAACTTCATTCTAATGAAGCCGTTGAAGCTATGTCTGATGCTTCTGAAATCGTTAAATCTGAAAATGCAGCATCAACTGATACCAAGAAAATATTTAGCGATATTTCAGACGTAGTATTTGAAATGAGTGCGGTTGTTGATGAGATAAAAAATGCTAATCAAGAAATGGATATTGAAAAAAATAATCTTGTTGATTTGATTACTCAGATCTCATCTCAAAGTCAAGAAACTTCAGCTTCAGTACAAGAAGTCGCAGCTAATGCAGATGAACAAATAAAATCTATGGGTAATGTAGCTAATTACTCAAAAACTTTAAAAGAGCTTTCAGAAAAACTCGAAAACGAAATTCTAGCATTTAAACCGCAAAATTTAAAAAATGAGCTATAACATAAAACGAAGAAATCATATGATTTCTTCGTTTTTATTTATCTAATTAAACTAAAATAATCCTCTAAAGTTTCTTGTTAGCAAAGCTGCTCAATTCTTCAGATAAACTCATAACTTCTTCAACACTCGCATTAGTTTCTTGTATAGCGGCTGATTGCTGCTGCGTAGTGTTAAGTGTATCATCAGCGGCTTGTAATGTAGTATTTACAGAATTTTGTATGTTTTTAGTAAGAGTACTTATCTTATTTGCAGTCTCCTTAGAATTTTGTGAGAGCTTACGTATTTCTGTAGCAACAACACCAAAACCTTTTCCAGCTTCCCCTGCACGTGCTGCTTCTATAGCTGCATTTAGTCCAAGCATCTTAGTTTGATCTGCAATGCTCTTTATATATCCTAAAACATTGTTTATTTCATCTGAAATATCTTTTATATTTAAAATTTCCTTATTTAGATGTTCTTGATTATGAGTAACTTCTACTGACGATGCAGCTATTTCCTCCATAGCCGCAGATATCTGTGCAAAATTATCTGACAATACACCAGTCATATGCTTTATTTTCAGCTGCTCATACCCAATTTGGCATAAAGTATTAGCTACAGTAAATAATATGCTTGCTGATGCTCTAACTCTAGATTCAGCTTCTATATGAATATCATTAGCCGCTTTTTTATATGCATCCTCGTTTACACCAAGTTCATTGGCAGTTTTTATAACCTTATTCTCATCGGGCTTAGAAAAAGTAACTTGTCCTCCAAGAATTGTTGCAATATGCTTTCCCGCAATTGTTATAGGTGCCGCGAAATCAACTAGCCCAGCATGACATGTGTATATATATGGCTTTCCAGTTCTAGTTGCTTCCATACCACCTTTTAAATGCGATTCAGCACAACGCCTTCTACCCTCATCACTTGATTGAGTAAGAGCAGCACAAAAATTTGTGTATCTAGTCGGTTTAGTTATTGGCTTTCCATCCATATCAACAGTTATGCTTGCTATTTCCATACTTTCACCAAAATCATCTTGAAATTTTTGCAAGAAATCTAAATCGATTAAATCTTGGAGTTTTACATTATCAATCTCAAATGAACCATCTGACATTACATCATCTCCTATGTATAATATAAAAATTCTAAATTATAATTGCCCGTAAGCAAATAAATTTACACTATTTTTAATTCTTTTTATAATAATATAATATCATAGTTTAAAATAATTGTCTATTTATAGAATTACTTTTATATTCAAGTAAATTATGACGTAATCTATAATTTAACCATTTATCCTTAAATATGATTTTTTATCACTTAAAAATACTATATATAATCTAAATGTCGAATTGTTTTTATTGACTTTATATACTTAAATTGTTAAAATTAACTTGTAAGTTAAGTCGAATTATGTTGATAAGGAGTTATATTCAATACAATAAGATTGAAGATTGCGCCTACAATATTTACATTATAAAATCACAATTCCTTATTAAAATAATAACCCTACTCCCCTTATACCACATGTTTCCCCATGTGGTATTTCTTCATTTTACTTTTTTCATTTTTCTCATAGCCTTTAATTTCATGTTACTGCATTTTTTGTAGCTCAAATTATTAAATTTAGAATATTCCATAAGAGTAACACCCTTATAAAATACTGAAACTATTAGTTTTCTTTCTTCATCACTCAATATCTTTAATCTTGCTTCTATGAGTTCCTTAACTATATAATCTTCTTCTAGTGAATTCTCACTACTAAATATTCCGGAGTTTTCTCCACTAACTTCTAAATAATTATTTAAGCTACTTTCCATCCAGCACTTTGCAACCTTTCTTATTTCCATATTCAATTCATTTTTTATTGTTATAATAGCATATGGAAAAAAGTGTTTGCCACTGTCTAACTTAAAACATTTTATAGATTTCAGTAAAGCAATATTAGCAACACTTATAATATCTTCTAAAGCATAATTTTTAAGATAAATACTATGCGAACATTTAATTATAAACGGCTTTAGTTTTTCAATAATAAGCCATACAGCATCGCCATCACCATTTTTAGCCTCTTTGCACAGCTTATCGAATTCAATTATATTTTCCTTCAAGAGATAACCTTATCTCCTGCAGCTTGAGTATATATTTAAATCTTTAGATATATATTTTAATATCTTGCTTTCAGTTCTTCTTAGTCTCTTCACACATGTGTAATAATTTATTTTATTTCTTCTAGAATAATCAGCAATTGAAAGCTCTTTAAAATAACAAGCTTTTACTATATCCTTTTCATTATCGTTTAATTTATCTATAATCTTCATAATTATTTTCTTTATTTCTGACATTTCAATACTTTTTATATATTCTTCCTCAAAATCCTTCTCCTTATCTAACAAAAATATATTGTCTGTATATGAATCTATACTTAAGTTTTTATTGTAATTAATATTCTTTCTCATAATTTCATTAAACATATTTCTAATTATAGCTTTAATATACCCATTTAAATTTTTAATTTTATCTGCACGGCATTTTTTTGCAAGCTTTAGTATTTTCAATATAAAAATTTGCCTAAAATCCTCATAATCATATATACCTATAACAAAATTACTATATCTTTTGAAATATAAGTCACATTCAATAAAAACGTTATTTGCATTTGCTTCATCCTCGCAAAAATCTTTCTTAATAAAATCTCTAAGTAAATTATTATCCATAATCTTACCCCCTAAAAATAAATTACATAATTATAGACTGTAAAATTTAAATTTGTGGACATAATTAAGAAATTTTATATTTTTTCCACATCATTTTATAGCTATTCTGCAAATAAGTACATTCACCTTTAAAATATATAATAATTTACATTCTTATTGTACAAATTAAATACAGCTATATATAAATTAAGAGGTGATTTAATTTGACACAAGATTTAAAAAAAATAGTAACGAAGCAGAATACACTCAACATTATGTATACAATTTTAGGGTGCTTTATAACTGCTATAGGTATAAACACGTTTTTAGTTAACGCTCATTTATTAAGTGGTGGTGTATCTGGAATAGCCCTTATACTCCAATATACCCTAAGGTTTCCTGCTGGTATTTCTCTTTTAGTTATTAATATACCTCTTCTTTTACTCAGCTATAAAATAATGGGTAAAAGATTTACAGCAATGACCATGATTGGTACAATAGCCTTTTCTATAGCCATTGATATTACAGCTCCGTTCCAAAGCTTATTAAAGCTTAAGGATAACATACTTTTATGTGTATATGGAGGCGTTTTAAACGGCTTTGGCACTGGATTGGTCCTTAGTAACTACGGTTCTACCGGTGGTCTTGACATATTATCTGCAATCATCAAAAAAAAGCATGAAAACTTTCAATTTGCCACAACTTCCTTTGTCATAAATATGATAATAGTTTCTGTAGGTGCTATTTTCTTTGGGATATACAGTGCTTTATACACTCTTTTTTCAATATACATAGGTTCTCTTGTAATAGACAAAGTTTTAAAAGGTTTTAGCAGACAAAAACTAGTCATGATAATAACCAATGAAGAGAAAAAAATAAGCGATAGCATAATGTTTAATCTAAAAAGAGGTGTAACTTTTTTATATGGAGAAGGTGCGTATACTAGTAAAAAGAGGATGGTAATATACTGCGTTGTAAGTTTACGACAGTTACCACTTTTAAAAAATGTAGTAATGCAAACAGATAAAAATTCATTTATATCTGTAATTGATATATCAGAAGTGCAAGGAGAAGGCTTTAAAGGGAATCTATTCTAGCTAAGTAACAATGCTTCGTAGCGTTAAAAAAGTCCTATAAATCTAAGGTTCAAAAATCATAAAATACTAATAAATTTCAATAACTCGCGAAAAAAATGCTCAGACAATTGAAATATCTAAGTATTTTACAATTTTTGAGCCAAGATTTATTAGGACTTTTTTAAATCGTTCCTTCAGCATTGTTACTTAGCCCCCACGGTAGTTCAAGGAAAAAATTCCTCCGTACCTGCGGAATTTTAGGTACGAATCTTTGTAATCAATTAAATTTCCAGCACACAATATTGCACTTAATTTCTATTGATTAACCATGTTTAAAGCAAGTTTTTTCCAATATAATAAAACACCTAGAACTAATACTCAATGCATTAATTCTAGGCTTATAAATTTATTAACGTTGATACCATATATTGTTTTTTCTATTTTCAAGGGGTAAAATAGTTTTAGGGAATAAAATTTTATTTATTGGACAGATCTCCTATTTTCTTTTCTAATTCAAATACCTTTTTATAAAGAGCTATTTCCCTTTTTATAAGATTTTTTTCGGCAAGAGCAGTCATCAGCTGATCTTGAGCATGAATTACAAGGAAATTAGGTGTTTCATTGTCCATCTGGCCTTGAATAAGCATATTCTGGTAATTATGACCTTCATAGAATTCATCATCTGCTTCATCAAGGCATTTTTCTGCCAATTCAAAATCTCCTTCTTCAGCAGCATCTAGTGCATCATAAGCTTTCCCTCTGGCATTTCCTCCATGTAAAACTAAATTAAATATTATATTTTCTAAAGTTGGCTTTTCTTTCTCTTCCATTTTTATGCCTCCTTAACTGTTTTTTATATTATTCTGTTACTCCATTATCTGCTTGTACTTCTGCAGCTGCTTTCTTTTCATTAGTTACAAGTTGTTTTTCATACATTTTAAAGAATGGCCAATAAATTACTGCAGCTATAATTAAATTTACAAGTTGAAGTGCTGCGCCCTGCCAATAACCACCTGTAGCAATTACTCCACCAAAGAAAACTGGAACGGTAAATGGAGGCTGCATAACAATCTTAGGGACAATATTAGCTGCAAAAGCTATATAGTTTACAGTTACTGCTGCTACTGGAGCAAGTACAAATGGTATAAAGAGTATTGGGTTTAGAACTAGCGGTGCACCAAATATAAGAGGTTCATTTATATTAAAGATTGCAGGTATAAGTTCAACCTTTCCGATGCTTTTAAGCTGCTTTGATGAAGAGAACAAAAACATTATTACAAGTGGCCATGTAAGTCCTGATCCTCCTATATGTGTGAACATATGAAAGAATGGTTCTGTTATTATACCATGTAAAGCTTGATGATGATTAAGTGCCGATGTATTTGCTGCAAGCTGTGCTGTCCAGAAAGGATATGCCACAGAGGATACGACATTCATACCATGAATACCAAGTGACCATAAAAGCATCATTAAGATTATTTCAAGTACCGCTGCTGGATAAGTATTTGAAACAGCAACAAGGGGTTTGAATATATCAAGTACAAGTTGTGGCAGCGTTATGTGGAGATTAGCCCATATTACCCACTCAAGTGCCCATGATGCAGTAATCATTACAAAGAAAGGAACAAGTGCTCTAAAGGTTCTTACAACATAAGGTGGAACTCCTGCTGGCATCTTAATTATAAGTCCCTTTTGCGTAAATAATTTCATTACAGTTGTAGTTACTATACCTAAAATTATTGCTATAAATAATCCCTGTGAACCTAAATAATTAAGTACATCACCAAATTTAACTTTATTAACATCTGTTGCTGGAAAACATACAATGAAGAAACAAACGAGCGATAGCATTCCACATAAGGCCTCATCCATATCCCACCTTGAAGCAAGGCTATAAGCGGTTCCAAATGCAACTGCCATTGCCATTATTCCAAAGCTTAAGTTAAACGCAATATTAATTTGATCTTGAATAGGTTTAATTGCATTAGCCCAAGCATTTATTACCCCCCATCCAAGTGCCGTTGGTGGATTTGCAATAATAAGGAATATCGCACCACTTATAATAAGTGGTAATGTGAATACACAAAAAGCGTCACGGATAGATTGAAGATATATATTTTGTGCGGCTTTAGCCAAAATAGGCATTAGCTTCTCATCCATCCAATTCATGAACTTATTTCCTTCCATAAAATTGACCTCCCTAGGTTTTATTTATATTTTTAAAGGGAGCTATTAGGCTCCTCTTTAAATCAATTTTATACGCTCTTATAGCTTTCCTGATTTTTTAGCTAGTTCAACTATTTGATCTAAAACCTTAGCTCCATCAAGCATTGCAAAAGCCTGCATGTTTACTATTTCAACCGGTATGTCATATTTGCTTGCAGCAGCCTCAACTTCCTTTTTAAGATGTCTTACTTGCGGTTCAAGTAGTGCTACAGAATAATTTTCTGCCTTCTTTTTAAATTCTCCAGTTCCACCTGCATCAACAGTTATGTCTAAATTTCTTTTCTTGGCTTCATCAGTAACAGCCTTTGCAAGAGAACTTGACGTTGCACCCCAACTACATAAAATAATAGCTTTCATTTTAAATTTCCTCCTCTATTTTTAATAAATTTTCTTTTTTTATATTTATTTGAACTTTTGTCTAAGTTTTTTTGATAAAGAACTAGCATTTTTCTAAAATAAAACTGTATTGCAAACATTACAGCAAGAAACACATTTCCAAAAATAAATAGTTTTATTCCTGAAGCAACTTTATTGTTAACAATAAGTTTTATTGAAAGTATGAACCATGGAAGGCTAAGTAAAAATAAAAATGCTTTTATAGGTTTATTAGATACATAAAGTAAATTATTATTCTTCATTTCTAATTAATCACCCTCTCAATCTGATAATAAAGCTTTTTCAAAAGTGCTTCTTCAATGATTCTTCTGCAGCTTTGTGTATTTGAGCTTTCATTGATTCTTTGTATAAAATCTGCCTGTTCTATTATTGCTGTAGATAGATCGCCTATCACCTCTAGGCTTTCTTTTCTACTAGAAGGAGCTATCATTAAAAAAGCTGTGGTTACCTTTTCATTTTTATCCATCAAATTCACCATATTTATAGGCTTCTCAAGCTTTCCAACGACAACCGTTGCCGCCTTTATATCTTCACTTACGCAGTGATATATTGCAAATTTTTTTTTAGGAAGTATTATAGTTGACTGCTTCTCTTTACTTTCTAAAAGAGCTTGTATATTTTTATATCTTAATTCATTAATAAGTCCGTTTTCTTTTACACAGTTTAAAAGTTCTTTTATTATTCCGCCTATTCTCCTTGAAGAAATTTGTGTAAAAAATGTATTCTTTACTATACTATTAACTTCCGAACTATATAAGCTTATAGCTTTTAACTTATCCATGTTACCTTGAAAAATGTTTTCATTATCCTCTTCATTTATAGATATTTTAATATTAAGTTCGCTTTCAAGCTTTTTTATATCGTTTTCATTAAATAGAGAATTAATCACAATAACCTTAACATCATTTCTTTTTATTGGAACTGTTGATATAATGACATCAATATTATTGTTTTTTATCATTTCATCAAGCTGCAATACAGAAGAAACCGCTATTATATTAAGCTCCTGAACTTTCTTAAGCTTTACTGCAAGCATTCTTGATATTCCTATACCATTTGAACATACCAAAAGTGCATTAAATTTAATAAGTTTGCTCTTCATTCTTTCAATAGAAGCCGCAAAATGCATGGTTATATACCCAATTTCATCCTCACTTATATCCTTCTTAAGCTCATTTTGCAGTACTTTGAGTACCCTTTCACTTTTATTGAAGATATCACTATACTGCCTCTTTATATCTAAGATAAGTGGATTTCTTATAATATATCCACATTTAAGCCTATATATTGAATATAAAAGGTGCATACTTAAATCCTTTTTCAATATTAAATCTTTTTTAAGATTCATATTAAAAATTTTTGATGCTTCATCTATTATTTTTTCTACAATAGAATTTAGATAATCTCCATTTAAATTTAAACTTTCGCTTCCTCCTCTAAGTCCTTGAAGATGTACAGCAATATATGCTATTTCTTCATCCGGTATTTTAATTCCAATTTGTTCTTCAATACAATTTGCAATATTCTGTGACAAATTATATTCATTAGAATTTTTAAGCTTCTCAAGGGTGATTGCATCAATATCAATTTTCTCATTTTTCTCCAATCTTTTGATTGCTAATGCAAGGTGTACTATAAGTTCAATATAAAGCCTATCTTCAATTTGATAATTCATCGTTATTTTGACTTTTATAAGTGCTTTCTCAATTATTGAAATTGTTTTGTAATCAATAATATTTAAAAGTCTTATGTTTAATTCATCAACTGAATTGTATGCTTCGTTATGATTTTCATTATAATTTTTCTGCATAAAACCTATTAAATCATCCGTATTATAATTTTTATATAATAAATCTATTATTGCATGTCTTATATTTTTCTCATCTGTTTTTACATAAATACCAACTCCCGGTTTTGATATAAAATCAATATTTTTACTTCTAAGCCATTCCTTTATGTCATTTAAATAATTACTTACTGTTGTATTTGATACTCTAAACTTACTAGCAAAGTATTGAATTTTTATTGGGTCTTTTGATTGTAGAAGTTCTACCAGAATTGCATTTTTGATATTCTTAGCTTTCATTATGGATCTACAGCATGGCAAAGCTAATTTTAAATTTATTATATTTTCATAAGTTCCATCTAAAACCAATCCTTTAGTTGTATTTGATACTCTTATGCTAAATTTTTCAATGTACTTATTGATTTTAGATATCTCTCTATACACAGTTCTTTTTGTTATAAAGTAATCTCTAGAAAATTCATCTATGCTGACCTTCTCATTTGCCGTAAGCCTAATCAGTAAATCTATTTGTCTGGAATTTAAATTTATCATTTTTAAATCACCTATCTATAAATTTAGGATTTAAAATGTTCTTAGTTAAATTTTGCTTACCACCCTTCGATATCTATTATATAGTTGAAAAACCAATTTATACAAGTTAAACATAATCACATATTGTCATAATTGCAGTGACATTTTTTTATGAATTATAGATAAAAAACAAACCCTAAGCTTACACCATAAATATTTTATTTATAGCATAAGCTTAGGATTTAAATTTTCCCAGTAATTTCACTATAGATAAACCATTTCAAGTTTCAGAGTAGTTTATCTTTATATATTAATCTTTAAGGTCTATATTCTTCTGATATGCTTAACACCTTACCATTTGATATTGTAACTTGAAAAGGTTTTTTATATTGATATGCTGATAAACTCGAAAAGCTTATTTCGCTTTTAGCTCCAGAATAAATATCAAATTTATAGATTTTAGCACTATCATCAACTGGTAGTATAAAATCATCACTTATACGAATATCGTCACCATCATCATCAATACTTGGATTTCCATTTTCATCATAATATAAATCCTGAACTTCATTTCCCGTAGTTCTTTCATATTGAACAAGTTCTTCAGCAGATAAACGCTTATAACAATATCCTTTAATAAATTTATTACCGCTCCCATCTGTATAAGCACTTGATATTTCCATTTCTATATCTGCATTCTGATTTTTATAATCCTCGGTTTTAAGATAATCACTTTGAATTTTTGTGCACGGATATTGGCTTGTAATTTTCTGATTTACCGGAACAAATTTCTGTTCATTTTCATTATATTTAAATGTTGTGGTAACATTTGCAACTATATCCGCATGAAATGCACCTGAAATAGCGTGGTTAGTTGTAAAAATCCCTACTCCATCTTCATCCGTGCCATCTTTAATGTTTGGACCAAATCCAACATATAGATCATTATCAGATCCATTATTTACTTGCTCCATCCAAGATGAATCCTTTGATAAATCTATTGTATATGAACTATTATCAGAATGAAGCGTTATTTTAGCAATACGCTTTCCCGACATCTCGTAATCAAAAGGACTGCTGCCTAAATCTAATTCTTTAAGTTCATTATTTTTATCTGAAAATATCATTGGAATTCCATCACAAGAATTTCCTCCAGGATAAAGATTTAATCTTATATCCTGTACTCCATCGCCTGTATAATCATTTAAATATATTCCTGTATTACTTTTTTCAGCCCCCTCTTCAATATATTTATAGTTCTTAAATGCACCAGTTTCCGGGTCTAAAAGAATAAGATAAAGCCTATCATAGTAACCTTCATTTTCACATAATCCTGCTAATATTACATCTTCACTTTTAGAATCACCATCTACATCAGCCTTTTTTATATCTAAAATTTCAAATTTTTCATCACTTTCAGGTGATCTTATACTGTCTCCTATTTTATAATTTACATCATCACTTTTTATTGAAAAATGCATTGTAATTTTATTTTTTACATTTTTGCTTTTTGATGAATGAACATTATTTCCTATATTCAAAGTATACTTTCCACCTGGCGTATACCCATTTGAAGGTGGATTAATTTTTATACTTTTATTATTTCCTTTATCAACCATCAACTGTACAGGCACACTGTTTCCGCTATCATCCCTTACAGTAATATCATTTTTTGTAGCAGCATCAAATCCAACCTCATCACTAAAGTTTATTGTCCAAATTTTGTTTGAAGCTACTATTTGATTATCAGTAAAAGTAACTGCCTTTACCTTAGATGTAAGCAAAAGAAAAAAAACTAAAAATACTGCAGGAAAAATTTTATTTTTCATAAGTACATCCCCCTATTTATGTTTTGTATGGTTTATTTTCTAATGCTTATTATATCATGAATAAACTGCATATTAAATATTGTAAAATTGATATCTTACCAAATTATACATCATATTAATTTTTTTATTTAATCTAATAGAAAACTTTGAAAGTTGAATTAAGCATGAACATATAGTCTTATTTACTTTTCCATTACCGGTATCCAAACTTCGCTTCTATAATCCTTTGCCTGCATATCTCCTGGCAAGTACACCTCAAATTCTGGTCCATCTGCATGCTCATATTTTGTTGCTGGAAACCACTCAGAAAAAATTCTTCTTGTAACTTCTTGCAAAGCATCCGGCATCGGTCCAATACTTTCAAAAACTGCAAAAGAAAGTTTAGGTACTTCTATAACACTATAATTATCAATGCCACAAAGCTTGTCACCTTCAACTACTATGCTGTAATCAAAATCTTGCGTCTCCATATTAAAGTTGCTGCAAACTCCCATAACTCCAAGCTTACCTTGATTTCTTTCAAGTATATCATATTTCCCACTTTTACAAACCTCATCCCAAAACTTAGGTATACCCCTAAAATTATCTCCATTTTTGCTATTAAAACGTCTTGTTATTCCTACAACTTTAAAACTTTCTTTAACTTCAATCTTATAATTCATCTTTTCTTCTCCCTTTACTGTTATTTGAAAAGATATTGGTGGGATAGCCTTAAGATTCTTTCTGTTTTTTCTAGCTTCAGACGGAGAAACTCCATGTAGTCTTTTAAATGCCTTTGCAAAAGCTTCTGGTGTTTCGTAACCATATTTATAGGCTATATCTATTATCTTAAGTTCACTAGAGACAACATCTTTAGCTGATAATGACAATCTCCTTTCCCTTATATAGTCTCCAACTGTAAAGCCAGTTAATATTTTAAATATCCTAAGAAAATGAAATTTTGACATATGTGAAGCTTTTGCAACATCCTCCGAAGCTATATCCTTATCCAAATTTTGCTCAACATAATCCAAAGCATTATTCATATCTGCTATCCAGTTCATTTATCTCTTCCTTTCAAAACAAATTATAAGCTATATAAAAAAAAGTATCCTGTCCTGCATTGCTTAAGAATGACAGACTTTATTTGGCAACTACATGAAGGTTTCATAATGCACCTTTAGAGGTTTTACAAGTAATTTTTAAACATTAAGAGCACAGTGAAAGCTCTTAGCTCTTTAATTCTTTATTATCCTTTATCAAATAAACGATTAAGAATCCTATTAAAATAATCAACGTAACTGCAAGTCCACCTTCTGGTCCCACTAATCCACCATTGATAATGTTAATGCCCGTAAGCTTTGTATCATATATCCCCCTAACTAAATTTCCACTGTTAGGAAGCCCCCACACATTTCCCTCAAAATAATCCCACATTGCATGAAAGCCTATGGGAAGCCATATGTTGATTTCTAATGCCATATATGAAAAAAGTATACCAATCAAAACTACATTAACGAAAAAAAGAGGAGTTACATTTGGATTGCCAAAATGAAGTGCAGAAAATATTACAGAAGATATAATTACAGCCATTAAACTGCCATTTTTCTCATAAATGCTTCTTAGGCAGTATCCTCTGCAAAATATTTCTTCTGCAAATCCAACCATAATAAATAACACTATATCAAGCAGCGTTCCTATAGTAATATGCGGCTTAAATATACTTCCTGCAAAAGAAATATTCCCTGAAGCTAAAAGTATAACAAAAACAGCACTTATACTAGCTACTCCAAATAATAATCCAATTATAAAATCCCCAACTGATTTTCTTTCATGAGTAAAACCCATCTTATTAAGCGATTTTCCTTCTACAACCTTCCACATAAAAATTGGAACTGCAATAAACATTATTTCTTGTGTATACTTGCTAAGAGATGGTGGTAATATTATGCTAAATATAATAGTAGGTATAATAATAATTTCAAAACAAATTAAAATTCTAACACCAGTTTTTAATTTTAAATATTTATCTCGTAAAGTTAACTTTTCTCCCATAAGCTTACTCCCCATAACTTTATATTTTCTATTTCATTATTATACTCGGTTTACCTTCTGTCAACTCTTTAAAAGTAGCAATATTAATAAAATAAGCTATGTCTAAAATGAATGGAAAAATCACCATTTATTTAAAACATAGCCTAAAAATCAAAAAGTTAAGATACACATTTCTAAATTGTCCAATGCCTTACATTAAGGCTTACTTCCCCATTTTGCGCGAAAAAAATCACATCATTACTACCCTTACTTGGATAAATTCTAGAAGTAAAAACCTCTTGTCCATCATTTACGAATATTTCAACAG
This sequence comes from Clostridium neuense, assembly GCF_045310695.1. Taxonomy (NCBI): domain Bacteria; kingdom Bacillati; phylum Bacillota; class Clostridia; order Eubacteriales; family Clostridiaceae; genus Clostridium; species Clostridium neuense. The sequence continues at coordinate 22,825 of NZ_JBJIAA010000014.1, forward strand.
AAGATTTGTCCATAAATACATTTAGTTTTAACTTGCCAGAAGCCTTTACCTTACACTTCCTAACTCCATCCTTATGAAAACCATCTTTACTTCTATCTAAAACAAGTTTTTCTTCCTCACTATCATAATAAAATAAAGTTTCTTCTTTCTTGTCCTTATTACACCTTAATTTTAACCCAAAACTTTGAACATTTTCATAAAAGAATTCACATAGAAGCTCGTAACTATCTCCTTCTATATTTTTAAGCTGTATCTCTTCATTGTTCAAAATTATTCCGTCATATCCCATTTCATCTTTTCTTAACAGACGCATTTCCTCTACTGGCTTTTGAATTATTTTATTTCCTTTTAATTGAAGTTCTCTAATAATAGTCAAACAATGCAGCCAGTGTTTTTCTATAGTTGGACTATTCTCCTCATCAGGAAGTCCCATCCATCCAATAACAAGTGTTCTTCCTTTGCTATCCTTAGTTACCTGAGGTGCATAAAATTCAAAGCCCCTATCAAACTCAGTAAAATCACTATAACTCATTTTACCTGTATTATAGTCTAACTTTCCAGTTAAATACCCACATTGATATATATTATTATAAAAATCCCCTTCAGCTTTAACCCCCTGTGGACAAAATAAAAGTATATCCTTATTTTTTATACTAAATAAGTTTGGACATTCCCACATATATCCCAAAAAACTTAGTTTCCCTAGATTAGCACCTGCAGCCTCTCCAATTTTGTTCCATGAATATAAATCCTTAGAACTATATATTACTGCAGCTCCCCTTTTTTCTTCTGTCTGGGCTCCAATTATTGCATACCAAAAATCATTATGCTGCCATATCTTAGGATCTCTAAAATGTCTTGTGTAGCCCTCTGGCTGATTACTTATAACTGGATTTTTTTTATCCTTTTCAAAGCTTACCCCATCTAATGTTTTTGCAAGGCACTGATACGTTTCTCTATTTCCAGCTATATCTTTTACATTACCTGTGTATACTAAAACAAGTTCATCATTAACATTTACAGCACTTCCAGAATAACAGCCTTGACTATCATACCAATCAATAGGTGCCAAAGCTGGAGGTAGCCTGTCCCAATTTACTAAATCTTTGCTTTTTACATGTCCCCAGCATACTATTTTATTAGGCTCAGGATAAGCCGGGTTATACTGATAAAATAAATGATACTCTCCTTGAAAATCAATAAAACCATTGGGATCATTCATAAAGCCTACTGGACACATTAAGTGATAGTTTTGTCTATAATAATCATTTTCTACTACTTTTTCATACTTATCTTCATATTTTTTTACTAATTTTAAAAATTCTTTGTTATCCATCTATATCTCAACCTTAACTAGGTCTTCACCATTTTTTATTTCACCAGATTTTTCTGTGCTTACAAATTTCATGTCATCAGAATTAGTTACTATGAGCATTGTTATTGGAGATTTTGCTTTTTCTTTTACTAGTTCAAGATTAAATTGAACTAGCTTTTGTCCTTTTCTAACCTCATCTCCATCCTTTACAAACCCTTCAAAGCCTTCTCCATTCATCTTAACTGTATCTATACCTATATGAATTAAAATTTCCATTCCACTTTTTGTCTTTATAGCAATAGCGTGTTTAGTTTCAAACAAATGTACTATTGTTCCAGTCACTGGAGAAACAACTATGCCATCCTCAGGTTCAACTGCAATTCCTTTTCCAAGAAGTTCATCTGCAAAGGTTTGATCTGGAACCTCCTTAAGCTGAATAACTTTACCGCTAATTGGAGCTGCCAGCATTTCAATTTTATTTGAAGCCTCATCAGCTTTAATATCATTTTTTATTATATCTTCCTCGCTATTCTCCTCATTCTTTTGTTTAATTCCAAGAATACTTCCAATGATAAATGCCGAAGCAAAGGCAAGCACAAGCCCTATTAAGTAATTTGCAATATTTCCTTGCCTAACTATAGCTGCACCTGGTATGCCTGTAACTCCAACAGCTGTCATTCCAACCTTCATAAATACTACATAACCTCCGCCAATTGCACCACCTAAAGCTCCAGCTATAAAAGGCTTTACAAATCTAAGGTTAACTCCGAAAATTGCTGGTTCTGTAATTCCAAGTAAGCATGAAAATGATGCTGGTGCTGCGATTGCTTTTACTTTTTTATCTTTTGTTTTAAAGTAAACCGCAAGTGCTGCTCCACCTTGAGCTATATTTGCCATTGACCATATTGGCAAAAGAAAGTTTACTCCTATTGATTTATTTGTAAGAAGACCTGCTTCTATAGCATGAAAACTATGATGAACTCCTGTTATAACTATGAGAGAATAAAGTCCTCCAAATAATATTCCAGAAAGAAAACCCGCACTGTTGTATAAATGCTGAAGTCCAAAGGAAATTCCATCTCCTATAAGTCTTCCAAATGGACCTATTACTATTAGAGCAAAGAAAGCTGTAACCATCAAGGTTATAAATGGTGTTATTAAAATATCTAACACCTCAGGTACAATTTTTCTTACACCTCTTTCTATATACCCCATAACCCATACAGATATAAGTATTGGAAGCACTGTTCCTTGGTAACCAACCATTCCTATGTGAAGCCCAAAAACATTAATTGTCTGTTTTATTCCGGAGCCTAATGTCCACGCATTTTGAAGATTGGGGTGTATCATTATAGCTCCTAATGCCGCAGCAAGAAAAGGATTTGTATTAAATTGCTTTGCAGCACTAAATGCAATTAATACTGGCAAAAATACAAATGCAGCATTTGAAAACATATCTAAGAGTACATATATTCCACTTTTAGAATCTACCCAATGAAAGGTATTGAACATTCCCAAAAGTCCCATGAGAAGACCGCTTGCAACTATTGCAGGTATTATTGGAACAAATATATTAGATAGCATTCTTGCAAATCTCTCAAAGGGGTTCATATTCTTCATAGCAGCTTGTTTTGTATCACTTAAGCTCGCTTCATTAATTTTAGTTCCTTCAACAAGAGCTCTATACATCTTGTTTACTTTGCCTTGGCCTATTATTATCTGAAATTGACCAGAGCTTGTAAATACTCCTTTAACATCATCTAACTTTTCAATTTTCTTTGCTTGCACTTTCTTTTCGTCTTTTATGACAAGCCTAAGTCTTGTAGCACAATGTGTTGCACTTATTATGTTTTCTTCTCCACCCAAAAGAACTAGTATTTCCTTTGCGGCTTTACTATATTCCATAATCCTTCCTCCATCCATTTTCATTAGATTTTGCTTTAAATAACAATTTTAGTTTATAAAAAAAAACCTAAACTGAATTAAACATACTCTTTAAAGTACATTTAAAGATAAACCACCCTGAAACTTGAAATTTATTTGTACCAAAATGTCGTCTTCTGGGCATTATGGTGCACATGAATTTCAATAGTTGAAGCGGTTTATCTATAATTCAATTTAGGTTTTGCCTGCTATATGTTAAACTTTACAGTAACAATCCCAATATTAACTTTCTTTGTGTCTTAAACTTGACAGTATTCTTTGAATGTGAAGGGTTAAATAAACCAATTCTCCATCATTCACATAATAATCATAATTTTTTTCTATATAAGCTTTAATCTTGATTGTGCATTTATATGCTTCTTTATAATTCTTTTTAACAACTTCTAAAAAATGTTCATCATTATCATCATATGTGTCATTTTTAGAAACCACTCTTTGCGCAAAAAACTTAAGATGTGTTAAAAGCCTATCATAGGAAATATCATTTTCATTAAATTCTATTGAATAAAAATATTTTATTATATTTAAAATTCTTTGAACTATTTCTGTTATGCTTATAGTGTTATTCATATTTTCATTTAAAGAAGCATCTATAAAATGCATAGCAATGAAGCCTGCCTCATCATCATTAAACTTTATTCCAAGTTCTCTCTCAATGTATTCTAAAGCCCACAAACCAATGCTATATTCTTTTTTATAAATTCTTTGTATATCCCAAAGCATATTATTTTTAATTTCAATGCCAAGTTTATACCGCTTAATGGCAAAGGCTAGATGATCTGTCAACGCTATATAAATATGTTCATCAAACTTAGTTTCTAGTTTTCTAGCTGCAAAGCTTATTATTGCTTCTGAAACTTTTAAATATTCCATGGGAGTTTCATGAATAAGCGCTTGAAATTTTTCGTTTTCATTTTCATTTTCAATTACAAACACCTTATCTATCTTGCTCTCATTTATGATATCACCAACCTTTTTTTGAAAGGCAATTCCTTTTCCCATAATAACTTTTTCCAGCTTTGTAGTTTCATCTAATGTTGTAACAGCATTATTGTTCAGTATTTTCTTTATAATCATTTTTATCACTCCGTAAGCAAACTTATAAAAATTGTAACATATTATATACGAAGTTAAAAATCTCAAAAAAGTAAAACCCAAATTAAAACAAACTATATCACATATAATTTACTTTAATTTGGGTTTTGCCTGCTTATCAGTTACAATCCCTTATATTAACTTTACTTATTGATGATAACATTTTCACTATCCAATGTCAACAGTTCATTAAAAAATTTATATTTTCCATTTTATTATTATGCTTAAATTTCCATCAATAAGCTCTGCGTAAATTGAATTTCCCATCTGCTCAACTAATTCCTTAGTTATAGTTAGTCCAAGACCTGTATTATTCCCATTTCTCGTTCTATCCGCCATAAAAAATCTATCAAACAAATGCTCACAATCTTCTTTTTTTAAATCCGGTGCTGCATTTTTAAAACTCATTATAACAAAGTCCCCATGATTTTTTAAACTTATTTTAGTTGATTTCTTCGCATGTCTTATTATATTTAAAGTTAAATTTGAAATTACACGCTTTACAGCATTTTCATCTGCAGTTATTTCCGGAAGCTTTTTATCTATCTCAATAGACGGCTCTATTCCTGCCTTTAAAAAATCATTATAAAAGGAAGCTAATATATCACATAAAACTTTAGACAAATCTATGCTTTCAGCCTTAAATTTATATTCATAAGACTCCAGCCTTGATAGATCATAAAAGTTTTCTATCAACCCCTGAAGATTTTTAGCCCTCTTTTTTACTATTTCAATATATTCTTTTTTTTCGCTGTCAGATAAATTATCATCCTCTATTAACTGCATATATCCTATTATTGAAGTAAGTGGGGTTCTAAGATCATGTGATATATTAGCGATAGACTCTTTCATATCTGAATTCATTTTTTTATATTGTACTTTAGTTTCAATTTTTTCATCTAGGCTTTTATTTATTTCTAATACTAAACTTTTAAGATTTTTAGAAGATGATGACATTAATACCTTTAAATTAGTTTCCGTATTATTAATTTCTTTAAGCATGTTTGCTATGTTACCAATTTCTTTGTTTAAAAAAGTATATAGGGCGACAAATAATATGAGCAAAACTACAATTATAATGATTATTAATATTTCCACTAAATCACCCCATCTTATTGCTACTTAACGTCCTTTTTAGAAAACCATACTACACTTAAACTTAAACATACTACAATATATACTAATCCAACAGCAACAGCCCAAAAAACGTCTCCTTTATTAACCCCGTTATAAGTACTAACTAAACTAATGCAGCCAGTTATTAAAAAATAATTAATTTTAGCAATATTCTTATCTATAATACGTGACAGAAGGTTAATAACTATTGGTAAAATTAGAAATATACCAATGTAACTATAAATAAACGAATTATAACTATTCACAAAAATACTAATAAGCAAGCCTACAGCTATAACTGCAACCCAAAGTAAAATTCCCGCACAATATCTAGTTGCAATTATATTAAAATACGTACTAGGGCTAATCCGATTAGAATAATGCCCAATTCCAAAAATTACTGCGCTGCTTATAAAAAATGTAATCAGTGCAAAAAAGTAGGTTATAAAGGCTAATATAATAATTGCTATAAACTTGCCAAAAACAAGTTTGCTTCTTGACATTCCAAAACTAACAACATTTTTCAATGTTCCATTTTTATATTCCTCGGTATAAATCATATCTACTATCATAACAAGTAATACTATGGGAAACAGCAGTAAATAATCAGTTACAGGTACTGCTATAGCATTTATAAGCGTTACATTATCCTTTGTTCCAACAAGTTTTAATAAAATATTTACCCCCAACGCTAATGCCGCAAGTATACCAGTAAAGAAATAAAAATATTTTCTATTAAAGGTTCTGTAAAGCTCTGCTTTTATATAATTAAGCATTTTTATTGCCCCCAATCAAATTAATGAAATAATCCTCTAGATTAAAGCCCATTTGATACATCCAAAATAATTTTATTCCACGCTCAATAAGCATTTCAGATACAATATCAGGTTCATCTATTTTTTCATATAATCTTATTTCATTACCACTTCTAACTTCATACTTTCTACATCCAAATTCATTTTCAATTACAATAGATGCCTTTTCTGTGTCATTAACTTTGATTGATAGACAGTTTTTACATTTCTCCTTTAATTCTTTAGCAGATATTTGCTCTACAAGTTCCCCCTTATTAATAAAACCATAGTTAGTTGCAAGCTGAGATAATTCTCCTAATATATGGCTTGATATAATTATGGTGGTGTTTTTTTCTCTATTTAATTTAAGTAAAATATCCCTTATTTTCTTAATTCCTTCTGGATCAAGGCCATTAATTGGTTCATCCAGTATAAGCAAATCTGGACTTGCCATTATAGCTAAAGCTAATCCCAAACGCTGCTTCATTCCAAGGGAAAAATTCTTAAACTTTTTATTTCCTGTGTCATTTAGTCCAACAAACTCAAGTGCAAAATCAGTTATATTCTTTTCCACAATACCTCTTTGAATCCTGTAATATTCAAGATTTTTCCTTGCAGATAAATAAGGAAAAAAACAAGGTGTTTCAATTATACTGCCACTTCTCATCCTAGCCTTGCCTAAACCTTCTTTAGAAGTTTCATTGAACAATTCAATTTCTCCACTAGTTGGATTTGAAAGTCCACATATCATTCTAAGTAAAGTAGTTTTACCAGCACCATTTTTTCCAACAAGTCCGTAAATTTCTCCTCTTTTTACTTCAATATTCAAATTATTAGCTGCAATTTGATTTCCATATTGTTTGGTCAAACTTTTAGTTCTTAGCACAACCTCAGACATCTAAATCAACTCCTTTTCTTGTATATTAAGCTACTAAATACAAGAAAGTTTTAAAAAAGTATTAAGAAAGTATTAAATCTAATCTCCAATTTTGAAGCCTATTCCCCAAACTGTATGAATGTATTCTGTATCTGGATCAACTTCTGCTATCTTAGATCTAATTTTACTAATGTGGACATTTATAGTATTATCGTCATCCATATAGTTACCGCCCCAAACAGTTTCAAATAAATTTGACTTTGTAAAAACCTTACTCGGATAACTTAAAAGCATTTCAAGTATTGAAAGTTCCTTTGCAGTTAAATAAATCTCTTTTCCTTTTACCTCAACCTTAAGAGTTTCCTTATTTAATATCAGGTTTTTATATTTTAAAATATTTTGGCTTCCATTTGCCTTAGAAAAGATCATGTATCTTCTAAGCTGGGCTTCAACTCTTGCAAGTACTTCGTTGACATCAAAAGGCTTGGACATAAAATCATCTGCTCCAAGCTTTAGCACATCTATTTTAACATCTTGTCCTATCTTTGCTGATATGACTATAATCGGCATAGTTTTAATTTTTCTTACTTTAGCTATAAGTTCTTCACCAGTTACTCCAGGAAGCATCAAATCAAGTAAAATTAGCTGAAAATCATATCTTTCAAGGCACATTTCAGCTTCTGAACCAGAATATGTACATCTTACATTATAGCCTTCTTTAGTAAGAATTTTTTTTAGCAAATTATTTATATCAACATCATCTTCTGCAATTAAAATATTTATATTTCCTTTCATTTATCATTACCTCTTTGACTGTTTTTTAAATCAAATATTTTTTTATCTATTTCATATGCACCTTCTCCTAAATATAAATCTTTACCAATCTTATTTTTTAACTCTAATATATAATCATAATTATCAGTTATATCTACTGTATATTTAAGAAGTTCAAGAGTATAAATTATATATTCATTGTTTCTCATCATTAAATTTTTTTCATAAAAATTGTACATGTCTAATGCTTGTTCCCTTTTTCCTTCTATAAGTTCCAAATACAAAATAATACTATGTATAAAGTCTAGAAGATAAAACTTGTTGCTTTTATTAAATTTGCTGTCATTTATAATATCATTTTTCTTTAGAATAACATACTGCATAGACTTTACAGTATTATCTGGTAGCTTATCTACAATTCCTTTAACATGATATATAATCATGAATGTATTAAAAAATATTTCTTTTCCAATGTCATTTTGAAAATCCCTATAGGCAATACTTTTTACATTTTCTTTGATTGCAGTAATCAAATACTTGTAATCCTTTAACTTTTCAATGCCTTTATAATTTTGTACCGTCAATATCAACTCATATGCTGCTTCCATTTCATTTTCTTTTATAGTTTTAACTTTTTTTCCTCTTCCATAACGCATAGATATTATTCCAAATATTGTAGACATTATAGCTGTGATTATTAAAAACTCTTTAAAATAACCATCACTTATTTGGTTACATGTAAAAATTAAAACTATAAGTATTACGCTAAATATAAAACTCATAGAAATACTTTCAATGTAAGCCATAACAAATTTTTTTCTTACTGCTTGAAATTCTTCTTCTGAATTAATTTGAGGCAAATCAACTCCAGAAATATTGCCACAAAAATTTTGGTGCCATTTCATTTTAAACCTTACTTTTAACCTACCTTTAGCTTTAAAAAATGTGAATGGTCCAAAGTATATTATGTGCGGGCAAATTCCATTAATTGCCCCAAATAATATGTAACTGAATTCTCTAACTATGATGCACACTGCCAATCCCAAAGGAAAGCATAGAAAAAATATAAATTCTGATATGAAATTCTTGTTAAAAAACCTTATTCCTATAAAAAATAAAATCATACTAGCAAAAATCCATTTAATAAATCTTTTCACTTTTTTATCTCCTTTTACTAAATGTATTTATCTTATTATATTACTATATTTTTGTATAGTTTAACATTAATTTTTATTATAAACTATATTTAAAATAAGCCCTTATGCTAAAATATCTTTATATACTAAAATTAAAAAATGGAGGAATTTTCAATGTACAAATACATATTATTCGACTTAGATGGAACACTTACAAATTCCAAAGAAGGAATAACAAAATCTGTCCAATACTCACTAAACAAATTTGGCATATCAGTTCAAAACTTAGATTCTCTTGAAAAATTCATTGGTCCACCACTAAAAGATTCTTTTATGGAATATTACAATTTTGATGACACCAAAGCTGAAGAAGCGGTAAAATACTACAGAGAATATTTTAGTAAAAAAGGATTATTTGAAAATGAAGTTTATCCTAACATAGAATCCATGCTAACAAGATTAAAAGAAGTAGGATTGCATTTGATTGTTGCTACATCAAAACCAACTGTTTTTTCAGAGAAAATATTAGTTCATTTTAATCTAATTAAATTTTTTGATGCTGTAGTTGGAAGTACACTAGACGGGTCAAGAAGCAAAAAAGCTGATGTAATAAAATTTGCTTTAGAGGAAAATAAAATTAAAGCGAGCGAAGCACTGATGATTGGTGATAGAGAACATGATATTTTAGGTGCAAAGGATAACAACTTAGCTTGCATAGGTGTTACTTATGGCTTTGGTTCTTATAATGAACTCCAAAAAGCTGGGGCCAACTATATTGTAAACACTGTAGATGAAATAGCAGAGAAAATCATTTCACTAAACAAGAGAAATGTGTTTGTTATAGGGGATAGTGTTTCTATACATTAAAGACCTTTCCTAAAGAAAATGATAAAAGATAAATTTAATTATAATAGAAAACGCGGTATGGACCAAGCATTAGTAGATTTAGATAATCATATTGGCTCAAACGCTGGTGACAGTAGAGTTGTATTTAGCTTATTTAAAAGAAGAAGTAAGAAAACTACAAGCTGCATTTATTGCCAGATATTTAAACTGCTTTTTGTTACATATTTTTAATAATTATCATCAAAAATTATTACAAATTTGTACAAAATGGAGGTATAATAAAACTTATAGGATAATAATGGGGTATCGTGCTAGTAATTTTTTAGTTCAATGCTCATTAAACAAAAATAAACTATAAGGATGTGAACCTATGGAAAACAGTGCATTAAAAGACCACGTAAGAAAAGTAAATAAAATACTAATAATTTTATCTTGGATTATTCTTCTTGTAGGATCAGTTGAACTTTTTACAAATTCCAAATTTATGATTGCCTCAAGCTTTGAAATCACAATTGAACTTATAGGTATTATAGTTCCTACCATATTATTTTATTTCAAAAAAAATGGATATTTAATAGCTGGTATAATGTGTTTATCTAAATTTGTTGCTATGTACCTAAATTCACTCATGAAAATGGGACCAACTATGGGAGTCATACACCTAATATATTTATTCATAATTATCTGCTATGCTGCTCTTTATCTTAACGAAAAATTTATTGTAATGGGAGGTATAATATATGATATTTGTGCTATTATATTATATCTTGTTACTAATTTTGCCAAGCTTCCTGATTTTGTTTTAACTTTCGGTATACTAAACATTTGTATGATACTTTTGTTCTTTGTAACAAAATGGGGACATGAATTAATTAAAAATTCCTTTAAGAAAGAAGCACATGCAGAAAAAAATTCTGATAATTTAAAAGATATTCTTAAATCCATTAGTGATAATACTTTGAACCTTCATAACGATATTACTGATAGCATGAATAACCTTGACTTTACCAAAAATTCAAGTGAAGAATTAACAGCTACAGTTCAAGAGGTAGCAAACGGTGTTACAAATCAAGCGCAGAGCATTTCACAGATAAATGAAGCTATCAATGCTGCCGATGACAAACTTAACAAAACTGCTGAATTTTCAAATAAAATGTCAAAGGTATCAAAAGAATCAACAAATATTCTTATTGCCGCATCAGATAAACTGGGCAACGTTAGCAGTCAAATGCAAATAATAGATACCACCGTAAAAACTTCCTTAAACACAATCAGTAATCTTGAAGAAAGCATTGAAAGCATTAACAGTTTCCTAGTAAGCATTACTGAAATTGCCAGCCAAACAAATTTACTTGCCCTCAATGCTTCAATCGAAGCTGCTAGAGCTGGTGAACACGGAAAGGGTTTTGCTGTTGTTGCTGATGAAATTAAAAAACTTGCTGAAGATAGTACAAACACTGTGCAGCTAATAAATAAAATTATTGAAGACGTAAAAGTGAAAGTAGATGATGTCATTTCAGCAGCACAAAATGGAAATGATGCAGTTAAAGTTGGAACACAAATGGGCCATGAAGTTAATGATAGCTTTAATAATATAAAAGCTTCCTTTAAAACAATTGACGATTATATTGAAAAAGAACTGGACATGGTTAATAATACAAAATCTATATTTGAAAAGGTACGTACGGAATCAGAAAATATAGCAAGCATATCAGAAGAAAATTCTGCCGCTACAGAGGAAATGTTTGCAACCTTTGAAAATCAAAATGCATCAATTCAAGATTTATATGAACATATAAAAAAGATACAGATTTCAAGCGAAAACCTAACAAAAATAGGGAAATAACAGTGCTTTGTAACATAAAAAAAGTCCTATAAATCTAAGGCTTAAAAATTGTAAAATACTAAGATACTTCAATAACTCGCTATCGCTCAAACAGATTGAAATATCTAAGCATTTTACAATTTTCGAGCCAAGATTTATTAGGATTTTTTTTAATCGTTCCTTCATCACTGTTATTTCCCTTACGCGGTAATGCAAGGAAAAAATTCCTCCGTACCTACGGAATTTTGGGTGAGAATTTTTATAATCCATTATTTATTTTTCGTATTATAAAAATATAAATAAAATTGGTCCAATAAGTTCTAAGCTTTATCTAAGTAAAAGAGAAGGTAAATCTACCTTCTCTTTTACTCTCCACTCTGTTTTTTAGAAACATTTTTAGTAGCAACAACATTAATGCCTGTACCTAGCACATTTTTTATAATAACATCTCCTATCTTAACAGGAGCAGTCATAGTAACTTTATTAATTTCCTCCATGCATTTCATAGTTATTCCTTTTGGGATTGCTTTTTCGGTTTTTACTGGAACTACGGGTATATCGGAACCATTAACCTTAACTGTTGAAGTTATTATTCTAACAGGATTTGTAACCTCGCCAGCTCCATATTCTGCTCCTCTAGGGCAGCTATTTCCACTTACAGTTAAGCTTTTATCATCAACCTTTAAGTGACAACCTCTTGGACAGCATATGCATATTAATTCTCTTTCCATATTACTCACCATCCTCTAATGATATTGTTACATCATTTTTAATCTTGTTAAGGATTACCTTGCTTAAAATTATTTTTTCCATTTCTGATGGTGCTAAATGTTCTCGCTTAAATTTAGCTATAACTTCCTCTCCACTTCTAACTACTAAGACTTTGTTATGATATATATTGTTCACTCTCATAAATATAGTTAATTTATCTTTAACATCATCTACATCAAGCTTTTGGGGAACTGTATAATTTACATTTTTGCCGTTTATTATATTTACATATTTATCTTTTTTTAGTTCATGCTTAATATATCTCGCCGCTGAAGCACCTGTGCGTTTTGATTCTTCTGTTACAAAATCAACTAAGTCATGGACATGCACTACATTACCACAAGCAAATATTCCATCTACAGATGTCTCCATACTTTCAGTAACACTTAAACCATTTGTTCTTTTATCTAATTCTATTCCCGCTTTAGAGGAAAGCTCATTTTCTGGAATTAGTCCAACTGATAATAACAAGGTATCTACAGCAAATTCCATTTCTGTTCCTTTAATTGGCTTTCTATTTTCATCTACTTTAGCTATTATAACTTTTTCAACTCTTTCTTTTCCTATAATATCTACTACCGTATGCGATAAATATAATGGTATATCGTAATCCTTTAGACATTGAACTATATTTCTATTTAGTCCATTTGAATATGGACACAACTCAACAACTGCTTTAACCTTTGCCCCTTCAAGCGTCATTCTTCTTGCCATTATAAGTCCAATATCTCCTGAACCTAAAATAAGAACTTCCTTGCCGGGCATATATCCTTCTACATTGATATACCTTTGAGCTGCACCTGCAGTAAATACACCAGATGGTCTATCTCCAGGTATATTAATGGCACCTCTTGTCCTTTCCCTACAACCCATTGAAAGAATTATAGCCTTAGCCTGAAGCTCCATATACCCTTCCTCTGAATTTACTGCATAAACCTTTTTATCCTTAGTTATTTCTAATACCATAGTATTAAGCTTAACCTCAATATTAGTGTTTTTAACCATTTCTATAAATCTATCTGCATATTCAGGTCCTGTAAGTTCTTCTTTAAAGGTATGAAGTCCAAAACCATTATGAATACACTGATTTAATATTCCACCTAATTCTCTATCTCTTTCTAAAATCAAAATATTTTTTATTCCGCTATTGTATGCCTCATACGCTGCTGCAAGACCCGCTGGTCCTCCACCAACTACTATTAATTCATAATTCATAGCTATCCCTCACCTTCTACTTAGTTTTCCCCACTAAGATATAAGAACCATCCTTTTCTAACTCCACACTTTCTAAAGGTATATTATATTCTCTTGCAATTATTTCTTGAACTCTTGGACCACAAAAGCCACCTTGACATCTTCCCATACCAGGTCTGCATCTCCTTTTGATTCCATCTAAAGAAAGTACTCCAAAGCCTCTCTTTATTGCAGCAACAATTTCTCCTTCTGTTATACTCTCACATCTGCATATTATTCTTCCGTATTTAGGATCTTCCTTTATTAATTTAGCTTTTTCTTCGGCTGATAATTCCATAAAATGAATTTGTTCTCTCTTTGCTTCAAAGTTTTCTTTTTTGTCTAGCGTGCAGCCAGCTTCACCTAATATTTTAACCACATCTAGAGCAATAGCAGGTGCTGAAGATAACCCTGGTGATTTCATTCCTGCTGCATCAACAAATCCTTTAACTTCATCATTTTCTTCAACTATAAAATCTTCCGTACTTGGATTAGCTCTAAGTCCAGCAAAATTTCTTATAGTTTCTCTAAAGTTAATCTTTTTAGTTGAACGCATAGAAGCTTCTCTTACAGCATCTAAGCCCTTAGCCTCTGTTCCTAAATCCTCCTTATCTTCTATATCCCTAGCATCTGGACCAACTAACAAATTTCCATGAACCGTTGGAGTTACCAAAATTCCTTTTCCTAATTTTGATGGGCATTGAAATATTGTATGACTCACTACTTTTCCTTGACTTTTATCCATCACAAAATACTCACCGCTTCTTGGAGTTATTTTAAAACTTTCTCTGCAAATTAAATTATGAATTTTATCTGCATAAACTCCTGCTGCATTTACAATAAACCTAGCTTCAATAATATCTCCATCCCTAGTGCCAATTTTAAATACATCCTTTTTTTCTATAGAAACAACCTCTTTTTTCAGCTTAATTTCTCCACCATTTTGAACTGCATTTTCAGCAAGTGCAATCGTATATTCAAAAGGTCCCACTATGCCACCAGTTGGAGCATAGAGTGCTCCTTTTATTTCTTCACTAAGGTTTGGCTCCATTTTTAAAACCTCTTCCTTAGCTAAAATTTTTAAATTCTTTACTCCTATTTTAGTTCCATTTTCATAAAGCTTCTTTATTGTTTCCATATCTTCTTCATTAAAAGCTAAAACCAATGATCCATTTCTTTTAAACGGTACGCTTAATTCTCTGCATAAGGCTTCAAACATTTCATTGCCTTTTACGTTGTACTTTGCCATTAAGGTTCCTTCTTTAGGATCATAACCAGCATGGACTATAGCTGAATTTGCTTTGCTTGTTCCCATTGAAACATCCTTTTCTTTTTCTAAAACAACTACCTTTAAATTATATTTAGTTAGCTCTCTGAATATAGAGCACCCAATAACACCAGCTCCAATTATTGCAACATCATACATATTGCATCCTCCTTATTGTGATAAATAAAAAAAGCCAAGCTAAAAACAGATGATAAATCACCTTGTTTTTTTATGCTTGACTCTAAATCTCTAAGCAATTGTATTAAATTATACTTTATATTATACACTGTTTAAACATGCTTGTAAAATAAATAAGCAATTTAAAATAAACTTTTCTAAGCATAGCGTTGAAAATTTATCCTTAACTGTAAACTATCATCTATAAACTATTCACATCTACCTGTAAGCTGTCAACTCTCAATCGTCAACTGTTGCACTCCCAACCTTCTGCTCTTTTAACTGCTTTCTTCCAACCTTCATATAACTTTTCTCTTTTTTCCTTTTGTAAATTAGGGATATAGGTTTGACTTACGTGCCACTTTTTAGCAATTTCATCTTTTGATTTCCAAAAGCCTACAGCAAGCCCCGCCAAATACGCTGCACCAAGAGCTGTTGTCTCAGTTATTATAGGTTTTACAACCTCCGCCCCTATAATATCAGCTTGAAATTGCATTAATAAATTATTTCTACTAGCCCCTCCATCAACTTTAATTCTTGTAAGTTTACACCCTGAATCTTCCTCCATAGCATCTATGATATCTCTAGATTGATATGCAATAGATTCAATTGCCGCCCTAATTATATGGTTCCTATTAGTACCTCTTGTAAGCCCCAAAATAGCTCCTCTTGCATACATATCCCAATATGGAGCACCAAGACCGGTAAATGCTGGAACAATGTAAACACCTCCATTATCATCTACCTTTTTAGCAAAATATTCTGTATCTGCAGCATCATTAACTAATTTTAATTCATCTCTAATCCACTTAATAACAGCCCCACCAGCAAATACGGATCCTTCTAATGCATACTCAACTTTTCCATCTAGTCCAATTGCAATAGTAGTTACCAATCCATTTTTACTTTGAATCATTTTTTCTCCCGTATTCATAAGTAAAAAACAGCCTGTTCCATAAGTATTTTTAACACTGCCTTCTTCAAAGCAAGTTTGACCAAACAAAGCGCACTGTTGATCTCCTGCCATACCTGCTATTGGAACTCTTATGCCACCTGTACCTCCAAGATTTGTATATCCATAAACTTCAGAGGAATTTTTAACCTCTGGCAGCATTGCTTTTGGAATATTAAGCTTTTTTAAAATCTTTTCATCCCACTTTAATTCTTTTATATTATAAAGCATAGTTCTAGATGCATTGGTGTAATCGGTTACGTGAGTTTTACCATTTGTAAGCTTCCACACTAGCCAGGTATCAATTGTGCCAAACAGTAATTCACCTTTTTCAGCTCTTTCCCTTGCGCCCTTCACATTGTCTAATATCCATTTTATTTTTGTAGCTGAAAAATATGCATCTAAAAGCAGCCCTGTATTTTCTTTTATATATTCTGCAAACTCTTTATCTTTCTTTAATTCTTCAACTATAGCTGCTGTTCTTCTGCACTGCCATACAATAGCATTATATACAGGCTCTCCAGTATTCTTATCCCAAACAATTGTTGTCTCCCTTTGATTAGTAATACCTATTGCTGCTACATTTTCTTGAGTTATATTTGCTTTTGCCATTACCTCCTGCAAAACACCATACTGACTTGCCCAGATTTCTAAAGGATCATGTTCAACCCACCCTCTATTTGGATAAATTTGAGTGAATTCTTTCTGACTAATCTCCAATATATTCTGTTCCTTGTCAAATATTATTGCTCTTGAACTTGTAGTCCCCTGGTCTAAGGCTATTATATATTTTTCCATATACCGCGCCACCTTCCTTCTCTTACTCTACATATTCCAAATCTCTTTCTTGGTTGTAGATACACATGCTGCCCCTGAACTCAAAGCTTGCATTACCTCTTCTTTAGTTTCAATTAAACCACCAGCAACAAGTGGTTTATTAGAATACCCTGCAATTATTTGAAGTACCTTAGGAATAACCCCTGGCAGCACTTCTACTGCATCACATTCAGAAATTACATGATTTTTTACACTAGCTAATGAAAGAGTATCAAAAACAAAAACCCTTTGAACTCCTAACAAATCATACTTGCTAGCAAGCTTAACAACTTGTGCTTTAGTGCTAATTATTCCCTTAAACTTTGTTTCTTCTTTAATATATCGCATAACAACTTCTCTGTTAGCTGATAATCCTTCAATTAAATCAATGTGGACTATGCCTATTTTATTTTTAGCTGCTATTATATTACTTATTTCCTTAATATTCATTATATCGCCAAACAAAACAAATATAATTTCAATTTGTGAATTTATTGCTAATTCTAATTGCTCCTTATTTTTTACTGCTGCTATAACTGGATTTTGCTCTAATAATTGCTCAGTATTCATAAACATCACTCATTCTTTTTATATATTTTTAGTTACATGGAAATTAAATCTTTAAAATCACAATCAACAAATAATGTATAATTCCCATCAATGTTATTGTATTTTATTTTAGCAGTTTTTTGCTCGATATCATAGTGCCATCCAAATTTACTTGCTTCCCATTCTTTTTCGTCAAGGAACATAGGAAGTTTTTTATCCGCCAGTTTAACTTGCTTTGGAGCCATATCTTTGCAAACTACATTCACAACCATTTCTTTAACTTCTGTTTTATAATTACCTTCTTTATTAAAATTAATTTTTATTCCATTTTTATTATTAATACTTATAGTTGTTTTTAAATATTCACCCTTCTTATAATCATTTGTAACACCATCATCTTCATATAATACAAAACTTGCTTCCTGTGATGGTTCTACTAAAAGTTCAAGCTTTTCAATAGAATCCTTATGAAGATTCATTAGATTTTCACACATAGGAACAATTGCTCCACTTCTAAAGAACATAGGAATTGAAGCTAAAGAAACCTCAAATTCTACTGTTTGTCCCCCTTGATATACTTGTTTTGTGTACCAGTCAAACCAAATAGCTCCTTTTGGTAAATATACCTTTCTTGTTTTTGCACCTTTTTCAAGAACATTGGCAACAAGAATAGAACTTCCAAGCATAAAATCAAAGCTCTCAGAAAGCAGCCTTTTATCCTCTGGAAATTCATACACTAAAGGTCTCATAATAGGATTTCCCTCTACAGAAGCTTCGTATAATAAAGAGTACATGTATGGCACTAATTTATATCTAAAATTTATGGCATCTCGTATGTATTTTGTGCAAGATGCATACATCCAAGGCTCTGTAACAGTATTATCGGTATTACAAGAATGTATTGAAAATCTTGGCTGAAATATTCCATTTTGAACCCATCTTACAAACAATTCTGGTTCAGGTACTTCTCCATAGAATCCACCTATATCGCAGCCCTGGTTTGCTACTCCTGAAAGCCCTAATCCAAGTATTACAGGAATATTAAACTTAAGACTCTTCCAGCTTGTACTGTTGTCGCCTGCCCATGTTTGAGCATAACGCTGTATACCTGCAAAACCGGATCTACTGATTATATATTGTCTAGCATTTGGATAAACTTCTTCTACTGCCTCATTTGCTACTAACGACATTAAATTTGTCATTATAGGTCTAAAACCATTTATCTCATCTCTCATCCCTTCAACACAGCATACAGCATCCTGGTTATTTATATCATATTCATTATTATCATTCCATATTGATGTAATTCCAAGAGAAACTAAAGAAGCTTTTAAATGTTTTTTCCACTCTTCTCTTCCTTTAGGACTCGTAAAATCTACGAAGGAAGCATGACCTCCCCAGTATCTTTCCATTTGAGATTTTTCCCCTGTTTCGTCCTTTATATAAGCATCTGCTTCATCAAATTCCTTGTATAAAGGATGAGAATTTAACATTCCCGGTTTTATATTAGGCACTAAGGAAGCACCCTTTTCTTTCATTTGCTCAACAAAAGCTTTAGGATCACTAAATCTATCATGATTCCAGTTAAACACATATCTCTTATTATCTTTCGATGAAGTGTAACCTGAAGATAAAAAGAAACCATCACAAGGGATTCCTTCCTCTTTGCATCTATCTAAAAACTTTAAAATAGTTTTATCTGAATCTTTATCTAGTTCTGTATAGTACATTGTTGAGCCCATGTAGCCTAGAGAGTATCTTGGAGGCAATTTAGTTTTTCCTGTTAAATCGGTATAATTTTTTACTACAGACTTTATTGTAGGCCCATATATGAAAAATACATCTAACTCACCACCATCAGCACAAAAATAACTGTAATCCTTCCAATAGCCTGTTCTCTCAGAGCCAACATCAAAAATTGAATCATAGGAATTATTATAGAACATGCCAGTTGCTATATTACTTTTACTATTAAACTTAACATAAAAAGGTATATGCTTATATAAAGGATCTGTATACTCTGAATCATAGCCATAGGTGTCAAAATTATGCATTCTCATTCTTCTTTTTCTTTTATTTAAATATCCAGATTTTTCACCAAATCCATAAAAGTAATCTTCATCTTCCATGCAGGAATAATGATATAATCTTCCGAGAGAATCTTTCACATAAGCTTTTTCCCTTAAGTCTGAATGTAGTACATTGCCTTTTTTATCTAAAATCTCTATTCCAAAAGGCTCTTTATAAATTTTTATATTTAATTTTGTTGTAGCCAATGTAATACAATCATCTGAATCTTCATATTTACTACTAAGTGCTTCTATTCTTATTCTTTCTTTAGCTAATAACTCGTCAGTTTTATCCTTCCACGCAGTCATAACTAAAGCATAGGAAGCTTCCTCTTTAAACTCTTTATTAAAAGTACAGCGGATTCTTACTATATCATCAGTTAAAAGTACAATTCTATATATAGCTGCATTAGTAGTTACTTCTAAATAATTATCAATATTTTTGACACTTATAATTTTATTACTTACCTTCATAATGTCATCCTCCTGTCATATTAATCTTACTTATACACTCATATAGATAGACAAGTTGAAAGATATAAATTACTAATACTAAATTTGCCCTGTAAAATTATGGTTCAACTCAAAGTACAACTGACAGAGTACAGAGCACAGTAAAGGTGGATTTACCTTTCGTTTCTCTCAGGTAAATCTTTAATTATAACTAATGATGTTCAGCTTTGCTGAACTAAATAAATAGGCAGTCTAAAAAAATTGGCGTCAGCATTAGTTTTAAGACTTTCTGTAGTGAAACGGAAGAAAGTCATCATTCACTGTACTCTGTCAATTGTACTCTGTACTCTAGGGAAAATCATAGATTCCAAGGATAAACTTGGACACTGTAATTTTAATATTCCAAGTTGTCTATCTGTATAATGTATTTAACAAATTCTATTATTCCATCCTCAACTTCATCTCTAATATCGAGATAGTTAAGTATTTCATGTCGGTATCCTGGATAAATCTTTGTTCTTACCATATGCCCCGTTTCTGCAAGCCAATTTTACACAGCATATACTCCTTCCCCATAATTTCCTACATGATCTGCAATCACCTCTGGATCACTACAAACCCACTCGCTTCTCGAGGTTATAGGATTTTCCTCATAACGTTTTGATGTCCACATCCATCCCATAAGCTTCTCCTCATAATCAGCAGCACTTTCTTCTCCTTTGCCTTCATCTATTAGCTTTTTTAAAGTAGAAATAAGTGGTGCTGCTGTCTTAAATACTCCTGGTGTTCCACATAACATCAATCCGTCAATTCCATCACCATAAGTAGCTGCATAACATCTTACAATCATTGAAAACACTTTTCTTGAAATGCCATTTTTATTTCTCCTCTACATACCAATTAAATCAAACTTTTCACAGGAAACTACAATGTCAAAATCATTTTTTATAGATTTTTTACATTTTAATAAAATTGTCCTATCTGACAAATCGTAATACCATCCCTGTTCAGACTTTTCAAATGAAGTCTTATTAAGGAAACGCGGTATATTTTCACCATCTACTGTAACCCAGTATGCCCCTTTCTCCTTGCTTATAAGCTGAACTTTAAGATTTGATATTTCATTTTCATAACTTCCAGTTGTTTTAAATGAAATTTGTTTACGTGCCTTACCACTCACCTTAATTTCGGTATATTGATATACCCCTTTTTCAAAATCATTGCTTACACCATCATCATCATATAAGTAAAAACTACTATCGCCTTCTGCACCAATCAGAATATTTAAATTTTTCATTTTATCGGTTGTAATATGTTTTACATCTTCACTTGTTACAAAAATCCCACTACCACGAAGGAACATAGGAATACTATTAAGTGTAACTGGGATTTCAATTACCTGTCCACCTTCGTATTCATGCATATTATCATTCATATCATACCATTTGCAGCCTTTTGGCAAATAAAGCTTTCTTGAAACTGCTCCTTTTTCAACTACATTTGCCACTAAAACTGATGATCCAAACATAAATGTACTATATTTATCCTCATAACAATTGATATCATCCTGAAATTCCATAAGCAATGGCCTCATTATTGGCTTACCAGTAATATGTGCCTCATACATTAAAGAATATAAATATGGAAGCATTCTGTAACGCTGAGTATATGCATTGCGTACAAATTCATTATACTCTTCATACATCCAAGGCTGAGTAACAGTATTATCATTATTAGCTGAATTAATGCAAAATCTTGGTTGAAATATACCATTCTGTATCCATCTTAAAAGAAGTTCACCTTCAGGAGCACCTCCTGCAAAGCCTCCTATATCACAGCCATTATTTGCAACTCCAGATAACCCCATACCCATAATTGTGTCTATATTAAATTTTAATGTACGCCAATCAGTTAGATTATCTCCTCCCCAAGTTTGAGCATATCGCTGAACTCCAGCAAATCCAGCACGATTTATAATATATGGACGGCAATTAGGATACATTTCAGAAACAGCCTTTTTTGCAGTATATGCCATCATATTTGAATGCATAATTTTAAGCTCTGCCATAGTTCCTTTTCCACCATCAAAATCGCATATAGCATTACGGTCTTCAACACCATCGTATTCACAATTATCATTCCATACAGTTGTTACTCCCTTGCTTAATATAGTTTTCTTAAGTAAAGTTTTCCATATTTCTCTTCCTGATGGTTTAGTAAAATCTATAAATCTTCCTATGCCACCCCACCAGCGACCCAAATAATCTTTATTACCATCTGGATCTTTAATAAATGCAGCTGCCTTTTCAAACTCATCCTTATAAGGATGGTTAGGCAAAATACCAGGCTTCAAATTTGGAATTACATTAATACCTTTTTCATTCATATTTTTTACGAATCCATCAGGATCAGGGAATCTTTTTTTATTCCAGTTAAATGTATATCTTAAATTATCCTTTTCTCCCGATGAATAACCAGAGGCTACTTTAAAATTATCTATATACATTTTTTCTTCAAAATACTTTTCAATGACTTCATATATTTCCTTATCACAATCTTTTTCAAGTTCAGCATAATACATTGTAGAAGCAGTATATCCAAGACTCTGTTTAGGCGGCATAGCCTGTCTTCCTGTAAGCTTTGTGTAATTATCTAGAACCTCACTAACTGTTGGTCCATTAATGAAGAATAAGTCAATATCTCCTCCATCAGCCTCATAATAACTATAACGTGCCCAATATCCACTAATTTCATTTCCCATATCAAAAGTTGAATCGTAGGAATTATGATAGAATAAGCCTAAAGCATGTTTATTATTATTGTTTAATTTTATATAAAACGGAATATGCTTATACATAGGATCACCAAACTCTGGATCATGTCCGATCGCATCCTTAGGAGACATACGCATTCTTCTACCTAATTTATCTAAAGTTCCAGTTTTCTCGCCAAATCCATAAAAGTGATCATTTTGTGGATCTATTTGATTGTAATGAAAAATTCTGCCTATGTGATCACGCTCAAAGGCTCTTTCATGAATATCATTATATAATTTTTCTCCATTTAATTTGTAGATAGAAAAGTATAACGGTGATTTAGTCATAACGAGTTTTAATGTTTTTGTGCAAAATGTAATTTCTGTTTCTGTTTCTTCAAACGGAATATCTAATGCATTTATTCTCTTACGTTCTTCATGAAATAAATGATCTAAACGATCCTCCCACGCTGTCATAACTAATGTATAAGATTCTTCTTCCCACCTTTTATCAAAAGATACTCTCACACGTATAATATCATCCGTCATAAAAATAATTTTTATATCTGCTGAATCACCTTTAACATAATAGCCATTTTCAATCTTTTTCATTGACAAAAACTTTTTTAATAACATAAAACTCCACCCTTTCAATCTTATAGATAAACCATTTCAACTTCATACTATATTAACTTCTAAGTTTTTTATTTAAAATTATCTTATGACTCAATTTCCTGCCATATATCTTCATATTTATAACCAGTTAATTCTTCAATAACTTTACTTGTATCAGTATCAACATCTTTTTTAGAACCTCCGGCTTTAAGACGCTCTAATTCATTCTTAATAACACTGTGAGTCTTTTTATTCAATTTAAAGGTCAATGCAAATAATAAAGCAAGTAAAATGAGTATGCCAGTTCCAAATACAAGAATGTATGTAATGGCATTTTGTACTTCAATTGACTGTGTTGCTTTACCTTTTATATATCCACTTGAATTCAATATAATTCCTACAAAGAATGTAGCAACTGCAACTGTTGATTTACGAACAAATGTCATGACCGCAGCATAAATTCCTGCTCTATGTTGTCTTGTAATGATTTCATCTAAATCAGGTATCAGGGGAAATACATTCCACGGAGCAAAAGTTAATATTGAAAGACCAATATTATAAACAAATCCTATTGCAAACAATAAAACAGTTATGTTACTAGGTTTAATTGAAAACAACATGTAAAACCCTGCTAGTGAAATTAATACAATAGTAAATGAAACAGTATATAACCATCTAGGGCCAAATTTAATCATTAAAAATCCTGAAATAAATATTATCAGTGGTCCAATAAGACTTAAAGACAAAACATTTGCTGCAGTTGTTGCACTGACGGATAATACATAAACACAGAAATATGCAAATACTGCATTAAATGTATCCTTGGCAGTAAATGAAAGTAAATAAATAGCTAAATGTTTACGAAAAGTCTTTAACTTTAATGTAGAAATATAAATTTTTAATTGATTTAATATAAAATTCCCCTTTTCTTTTTTACTTCTTTCATTGATTTCATTAATCATTTCCTCTGTAACAGGACGTTCCCAGGTTGATTTATACGATATGAATATACAAACAGCATAAATACATGAAAAAACTATTCCATTAATTAAAAATGATGAAGCATTATTTTGTCCCATATATTTAAAAAGCTGACCTGGAATAAAAGTAGCTAAGAAACTACCTATAGAGGATATAATCAATCTTGTAGAAGATAATTTTGTACGCTTATCATAATCATTAGTCATCTCTGTTGGCAGTGTCTCCCAAGGAATTAATACCATTGCAGCAATTATTTCAAAAAGCAAATAAGAAGTTAAATAGTACCAATAGTTCATTTTTGCTATCCATATTAACGAAAATTCTAAAATTAGAGGTATACCTATTAATAAGAAAAAATGCCTGCGTCCAAAAAGTTTTCCTAGTTTTGTTTTATAAAAATTATCTGTTAATCCTCCCATTATTAAACTAGTAACAGCATCTACTATCCTCGCTATAGCAATAATCGAAGCTGCTTGTACTGCATTGAGCCCAGCAAATGTAGTATAGAAAAACAATAACCAAGCACCTATAATGGTAAAAGCTCCTCCACCCATCATGTCAACTACGCCAAAACCTATTGACCTAAGTACTGTAATTTTTCTTGGTTTATATACATTAGAAATTTTTTCTTTTTCCATAATTTCCACCTTCCCTATAATCATTAAACTCTTTATTTTCTTAAAATTAGGTAACAAAAAATTCTTAGACTGGGTTAAACCTTTACATCTATCTTAAAAAATATGAAATACATTTAGTAATTACGTTTTTTTCATACTACGCCTCCTTTTTACTTGCTAACCTTATACTGTTTTAAGGATTATAAACAAACTTTTTTCTTCCTTAATCGTAACTACCATACTTGTATGGTAACTAAGATTAAAAAAAATAATATATTTCTCGCTTCAAATCTAAAGTAGTTTTGCAAATAATTTTTTCCAAAATTATAGCCACATAAAACTACACTTATACAATATCTTGTTAATATGTACAAGTCTAAAATTTTTTACAAAATATATATTTTGTAAAAAACGTAGTTTTATGTGGCTGTATCTCTCATTCTCTTAGCCTAAATATTAAATTTTCTAATTTGTAATCGTATTCTTAGTATTACATATTTATTTCATGATGTCAAGTTACAATATGGTTATAATTTTCCAAAAATGAAAAGCTTTTATTAAAGTCATGTTGGATGCACCTATTTCCAATTACTCCATGCATCCGGATTATATCCAACTGTTGCTTCTCTGCCGTTTCTAACTATTGGTGTAACATATACTTCAGGATTATTTAATAGTATTTCTTCTTTAACTGAATCAGCTCTTATTTTATCAAGATTTAAAGCTTTATATTTTTTTGCCTTAGTATTTATTAAATTATTTAAGCCAATAGCAGCTTTAACACTAGCTAGTTCACCTTTACTTAATGCTTTTTCTTTTAAATCTATAAATTGATACTTTATTTTTCTTTCCTTAAAATATCTTTCTGCTTTTTTTGTATCAAAACATTTTTTAGTTCCGAAAATTTGAATGTTCAAAAAATCACCCTCTACAGTTATATTATATATATAAATACCGCTTACAGTAAACTCAAAAATTTGGTAAATATATATATAATTAATGTTATAATTATTACATATATAGTTAAACTACAAACTATTTATGCACCATAATGCCGAGAAGACAGCATTTTGGTACAAATAAATTTCAAGTTTCAGAGTAGTTTATCTTTATAATTATAATTTAAAATAAAAACATTTCAAAATATAATTATTTTTAGGAGTTAAAAATGCTAATTATTAATTTTATATTGACTTCAATATTATGCTATTTCATTTCTGGTATAGTGCATGAACTAGGACATATTATTGTAGGTCTAATTAATGGATGGAAGTTTTATTTATTAATCGTTGGGCCTTTAGGAATAACAAGAAATGAACATAATAGCATAAAATTTTACTTTGAAAAGCATGCTGCTATGTGGGGTGGTGTTAGCTGTACTTTACCTAAAGAAGCTAATGAAAATAATATAAAGATATGGTCAAAGGTTTTATTAGGTGGCCCCTTAGCTTCAATAATTATGGGGATTATTTTTCTGCCTTTAAGTATCATTACAAAGAATATAGTGTTTCTACTATTAGGGGCAATGCCATTAGGAATGGGAATCATTTGTATTCTCCCACTTCCTTTAAAAACAGGTATCCTATATACTGATGGTGGAAGATGGAGCAGACTGCATAAAGGTGGACAAGAAGCAGCTGAGGAAATAGCTTTATTTAAATTAACTGAAAATCAAATTATATGCAGGGATTTTTCAAAAATTGATTTAAATAGCATTGAATCACTTTTAAAGTCAAACGATATTGTAATTAATTATTATGGATATTATTATAAATTCCAATATTACAAAGCAACCTCTAATAAAGAAAAGATGGAGTTAGTTATTGCAAAAATGGAAAATATAAAAGATAAAGTACCAGCTCTTATTGTTAAAGATTGTAATATAGATAAGACGTGATTTTCATTAAAAATCATTTAAAGAAAGTCAAAATGGCTTTCTTTAAAATTTATTTTTTATATAATTTGATGCATTTTTATATTGAGATGAATCTGAATGTTTTGAATTATATATTTCAACAACTTTATCATGTAACCCTTACTCCTTCGTTTTCTTTATTGGTTCTATAACTTCTGCATCTACTTCATTGTCTGACGCATCAGCTATAAGCCAGCTATCTTTTTGCTCTTCATTCTTAGCTCCATCATTTGTTTCCATACTTAGTTTATTACATATAATTACTAGCTTTCTTCCTAACAATGCAAAAATGGTTAGAATTATTACTATGATTAATATTATACCTAAAACTATACTTATAATATGAATTTTCCTCATTATATCCCTCCCCTATCCATACAATTAAAAGTAAAAAAATAAAACTACGAATTACAAAATCATAGTTTTATTTATATATTAAAGATATTATACTATATTTTAATTTATTTTACAATTAAATCCATACAATATATTCTTATCCAATTTATTACTAAAAATCAATGAAAATATACATATTGAATTTGGGCATAAGTCCATGTGATTGATGAACAAAATCTTATGCACTTTATAAAATTCCGTAGGTAAAGAAGAATTTTTCCTTGCACTACCGTGGGAGCGAATCATTGTTATTTCACATTATTTTTAGATTATAATATTAACTTTTTCGTCACTCTCAACATTCTTAACAATTTCCCCACTTGTTATCATATCCGTAACCTTATCAAGCTCTTTGTACATTACCTTATCTTCTTTAATATAATCAACTTTTTCTCTTATAGTTTTATATGCAATTGAAGTACCTTCTCCTAATTTTGCTCCTTCTCTAAAATCAACTGCCTGACAAGCTGCCATAAGCTCTGTTGCTAACACTCTCTTGGCATTTTCAAGTATTTGTCTTGCCTTTCTTGCTGCAATAGTTCCCATGCTAACATGATCCTCTTGATTTGCTGAAGATGGTATAGAATCTACGCTTGCTGGATGTGCTAGGACTTTATTTTCTGATACTAAAGAAGCAGCTGCATATTGAGTTATCATAAAACCAGAGTTAAGTCCTCCCTGCTCTGTTAAAAATGCCGGAAGTCCATTACTAAGCTGTCCATTAACAAGTCTTTCAAGTCTTCTTTCAGATATATTAGCTATTTCAGAAAGAGCAATTCCAAGAAAATCAAAGCTTAATGCCATTGGCTGACCGTGGAAATTTCCTCCCGAAATCACATCACCATTCTCAAGAACTATTGGATTATCAGTAACAGAATTTATCTCTATTTCAACTCTTTCTTTTACGTAATTGATTGCATCTTTACTTGCTCCATGAACTTGAGGTATACATCTTAAAGCATAAGCATCCTGTACTCTAAGTTCCCCCTGTCTTGTAGTCAAATTGCTTCCATTTACTAAACTCAAAATGTTTTTTGAAGTATTAATTTGTCCTTGATGAGGTCTAAGCATATCAAGTCTATTATCAAAAGCATCTGTAATTCCTGTTAACGCTTCAAGACTTAAAGCTGCTGCAATATCACTTACCTTTAAAAGTTCAATAGCATCATAAACTGTAAGTGCTCCAACTCCTGTCATTACTTGTGTTCCATTGATTAAAGCAAGTCCCTCTTTTGCAACAAGCTCTACTAGTGAAATCCCTGCTAATTCCATTGCTTTTTTTCCAGGCATAACCTCACCTTTATATTCAGCTTCGCCCTCTCCAATCATAGGAAGTACCATGTGTGCAAGCGGTGCTAAATCTCCAGATGCTCCGAGAGAACCTTTTTCTGGTATTATAGGGTGAACTCCCTTATTAAGCATTTCAATTAAAGTCTCAAGTGTGCTAAGCCTTATTCCAGAAAATCCTTTTGAGAGTGCATTAGCCCTCAAAAGCATGATTGCCCTTACACTTTCTGTAGGAAGGTTATTTCCTGTACCGCAAGCATGTGAAATTATAAGATTTCTTTGAAGGGTTTTACAATCTTCCTTAGAAATACTTACATTTGCAAACTTTCCAAAACCAGTTGTAATTCCATATATAGTTTTTTCATTTTCTACTATATCATCAACAATTGCTCTTGATTTTTCAACCTTCTTTTTAGCTTCATTAGCAAGTTCTACCTTGTAGTTATCTCTAGCAATAAGGGCTAAAGCTTTTAGCGTTAAACTGTTTCCATCAATTAAAATAGTATTCATATTATAAATTCCTCCATTTTTTCATATATTAAAACACAAAAAGAGAGCAAGACTCACCACAATGAATCTTGCCCCCTAAAAAAACTATATAAAATGCACTGCTGCACTTTAAACTCTGAGCACTAAATCACTTAAATAAAATATTAAATTGTAGTTAAACGGGATATATACCAAGTCCTATAACTTCATGTTCATATCCTTTAACAGGTGCACCCATGTTTCCATACAAAACAACCGCTATCCAGCTTCCGTCCTTCACATCTCCAGGAAGTCTTGATCCCTTAACAATCGTAAATACAAGTCCAGCTGTTCTAAGTACATTTCCAAGACCTATCTGACCACGACAAACACCTTCATATGCCTCTAAAACAGCATGATAAAGTGAATGTTCTTCTCTATAAATATTTTTTATGAACTTTTCTCTTTTTGCAGCTGTTTCTATGGATGCAAAAATCTTGGAAGAATCCATTGCTCCAACGAATCCTTTAAAAACTTTATATCCTTGAGCTTCTGCCTTATTTCTAATCAACTCTTCATCACTATCAGAAGACATGGATAATAACATTGCAACTTTTCCAATGCTTAAAGATTCAAACAATGTATTCACTTCCCTTATCATTTAAATATTATTAATTTAATACTTAATAACACTATTTTATTATAAATTATTAAATGATCTATTGCAACTAAAAAACTTATTTTTTCTTTTTTACCCTAAAAGTAAACTTTTAATTACAAATATGACAAAGGAAGCTGCAAAAGAAAGCACTAAGAATAAGGAAATTTTAATAACCATAATTTTAGTAAGTATCGTCTTAATATTGTTTTTTAGCTACATTAATTGCT
Source organism: Clostridium neuense (assembly GCF_045310695.1). Taxonomy (NCBI): domain Bacteria; kingdom Bacillati; phylum Bacillota; class Clostridia; order Eubacteriales; family Clostridiaceae; genus Clostridium; species Clostridium neuense. The sequence continues at coordinate 52,756 of NZ_JBJIAA010000014.1, forward strand.
CTTACGTACAAAACAATTGAAATATCTAAGTATTTTACAATTTTTGATCCAAGATTTATTAGGACTTTTTTAAATCGTTCCTTCAGCATTGTTACTTCGCTCCCACGGTAGTACAATGGAAAAATTCCTCCGTACCTACGGAATTTTAGGCGTGAATCTTTATAGTACATTATTTGAACAGTTTATCATTGTTTTTATCTTGAAATCTCGTTATTATGGTATTCTTCATAGGAAATCGGATTATAGGATGTACATAATATTCCGTTCAAGAAGGATAACAATCATATACGAGGTTTGGGATGTAGTCCCATTATCCTTCTTTAACTTGTATTAGTCATCTATCTATTAGTCCAAACCTCGTATATATGTATATTTCTTGCATTTAGACCTAAGCGAAGTAATGCTAATTTTAATATTCATGTTGTCTATCTAAGTATTATTACTTGTTCCGGAAAATTCATAAGTGCATCAAGCTTGTCTAACTTTTCTACACACGCTTCAGAACCAATTCTCAAAATATATTTTTGTTCTTTAGTAGACATAGGCCAGCTTAGCTTGCGATTTATAATAAAGTCTACATATGTATTGCGTAAAATATCTCCTGACTTTTTCATTTCCTCTTGTGATAAAACTTTAGTAAGCATTTCTGGTATACTATCTTCCCATAATGCTATCATATCAAATCCATGAAGAGCAGGTGGCAATTCATAGCTATACTGCCATACTGAAAGTCCCCTCTCTATTAAAATATCAGCTAATTTATAGGTATGAGTTCTATACATATAGTCAGAGATAATATCGCATTTCTTTTGAATTCTATCATTCTCAGTGATATCCCTAGAAATTTTACTAAATTCTTTTTCTGCATATACTGAATTATCACCAAAGAGCTGTTTTGCTATTTTACTGAATTCTTCATCCTTAGCAAAGTAGCTATACCATCCTGATTCATTCTTATTGCAGCCAATAACCACGCTGCCCTTCCAACCATCTTCACTTTTAATGTCCTGCCGCCATGTACTTGAAATTACAATATTATCAGCCACAGGCCCAAAATAACAAGTAGATGCGCCGCTTTCACAAAACTCTTCATTTGCCTTCATTAAAACGTCATTATCTATAGTAAGAATGTCTTCAACATTATTAAGCTTTAAAACTTTAACGAAACGCTTTGTTATTTCACGTGCAGTATTTATATCTCTTATACTTTGAATTCCACCACTTGATAATATTGCACTATGAAATAAATCTTTGGATTCTTTTGCTACCATGAGTGCACCAATAGATTTAGCACCAGCAGATTCACCAATTACTGTGATTCTATTGGAATCACCACCAAAAGCAGCTGCATTATTATAAATCCACTTTAATGCTGCTATTTGATCTAATGTTCCATTATTACCTGAAGTTTTATATTTATCTCCAAGTTCTTCTCCTAAATAAAGATATCCCCATACTCCTACACGATAATTAAAACCTACATAAACAAAAGGCTCTCCTTTTAATAACCCAACCCCAGTTTTTACTTTTTTATCTGCTCCACCATTTTGAAACGCTCCACCGTATATATCAAGTATAATAGGAAGTTTTCCTTTAATACTTGGTGTAAATATATTTATGCTTAAGCAGTCATCTGACATATTAAATTCTTCTTTTGCCTCTTTAGAACTTTGCCAGCATCTTGCACCAGGTTTAAAAGCCTTAAGAGTTTCCTCCCACTTTACTTCATGAGGTGCACAAAATCTCTTTGCTTTTGCAAATGGAATTCCAAGAAAAATTTGATATCCATCTGAGACAAACCCCTGAACCTTACCGCCTGTTGTTTTTACAATATCTGTAGCTATCATACAACGATACCACCTTTCAAAACGTTTGGGCAAATTTATTTAATAAATATATTTTAATTAACCTTCAGCCATATATCCAATATATATATTAATATATAATCTATACCCTGTAAGTTATAGATAATTTTTTAAAATACTCCACCGCAAAATTTCTAAAAAGAAGTGAGGCTTTGCTTAAATAACGCTTTTCATCCCATGATATGAATATTGTCCTCTTACATTTCGGTTCCTTTATATGGAGAAAAGCCATAGAAGATCCAACAGAACTTCCCCATGACACTTGTGGTATAAAAGCAACCCCCTGCCCAGCTTTTATAAGTCCTCTTACAGTAGATGGATCATCGCTTTCAAAAATAATATTAGGACTAAAACCTGCCTTTTTGCAAAATTCATCTGTTATTTCTCTCAAGCCTTTTCCCGGTTTAAGACTTATAAAATTCTCATTTGAAACCTCTTTTAAACTTATACTTTTCTTCTTTGCCAAAGGATGATTTAACGGAACAGCAAGATATATTTCCTCTGTCAATAATGCCACGTTATTATTCTTCTCTTTATGTTCGCATGAGGAGGATATGCATAAATCAAAATCAGAATTATTTGCATCCCTTGAAAAATGTTGAAAAAGTTGAAACCTAATATGGGGATGCAATTTGCAGAATTCGCTTAAAAGCTCTGGGATTATAGTTGATGCAGCAAGAAATACAAGCCTTATATCTCCCAGTTCCTTACCTTGTAAATCTTTAATTTCCCTTCTGCCATCCTCAAGTGCAACAAGCGCAATATTAACCTTTTCAAGAAAAGCTTTACCATACTCATTAAGGTGTATATATTTTCCCCTTCTATCAAATAAGTCTACACCCAGTTCCTTTTCAAGGTGAGAAATAGTCTTGCTAAGCGCAGGTTGGGCTATATAAAGTTCATTTGCCGCTTTTGTCACGTTTTCAAACTTAGCCACTGTTTTAAAATACTTAAGCTGCAGTAAATCCAAAACATCACCCCCATTACAGTTGATAGTTGACAATGGACAGTGGATAGTTAAAGGTTGACAGTTATCCATTGTGAATTGCTTATCTATCTATTCCAATAAGTATATAGATACTATAAATAATTATATATTAGACAGCATAAATAGTTCAATAATATAATTGATTATAGATAGTATAAAGGAGGAAATCTCAATTATGAATGATTCATGGACCAAACACCGTGATGAAAAAAAGCTTAAAATAAGCAAATTAAGTCACCTTGTTGATGATAAAATAATACCCACAGATAGAATTGTAGAAGCACTTGAGACACTTATATCACCATATGATAAAGTTGTTCTTGAAGGTGATAATCAAAAACAAGCTTCCTTTCTTTCAAAAGCTCTTGATAGGGTTGATCCCGATAAAATAAATAATTTAAATATGATAATATCAAGTATTTCAATGCCAGAGCATCTTAATATTTTTGACAAAGGCATTGCTAGAAAGCTTGACTTTTCCTATGCAGGTTCTCAAAGCTTAAGAACAGCACAAATGATAGAAGATAACAGAATGGTTGTTGGCTCTATAAATACTTACCTTGAACTATATGCAAGACTTTTTGTTGATTTAATACCTAACGTTGTACTAGTTGCTGCCGACAAAGCGGACAAGGATGGCAACTTATATACTGGTGCAAATACAGAGGAAACCCCTACTATTGTTGAAGCAGCAGCTTTTCATGATGGCATAGTAATTGTACAAGTAAATGAAATTGTAGATACACTTCCAAGAGTAGATATACCAGGTTCTTGGGTAGATTTTGTAGTTAAAGCTGACAAGCCTTATCAAATAGAACCACTATTTACAAGAGATCCAAGAAACATTAAAGAAATTCATATACTCATGGCTATGATGGTCATAAAAGGAATTTATGCCCGTCACAATGTAACCTCTTTGAACCACGGCATAGGTTTTAACACTGCTGCTATAGAACTCCTTCTTCCAACTTACGGGGAAAGTCTCGGACTCAAGGGTAAAATTTGCAGGAACTGGGCACTAAATCCGCACCCTACTCTTATTCCAGCAATAGAAAGCGGCTGGGTAGAAAGTGTTCACTGCTTTGGTGGAGAGCTTGGAATGGAAAAATACATTGCTGCAAGACCAGATGTATTTTTTACAGGTCCAGATGGAAGTCTAAGATCAAACCGTGCTTACTGTCAGGTTGCAGGTCAATATGCAGTAGATTTATTTATAGGTTCTACTCTTCAAATGGACCCTCTTGCAAATTCATCTACAGTAACTTCTGGAAGACTTGCAGGCTTCGGTGGTGCACCTAATATGGGAAGTGATCCTCATGGAAGAAGACATTCCTCAAAAGCATGGCTCGATATGGCATCAGGTGACAGTGATATAATAAGAGGAAAAAAACTTGTGGTTCAAATGGTAGAAACCTTTAAATCCGGAAATGATCCTGTATTTGTTGAATCTCTAGATGCCATAAATGTAGGTAAAAATGCTAACCTAGCTTCAACTCCAGTCATGATATACGGTGATGATGTTACACACGTTGTTACAGAAGAAGGAATAGCTTATTTATACAAAGCTCAAAATATTGATGAACGCCGTGATGCTTTAGCCGCAATTGCAGGAGTTACACCTATTGGTCTTAGCATAAGCAAAGATAAGGTGAAAAAATTAAGAAATAAAGGTGTTGTTTCATTACCTTGTGACCTTGGAATAAAACATACGGAAGCTAAACGCTCGCTGCTTGCTGCAAAAAATATTGAGGATCTTGTAAGCTGGTCTGATGGATTATATGAACCACCAGCTAAATTTAAGAACTGGTAAAATGATTAATTATAATGAAATTAAATTTCTTGCAAAACATGCAGTGAAGGCACTTGCAGATGAAGCTGCACTTACACCAAAACCAGGTTTAGTGGATAAAAACAACTGTGGTGCTCACAAAGATTTAAATTTAGCTTTAATGCTCCGTTCTGCAAATGCTCTATACAATACATTTTTAGAAATGGCCGAAGCATCTTTTTCTAAACTTCCCTCAAATAAACTTTGGCAAGAGCTATCTCAAATAGGCTTAAAGGGTGAAAAAACAATGTTTAACGAAACAGGAGGAATTAACACTCATAAAGGAGCAATATGGGCACTAGGGCTTTTAGTTTGTGGTGCTGCAATGAACGGTGAATACGATGATACGCGAAAAATAGTCGCTCTGGCATCAAAAATAGCCTCTTATAACCGTACATCAGAAATATCAAACGGCTTTTATGCCTTAAAAAACTATGGAGTAGCAGGTGCAAGAGGTGAAGCTCAAGCAGCCTTTCCTCATGTTATAGATGTTGCTCTTCCCACTTTATATAATTCTAGAAAAAAAGGCTTCTCAGAAGACAGCTCTAGAATAGACGCTCTTATAGCCCTAATTGCTACAGTTGATGACACATGTATTCTTCACAGAGGTGGAATGGGAGCGCTAATGGAAGCTCAAAATGGTGCTAAAGAAATAATTCGCAGTGGTGGAGCAACCACAGAAGAAGGTTTTAATTCTCTCATTAAACTTGATAAAATGTTAATTAAGATCAACGTTTCTCCCGGTGGAAGTGCAGATCTTCTTGCAGCAGCTTTATTCTTAGACAGTATAAAAAATAGGAGGTAACAAATTGGAAACTTTGACTTTTAAATATAAAGCAACAAAAAAAATTTCTAATCGTGCTCATGTCGGCGTTGTTGGCTCTGGAGATTTAGAAATACTTATGGAACCATCAAAGGATGACTTTGCCGCAGTTGTGATTAGAACACGTTTCGATGGATATAAAAATATTTGGAAAAGCATTTTAGATAAATTTTTCTCTACAAACGATGTAGCAGCATCCTTTGAAATAAATGATTTTGGAGCAACTCCGGGTATGGTATCCATGAGACTACTTCAAGCTCTGGAGGTGAGTGAAAATGAATAAGTTAAAAGACAGCTTTATAGAATTAAATTCAAGAGAGCGTGCAAAAGCAGTGCTTGATAAAGGAACCTTTAAAGAACTCATAGGTCCTTTTGAAAAATTTGAATCTCCGCATCTTCCACTTCAAAACATAGTACCTCAAAGTGATGATGGCATAGTTATTGCGCAAGGTCTTATAAATGGTAAAAAGGCAGTTGTAATATCTATGGAAGGTGCTTTTCAAGGAGGTGGTATTGGTGAAGTTTCTGGTGCCAAATTTGCTGGAGCACTTGAACTTGCCCTTTGTGACAACAAAAATGGAATAAAAACTTACCCAGTTGTAATATTTGATACTGGCGGCGTAAGGCTTCAAGAAGCAAATTACGGACTACTTGCAATATCCGAAATTCAAGCAGCTGTTGTAGAACTGCGAAAGTTTGTACCTGTAGTTGGAGTTATTCCAGGAAAAATAGGCTGCTTTGGTGGAATGTCTATGACGGCTGGATTGTTCACTACCCTCATAATCACTCCTGAAGGAAGACTAACCTTAAATGGTCCAGAGGTTATAGAACAGGAAGCCGGCATAGCAGAGTTTAATTCTAAAGATAAAAGACTTATATGGAATACAATAGGTGGAATTCAGCGTCATGCTGCTGGTTTTACAGATATTCTTGCAGAAGATGATGTAACTTCTATAGTAGACGCTATTAAAACTTCCTTAAATAAAAAAGAAAATACTGTACCTAGAAGTGAACAAATAGATATTTATCTTTCACGTCTAAGCAGCATAGATCCATCAAAGGCTATTACTCCACTTGAAATGCGTGAGCTTTGGAAAAAAGAAAACTTTGATAACAAGATAAATATAAAACAAAAGCCTTACATCGAAAAGGTAATGAGCAGAGGCAGAACATGGTTTGAGGCTTTGACTAATTCAGATGGCACAAGAGAAGGATATGCCCCTTCTGTGTTATGTGCTGACAAAATTATTGGCGATGAAACTGCAAGATTTATTGCCGTTGCTCCTAATCCAAACGCCCGCTTTCCTCGTGCAAGACACGGTGAGGTTGGACTTGAAGAAGGCTTTACCATAGCCAAATATATACGCGAAGCTATAAAAGAAGATGAAACTAAAGTTACCAAGCGTCCTATAATCGCAATTGTTGATGTTCCAAGTCAAGCTTATGGCTATAAGGAAGAACTTCTTGGAATATTTGAATCCTGTGCAGCTTCTGTAGATGCCTATGTCTCTGCAAGGTTAAACGGGCACCCAGTAGTATCTCTTATAGTTGGCCCTGCAATCTCTGGTGCTTTTTTAGCCCACGGTTATCAAGCAAATACACTCATAGCCTTGGATGATCCTAAAGTTTTAATTCATGCTATGTCAAAGGAATCTGCCGCAAGAGTTACAAAGAGAAGTGTTCATGAACTTGAAGAAGCAGCCAAAAAAGTACCTTCAATTGCATATGATATACGCTCTTATTCAACTTTAGGCTCACTTTACAATTTAGTAGAAGGAATAAATGCAGATAATCCTTCCGTAAATGATATTACTAAAATAAAGTCTATTTTGATAGCTGCTATTAAAGCTGCAAAAGAAAATCCTTACGATTTAAGTGATAGACTAAAAACTAAACAAGCAGCTGTTGGCAGAGCTTTTTCAATAAAAGTACGTGAAAGGTTAAAAGAAGAATGGAACTAAACCCACATGACTTGATAAAGATAAAAAACTACGAAAATCTTAATATTCATTTTTCAAATTACTCTTGGGCATTAGAAGCACTAAAAAATTCACCCTTTGTTGTGGTTCGCCGTGCACCAATTTTAGATAAGCTTATACCCATTGGCATACGTGGAAACTTGAGATCTCAAAGATTAGCTGCTTTTTTACCTTTTTCAGATATAGATTGTATCTTTTCTCCTACATATATTGTAGAAAAAAAGTTGTGGCTTCAAAATTTTCATATAAAAAATACTAATATATATTCAGCTATAGAAGCCCTTTATAAAATATTTGAGGAATACAACTTAAAATGGGGAATATGCGGCAGTGCTGGTTTTGAGCTCATAACTAAAATACCCACAGTTACAGAAAACAGTGATTTAGATATTATGATAAAAATAGAAACAGCAGATAAACTTTTTTCTGCTGCTTCTGCCAAAGAATTGTGCAAAAAGTTATTTGACATAAAAGTTAAAATCGATATCCAAATTGAAACCCCAAAAGGTGCTGTAGCTTTAACTGAATATGCTTCGGAAACCAATCCAATTTTAATTAGAACAATAAACGGTCCAAAGCTTATATATAGAGAAAAGTTAGGAGTGATTTTATGAACACAGCTTTTTTATTTTCTGGTCAAGGCTCACAAGAAGTAGGCATGCTTCATAATTTACCTCATGACAAAATAATTTCAGATACCCTTAGTGAAGCCTCTGAAATTTTAAAGGAAGATGTTTTAACCTTTGACACCAAGGAAAAGCTTTCATCTACACGCTTTGTTCAGCTTGCTTTACTCATATATGGAACCGCTTTTTCTCGTTTTTTAAAAAATAATGGTGTTTTTCCCGATATAACTGCTGGTCATTCTATAGGAAGTTTTACTGCTGCGCTTTTATCAAATGCACTCAATTTTTCAGATGCTTTAAAGCTTGTAGCGTTAAGAGGAAAGCTTATGGAAAGTGCCTATGAAACAGGCTATGGGATGGGAGTTATACTAGGTCTAAGCGAAATACGCGTTGCCACCATTATTAAAGAACTTTCCAATGAAGAAGTATATATTGCCAACATAAATACTCATAATCAAATTGCGATAACTGGCAGCATTTCAGGAATCAAAGCTGCCTTTGAAATGGCAAAAGTTATAGGCTGTGAAAGTACAAAAATTCTAAAAGTAAGTGTTCCTTCTCACTGCAAACTTTTAAATAATGTTTCAAATGAACTTTTTAAAGAACTTAATAATATAAATATAAATCGCCCATCTACACCTTATGTTGGAAACTACACTTCAAGAGTAATTTTAAACAAATCACAAATATTAGAAGAACTTTACAAAGGCGTGTGCAATCCAGTTTTATGGTATGATTCCTGTACTCTAATGTACGAGCTTGGTACCAGATTATTTATAGAAATAGGCCCAAATCAAGTTCTTACTAATATAAATAACAAACTATTCCCAGAATGCCGTTCCATATCTATGTCTAATACTAGCATTGAATCTACTTTAATTCTTTACAAAAGCTAATTAATTGGACAATATGCATAATTAATTATCTATTTTTTTAGGTTGTTGTTAATTTAATTCGCCAAAATTATATGATACAATTTATAGAACATATACTTATTCATGGAACATATATTTATATTATAAAATATTGGGGAGTGATCATTATGAACTTTTTAGTATTAGATGTTGGTGGTCAAGCTATAAAATACGCTATTATGAATGAAAAGGCGGAATTCATAGAAAAGAATGAAACTCCAACGCCTTTAGATACATTAGAACATTTTATAGAAACTATAGGAACAATTTTCGATAAGTATAAAAGTACAATTTCTGGAATGGCTATCAGTATGCCAGGAAGAATAGACAGTAATACAGGCTATTTATATACTGGAGGTGCTTTAGAGTACAATGCAGAAAAGGATATTGGAGCTATGTTAAGTAAACGTTGTCCTGTGCCAATTTCAATAGAAAATGATGGAAAATGTGCTGCACTTGCAGAAGCTTGGGCTGGAAATCTTAAAGACTATGATGATGGTATTGTAGTAGTTCTTGGTACTGGCATCGGCGGTGGAATAATTAAAGATAAAAAGCTTCTCAAAGGAAAGCATTTTATTGCTGGTGAATTTAGCTTTATTTTTACTAATAATCCTCCTTTATACGGAAGATCTACCCAAACTTTTGCAGACGACTGTGGAACATGTGGACTAATTATCCCCTTTGCAAAAGCCAAAAATTTACCATTAAACAAAGTCGATGGTCGTAAGTTTTTTGAATACGCTAACAGCGGCGATGAAGATGCATTACGGATATTAGATGAATATTGTCATAAACTAGCTATACAATTATATAACCTTCAGCATATTTATGACCCTGAAAAATTTGCCATTGGCGGTGGAATAAGTAGACAAGATATATTATTTGAATACATTGAAAAGAATATTGAAAAATGCTCTAAAGAAATAAACTACATGATAAAACCAGAAATAGTTCGCTGTAAGTTCTTTAACGATTCAAATTTAATTGGAGCACTGTACAACTACCTTACAACAAAATAATTTATATGGGAGCCGCTCAACTACAACTTAGTGCTATAGCTCCCATATTTTTTGTTTCAAAAAATGTAAATATAATCTTGTACTCACCTCATAATCTTCTAAAAAAAAATTGTACAATCAAGGTAATTTTATGTTATTTCTATAGACAATTTTATTTTTCTACTGTAATATATATACATATAAGTAATTTATATTCATTACTTAATAAATTAAAAAAGAAGGGATTATATGATTAAAAAGAAGTTTTCACTAAGAAAAAGTTTACTTACAACATTGTTTATTTTAGCAGCATTTGTTGGGTCATTTTTTCCTCCTCTGTGCAACCGTTTTCAAGATACTTCTATAAAAGCTGAAGTAAATTATAACTTACCTAGCAGAACTGAGAATGGTGTTATAGCTCAAGCTTTTACCTGGAGATTTAAGGACATTCAAAGTCATCTGCAAGAATTTGCAAATGCCGGATATAAAGCTATTTTGGTATCTCCAGTTCAAAGAACAAAAAACAATAGTAACGACTGGACAACCCTATATCAACCATGCAATTTTCACATTGGAAATGCTCAACTTGGAAGTTATGATGATTTTAAATCCTTATGTTCAGAAGCAAACAACTATGGAATTAAAATTATAGTTGATGCTTTACTTAACCATGTAGCAACTAGTTCGCCTGGACAATGGGATGATGCAATAGATGATAGTCTAAAGCACCGTGAACTCTATCATAATCAAGGAACCTGCACTGATACCACGGATAGATATCAGGCAACCCAAAAAGATATTGGCGGACTTCTTGATTTAGCAACTCAAAGGACTGATGTTCAGGACATGGCAATACAATTTTTAAATGAATGTATTGATGCCGGTGCTGGAGGCTTTCGTTTTGATTCAGCTAAACATATTGAAACTAATCGTGGACAAGATGCCAATCAAAGCTGGGCAAGCAATTACTGGGATACGGTTCTTGGTTCACTGCACAACAAAAACAATCTCTATATGTATGGTGAAGTTCTTCCAGACAACGGAGACAACAATGAAGTTTATAGATCATATTTTGATATTACAGCCGAAAGCTATGGCTGGAATGTAAGAAATGCAGTGCGAAATAAAAATTTAAATGGACTTTTAACCATTCCACATGGTAATACTACCCTATTACCAAGTCAGGCTCTATGCTATGTTGAAAGCCATGATAATTACGAACATGGTCAAAGTTCAGACTTTTCAGATTGGGAAATAAAGATGGGCTTTTCAATAATAGACGCAAGAGCAGAGGTTACCCCTCAATTTTTTATAAGACCTTTTAACAATCTGTGGAAAGATAATGATATAATTGCCGTAAATAAATTTCATAATGCCATGGTTGGACAGAATGAATATTTAAGATGGCCAAGAAATGAAACTATGATGATAGAACGTGGCAGCGAAGGTATGGTAATTGTAAACGTTGGTGGAGATACCTATATTGATTCTGAAACTAATTTAAAAGATGGTACTTATACTAACAAAGCAAGTGCAAATTGCACTCTTACCGTTTCGAATGGCAGAATAAAAGGCAATATTCCCGGGGGACAAGTTATCGTTCTTTATAATTATTCTAATCCCGCACAATAAATAATAATGCAGTTATAGTTAATCCCTAGGTAATAATTTTGTGACAGGCTACTAACTATAACCGTCCCTTTGGTGCTTCAATCAACTTAAATACAGCATTTACAGATGGCAGTACTTAGGATAATAATATAAAAATTTGAATTCTAGCGTTAGTAACTAACTTTAATAAGTTACTTAAATAACTTGGTTCTTTCTTCTCCTACTGGAAGAACCAAGTCTCTTGTTGAGAGGACTTTATTTGTAGTTAAGTTTATGGTAATAATTATTAACCTTCGAAGCATCCTTGCTGTTAATTATAACAAAGCCATTCTTTAACATTATATATAAATATGGTCCCTTGTTCGTTTCAAGAAAAATATATCCATCACCATATCCCGATACATTAAATCTGCCTCTGTTTATATCCCTTGTATCCATTCCAGATATTTTGCTAAAATTAGGAATTGTATTCTTAATATATACTTTTTTTATATCATCTAAATTAAAACTTGCTTTTTCTAGACCAGCTTTTATTTTAACATCTTTCCCGCTTACACTAAACTCTGTCTTTGCATTAAGTTCTATGCCAAAAATAACTCCTATTGGCACAGCTGTTATTCCAATAATTATAAGTACTGCTATTAAAGTCATCTTACTTCGTCTTTTTTCTATTTTAGCTGCCTTTTCATTTTCCACTAGAATATATTTTGATCGTCCATTTATAGATTTGAAAGAAATTAAAATTATAAAAATCACAGAAATACCTAAAGCTGCAAGGAAAATCACATTATATTGAAAAATTAAATTTAGTATACCAACGACTATAAGTAATCCACCAGTATACATATAGTTCTTACCTTCAAACTTAGCAAGTCCATCTCTATCGTATTGCTTTCTGCTATCATAACTTTTAATTATTTCTATTTTCTTTGTTTTATATAAAAATGCCCCCATTCCAAATACTATAGCTCCACACAGGAATAACGTCACATAAAGCATCAAAATAATCATCTCCTATTTTGTTATAGTGGTATTATAACATATAGTCCTATATAAATAAACCTTATTTTTTCTACATTTTTTATAATCCCCAATATAAAAAATATTGCAAAGCATTATTACTTCGCAATATTTTTATAGTAGCTGTTAACCTTTGAAACATCTTTACTGTTTATTATAACAAAGCCATCCTTTAACATTACATATAAATATGGTCCCTTGTTCGTTTCAATAAATATATATCCTTCACCATATCCATCTACTCTAAATCTACCTTTGTTTATATTTCCTGCATTTACTCCAGATACTTTTTTAAACTTAGGAATTGTATTTTTAACGTACACGTTTTTTATGTCCTCTAATTTAAACATTGTTGATTCCATTCCCGATTTTACCCTTACTTCATTTTTATTTATACTAAACTCCGTTTTTGCAGTAATATTAAGCCCAGTATAAATCGCTGTTGGCACAATGCTTATTGCCATAACTATAAGTATTACTATCATAATTATCTTATTGCGTTTTTCTTCTTCTTTCTTTGAATTTTCATCTTCCCATAAAATATATTTTGAACTTCCACTTACAGACCTTACTACAAAAAATATTATTAAAATAATAAAAGCACCTAATGATAAAATAAAAAAAATTCCGTACTTAAAAATTAAACTTAAGAAACCTAAGGTTACGCATGAACCTCCCATATACATAAGGTTCTTTCCATCAAATTTAGCAAGATCTTCTCTATCATATTTTTTCGTACTATCATATCCTGAAAGTATTTCTATCTTCTTTGTTTTATATAAAAATGCTCCCATTCCAAATATTAAAGCTCCACATAGGAATAGTATTATAAAAAGCATTAAAATCCTCTCCCCCAACTATGTTATATCAGTATTATAACATACGGTCACATGATAGATAATCTTTATTTTTCCATATTATATATACCTTTTCATAATCTACAATCCTACTTATACAATAAAAAAGATACTGAAATTATAACTAAAGTTTTTAAAGAAACCCAAAAATAATTCTTCTAGAAACAGTGAAGGTTGATTGTGAATTGTGAACTGCTTCATCTTCTCATTTCTACAAAGATTCCCTCCAAAATTCCGTAGGCATGGAGGAATTTTTTCCTTGCACTACCGTGGAGGTGAAATAATAATGCTGAAGGAACGATTTAAAAAAATCCTAATAAATCTTGGTAAGAAAATCATAAAATACTTAGATATTTCAATCTGTTTGAGCATTTTTTCAGCGAGTTATTGAAATATCTTAGGATTTTATGATTTTCTTACCTTAGATTTATAGGATTTTTTTAACGCCACGAAGCATTGTTATTTCAACTTTTCTAAAATATGATTAACATTTCTCCTACCATTTCTTATTGCCAAATTAATTAAAAGGCATGCTATAAAACAAATCACAGTAAATATAACACCAAAAACACCAAAAGCAAATTTCATTCCAGAGTGTGACAAACCATAATAAGCTATTACAACACCTATACTAGATAGCCCCATAGCGTTTCTAGACCACTTAGCTAAATTTTTCAAAAGCTTACTTTGCCCCTCTGCTTCATAAACCATTTGTTTTTTTTCTTCACTTTTCATACTTATTACCCACAAATTAATAAGATAATCCTGGATTAAAGAACCCTACGAGTACTCCAAGAAAAGCTATTATCAAAAATATCAACATTACTATTGTTGGCGATATTTTCTTCTTTGACATAAGCCACCATGCAAAGATTACAGCTCCTGCTGAAAGAATTTTAGGGAAAACACCATCTAAAGTTTTTTGTAAATCTATAATTACTCCACCATGAGAATTGTACATTTTCAAAGATGTATTAATATTTACCCAAGTAGCAGCAACTGCACCAATTACTATAGTTCCGACCATGATTACAGATTCACGGACAGCAGTAGCTTTTTCTCCAACAACCATCTCAACAGCCTTACCACCTAGCTCATATCCCTTATAATAAGCCCATCTCATTCCCAAAACTGCTAGAGCATTCCAAACTACAATATAAAATATTGCTCCTAGAGGAGAACCACCTGTTGAAAGTCCTAAGCCTATACCTAAAAGTATTGGTATTAAAGTACCTACTATTAATGAATCTCCAATACCTGCTAAAGGTCCCATAAGTCCAGCACGAATACCATTTATCATTTCACCATCAATATTTTCATGATTAGCTCTTGCTTCTTCGAGACCAGCTGTCATACCAACAACTAATGTTCCAATCTGAGGCTCTGTATTAAAAAATGCTTTATAAGTTTCCATAGCGTCTTTTTGTTCTTCTTTTGTTTCGTATAAATCTTTAACAATTGGAAGCATTGCACAAAGATAGCCAAAAGTTTGCATATGTTCTTGAGAAAAACATGTTAAATTTCCATAAAACCAATTTCTAAAAGATTTGCTTAAAGCTTTTTTAGATACTTTTTTCTTTTCCATATTATATGTCCTCCTCATCATCATCGTTACCCGTCACCTTAGCTGCAGCCGGCTTTTGTAATTGAAGCATTCTAATTTTATAATTAAATATTGCAAAGAAAATACCTATTATTGCTGCTCCAATTAAGTTAACTTTCATAACTGCTGCCAAAGTGAAACCTAAAAAGAAGGTTACAAAATCACTTGGTTTTAATACAACCTGCTTTAACAATATTGCAATTCCTACTGCTGGAAGTAAGCTTCCTACTGTGAATAAAGTTTTCATTGGTATACCATTCATTGGCAATGCTACCTTCATAACTTTAACCATGCTAGAACCCATTATTGTAATAGCAAATGTTGGGATAAAACTACAAATAATGTGGGAAATCCATGGTAACCCCATATCAACTAAATAAAGCTTTTCAAAATCACCCTTATCTACTGCTTTCCATCCTATATGCTGCCATATCAAGTTTATAGTTGCTGTTCCATAAAATAAAACAGTTCCTAAAGTTCCAACGGCTGCACCTAATGCAGTTGCCATTTGAGTTGCTTGCGTTGAACTTGGATTTAATCCCATTCCTTTAATTGCTACTACAGCTAAAGGAATACCAATATAACTAATTGCACGTACATCCGCAGATACAGTTCCACCTGGAGTAACTAGCGCAATATAAACAACTTGAATTGCAGCACCAACTATAATACCAGTTTGTACATCCCCTAAAATAATTCCAACTATTAAACCTGCTACTAAAGGTCTTCCTAAAGTATAGTTACCAAAAGTAGTACCACCCATACCAGGCATACTTGACAGACATGCGAATAATCCAAATAATGCCGCCTGAATCCAATTTATCTCCATAGTTATTTTCCCCCTTATTAACTTTTATTAAAAACTATTTAAATCCAAATTGGCCTCTAAACTTTTTCCAATTGCCTATTGCTTCTTCTTTAAGAAGTGCAAATTCTACATCATATCCGGCTTGCATAATACGCTCAAAAGCTTCTGCTTCCTCTTGATCTATAGATTGATTATTTCCTAATTTCACTGTTCCAGGCCTATCGTTGCAGGGTCCTACAATAACTTTTTTAATACCAGGATCAAATTTATCATCCACCAAAATCTTAGACATAAGAATAGGCTCTTTGGTAATTAAAAAATATCTAGTATCGCTTTGTATAACTTTATCGCATTTTAATTTCCAATGTTCATATGTCCACACAAATGTCTTTTTTCCACTAGCACTTTTGTAAGCAGCCTTAAGTACAGGATTATTAGCAGCAGCATCATTAACCGCTATTATTCCATCACATGGATATTCTAAAGCCCATCTTGTACATGTTTGTCCGTGTATCATCCTATCATCTATTCTTAAAAATGAAACTGACATTTTTATCCCTCCTAAATATCATCTTCTTGTTCTGTATCAGTTAATTTAAATTCTTTTATTGATTCATTTGCTGTTTGAAGCAATGTTTCTTTTAACTCTTCCATTCCCATAGAATCCTTCATTAAAATTCCTGTTAAAACAGTAGGTAAATTCATTCCACCAAGTACAAAGGCTTTCGATAACATTCCTTTACCTGCTAATATATTTACAGCTGTAGTCAAAGGAGAGCCTCCAATAATATCTCCAAAAAGAATGATTTCATCTTCGGCCGTAACTTTTTCAATAACTGCCTTAAACTTTTCTCCAAATTTATCAGTACTCATTCCATCTTCTAAGCCTTGAAATAATACGTCTTTCCTGCCCTTCCCTGCAAGCATAGTCAATGCATTATAAAGTCCTGCTGCAAACTGTCCATGGCTTACTAATATTACATATCTCATTTTTCCACTCCTAACCTCAATATATATAGATAAACCGTTTCAACTACCAAAATCACTTTGCATCATAATAACTAGAAGATAGCATTTTGGTACAAATAAATTTTAAGTTTCACAATGGTATATCTTTAATCAGCGCTGATTAACGTTTACATTTATAATTTTAATAATATTTTAATTTATAAGCACCTATAATTTGTCATCAATATATCATTACAAATGTAATATTTTATGTGACAAATGTAATTGTTTACAAAAATACATACTTCAAATGAGTTTTACGTCATCATTGAACATAAATTAAATATGTTGCTGTTTTCCCTTCGCTTTCCACAGTTATTATCGCTGTACCAGATGCTACTCCAGTTACTTTCCCACTTGCATCCACTGTTGCTACCATTGGATTGTTACTAGAATATACAATGTCTAAATTACTCGTATCTACATTGGACCCATTATTGCCATCTGTGGCCGTTATAGCCAAATTAATGCTTTGCTTTACAGCTAAATAAGTTCCCAAATTAATCTTTAAGTTATCTAAATCCTGAAAAGATGCATCTTGAAAATCCGCTGATCCATCTAATACATCAAGTCCTACATTTCCTCCAGTATAAGAAGCTATATTTATATCAAATATCTTTGTACTATCTAAATAAGTCTTAACGTTTCTTCCACTTATTACTACTTTCAGTTTGTATGATTTATCACTACTTAATGTTTCCTTAACTTCAGGCACCAAATCTTTGCCATCCTTTTTATTAAATAAACGAGCTACTCCTTTGCTTGGATCAATATTAAACTCATAAGCATTTGCTAAATGTTTGCTAGCTCCAAATACTAGGCCTGCTTCTCCCGCTTTAGTTTTGCTATCAGACGTTACATTACTTACTTTAGCTTCATAAATTAAGTTTTTAGCTTTTTGGGCAGCAATGTATAATCCATTAGAAACATCAGAAGTACTTGAACCTTGCATCCCATATGGTCCAATTTCTCCCCAAGTTCCTATAGTTCTATATTTTTTAATATTACTATTAAAATGAGGTACATTTATGTCATCAAGATTTATATGACCCCAACTACCTTGACTTTGATCGGCAATTTCTAAATATACAACTTTTCCTACATATTTTGAAGCATCCCAAATCACTGGTTTTAATGTTTCACTATTTTCACCTGTTGCTGAAAATAATTTAGTACCAGTACTGCCATCTACTAGAGCCAAGTATTCTGATGTAGGATGGTTTCCTCCGCCAATTAAGAAACTAATCTTTCCATCGCCGCTAAGTTTAAAGTAATTAGATTTCAATATACCCGAAGCTGCATCACCATTTTTTCCAAAAGTCGTAAGAAAACTCTTACCATCTTGATTGTATGTTCCACCCCACCAGCTAGTAGCATTTGATGTAGTAAACGTATTCGTGTAACCTTCCGTTTGTTTCCAAAAATCAGGGATAATTCCCGACTCAAAATCACTTGTTGGAAGAGTATTGTGTACATCTTTAGGCTTATATGGCAAAGTATTATTTATATAAGGAGTAAATTTAGCTGATTTTAAAGGAGTTACTACTAGTGAATTCAATTTAGTGCTTCCACCAGTGCTATATAGTTTTATTCCATTACTTGAATTATCTGAAAAAATTTGATCTGTAATTGTAACTGAAGCATTATCACCATTGCCACCGAAGACTTCTACAGAGTCTTTATCCACCAATATTTGAAGCTTAATATTACCTTTTGCATCTGGTTTTAGTGGTGCTTCCTGTTTATTTGGCATATAATCTAGAAAATCAAAACTACTAGAGTTATAGCGATTTAAAAATAATGCTGACGTTGCTTTATCATAACCAACAGTTGTATACTGATCTCCTCCTACCTTTACATTTATCCCAAATTCACTGGAAGTAGTTGATTTAATATTAAAGGTTGATGTAATTTCATATGTGCTTTCTGACCCTAAAGAGACGGTATTTCCTTTGCTTATAGTTGTATTTGTTAAAGCTTTTGTGGCGGTTTTTTGAATACGTGAAAGTTCTTTTATAGGTTGCTGAGTAATTTTATATCCATCATTTGTAGCTACTAATTTTTCTTCTCTCGGAATAGAATCGGCACTTCGCCATGTAGTTGTAGGTGTTTGATCTGCATATGCCCAGTTGCTCATCCATCCTAATAAAATACGCCTTCCATCCGGAACATATTTACCATATTTTGCAGTTGTTGCATTAGTTTGTGGTGTAGTATCATTCCAAGTAACTCCCGCATAAAAATCTGGTCCATAATCAACCCAATTTACTGGATATGAAGGCAATTGATTTGTAGGTGGTTTATATGGAACTGTATTATATACATGAAAATCATCTACATCAATATGACCAAAGCCACCAGTAGCATTATCTACTACCTTTATTCTAAGCTTTTTACCAAGGTATGATGATGCATCCCAATTTACCCTTCTAACGGTAGCTGTGCTTAAACCTGATGTATTAAATTGAGTTAATTCCTTACCAGTAGTAGCATCTTCCAAGGTAACATACGCTAATTTGGGAAGATCTCCACCTGCAACTAAGAAATTGATACTTCCATTTCCACCTAAAGTAAATACAGTAGATTCCAATGTACCTGTGCCAGGATCGCCAACACCTCCTGTTGCAGGGTCCGTGTAACCAGAACAGTGATATCTACCAGATCCTCCCCCCCATGTTGCATTATCTACTACATTCTTATTTGACCATTCATTTCCTGTTGCTGTCCATCCTGTTAAATCACCTGTTTCAAAATCAGGATTGGTAATATCCTCACCTGGAGGTGCCACAGCAGCTGTTCCCGTAATTGTTGAAGCAACTTCAGAAGAATAATCACTCTCTAGCCTAGTTCCTTCTTGTCCATTCCTTGTTATTGATAACCATACTTTCCCATTACTACAACCTAAATCTTTAGCTAAGTTTACAGTAGCTGTAGACTGACTAGCTGCTACTGTAGCTGTTCCTAACATATTTCCACCAGTTTGTGCATCATAAACTTTAATAGTGTCTCCTGGAAGTAAATAATATCCTTTAACAATATCACTAGCTCCAACGTAATTTGATACTGCAAATTTAGGATCAGCTATAAATTTACTGCCATCAAAATCTCCAACAATATACATCATTCCCGATCCTCCAGCTGGCGGTGAATCGGGGCTTACAGATGACCCCAAATTTATTGACAGCACCCACTTCTTTGTATTTTGACCACTAACAGTCATTTGATATAGGTCTGGACATTCCCAAACCCCTGCATGAGATGCTTGACCTTCTGCTCCAAATTCCCCCGTTTTTGTCCAATTTTTTAAGTCATTAGAAGAATAAAATTGTATTTCATTACCAGCAGCAAGAACCATAACCCATTTGTTATGTTCATTATCCCAGGATACTTTTGGATCTCTAAAATTAGGCGTATTTTCTGGCTGGGCTATTATTGCCTTACCACCATTATATTTTGTCCAAGTCTTTCCGTCGTCTGTACTATACGCCATACTCTGATATTGTTGACCAGTTGTCGCTGAATTAGTTGTATAAAATGCAACCAATCCAGTATGATCTGATGTTTTATCGAATAATCCACTGCTGTTATTCCAGTCTACTGCTACGCTGCCTGAAAAAATATCTCCATTGGCATCAGGTGCAAGCGCAATTGGCTCCTGTTTCCAATTTATCATATCTTTACTTTCAGCATGTCCCCAGTGCATGGGTCCCCAAACTGTATCATATGGATTATATTGATAGAATAAATGGTATACTCCATGGTAGTAAACCATTCCATTTGGATCATTCATCCAGCCAATATCTGGTGTAAAATGATACTTTGGACGGTATGTCTCACTTCTATATGCTGAGGTACTTGATGTTGATGTGCTTGCTTTTACAAAATTACTACTTGTAACAATAACAATACTGCTAAGCACTAATGCGGCTATCTTATTTAATCTCATATTTATATCCCCCCTAAATATAGTTAATAAATAGCTTATATAATTGATTTTTAAATTCAATTATACTCATTAGTATTGATAAACGTTTACATTCCTAATTCTAATAATATTTTGATTTATAGGCACCTATAATTTGTCACCAATACACCATTACAAATGTAATATTTTGCATGACATTTGTAATATTTTTTATAATATTACATTAATATCCATCAACTTAATCGATAGTTTGCTCAGCCCTGTAAAGACATATTAATGGCTGAGCTAAAAGCCCTCGAACGGTCTGCCACCAGCATGTGTATATTATTTGCTTCCTATATTTCGGTGTGAACATTATATGATACTTGCAATTCCAAGTTGTATGCGATAAACTATTTGTGTCTTTCATTGGACAATCCTCCTATGTTTTTAATATTTGCGGTTGGCTAGACCTGCATCTACTTTAGCATAGGAGTTTTTTTCTGCTCAACGGCATAAGCCTTTTTTCTTGGGACTGTCGCACTAAAAATTGTTAAATCATGATTTATAAATATTGCGAAGTAACAATATCTTGAGATGTTAAATTAAAACTATAACTCTAATTTAAATCATATCTTCAATATTGTTACTTCGCTAACCCGGAAATACAAGGTAACTTTTTCTCCATTTCTCTACGAAAAACCCTCTGTAAACATGGTTAATCAATAGAATTTAATAATCATATTATAATATTACAAAAATTTAACTGGTTACAAAGATTCAAGCCTAAAATTCCGTAGGAACGGAGGAATTTTTTCCTTGCACCACTGTTGGAGCAAATTAACAATGCTGAAGGAACAGTTTAAAAAAATCCTAATAAATCTTGGTAAAAAAATCACAAAATGCTTAGATATTTCAATTTGTTTGAGCCACAGCGAGTTATTGAAATATCTTAGTATTTTGTGATTTTTTTACCTTAGATTTATAGGATTTTTTTAATGTGACGAAGCATTGTTAATTTGCTAACATATTATTTATTTCTCTTTTCAAGATTAAAAGAAGAGTATCTAAATTTTCTTTTTCATCTATTACTTTATTAATCTCATTGTCTGCTTTAACCATAACAGCGTTATATTTTTTAAACTTAGGAGTAACCGCTGCACTTTTCATAATATCATCAAGAATTTTCATGTTCAAAGAACTTTCTGAAGGCATGCTTTTATTTATTTCTTCAATATTCTTTGGAGATTCTATTACACCTTTTATTGGCGAAATTCCCTGCGAATATTTAAAAACATCCTTTTGTGTTTCCTCATCATAGGTTAATAACTTTAAAAATTCCCAAGAAAGCTTTTCATGCTTTGTACGGCTACTTATTCCCATAAGCAAAGTACTAAGCTGTGAGACACTTTTTCCATTTGGACCAGATGGCAACTTAATGCAATCCCATTCAAAATTAGAGTATTTTCTTATACTCCAAGGATAAGGTTTATACGTTCTATATTCTGAAAATGATAGTGGACGAAATGCTACTTTTCCATTATCAAATACTTGCGAGGTCACCTGATAACTATTATTCAAGGAATTTAATTTTTTAACAAAATTTACAGCCTGCTCCACCCTTGCATCTCCAAAATATGATTCCGTTCCAGCATCATTAAATAATTTTATTCCATTAGAATATACTGCATCCTTCCAGGTGTAATTATAAAATCCAAATTGGTCAATAACTCCATCTTTATCTGTATCCTTAGTAACTTTTTTACAAATATTATAAAAATCATCCCATGTCCAATTATTATCAGGAACAGAAATACCTTCTTTATCTAAAAGTGTTTTATTTACCATCATTAACGTCGGCACACTCTCATAAGGAAGTGCAAACTGGCTTTCATGATACATACCAGATTCATAAGCTGCTTTATAGTATTTATTTCTATTAAAAGCTTTGTCTTTTTTGATTAATTTATCTAGATTTTTTAATGTTCCTGTTGAAGAAAATACATTAAAATCATCTGGCAAGACCATAAATATATCCGGTTCTTTTCCTAAAAGAATTTTTTGTGAAAGCCATTCTGAAAAATCTTCTTTCAGTATTCCACTTGGATACTCTATTTTTACACCTGGATGGATCTTTTCAAACTTTCGTATAGCATCATTTAAAATTTTATACGTATTTTCACTAGGAGAACTCCAGCTTCCAGAAAATATTCCAACAGTCAATACTACATTTTTTCTTGCCTTTATAAGCTTTATATAAGTAAAAAAGCTTCCTGCTATAATTATAATTAAAATAGCTGCTGCTATAGATTTCTTATGTCTTTTTAAATTCATTTTTTGTCACCATTTTTCTTGTAACTCCAGTTTGAACTGCCCAAATAGCCAGCTGAGTTCTATCCCTAAAATTAAGCTTATTTAATATATTGCTTAAATAATTCCTGACAGTTCCCTCAGATAGCATAAGTTTTTTTGCAATTTCTTTATTTGACAATCCAAAACCAATGCACTTTATTATATCCCATTCTGTATCACATATATCATCTACATTCTTATTAGCACTAGCCTGAACAGAAACGTCTCCTTGAGCCATTTGAGAAAACAGTTTAAAAACCTTAGCTGTTATATCTGGATTTATCATTGCCCCGCCATTTACAACAGTGTGAATTCCCTTTACAAGTTCATCCATAGAAACACCCTTAAGCAAATATCCACTAGCTCCATATTTTAAAGCATTAAATATATATTCATCATCATCAAAAGTAGTAAGCACTATAATTTTAATGTTTGGATAAGACTCTTTTATAATTTTTGTACATTGAACTCCGTCCATTTCTGGCATACGTACATCCATTAATATTACATCAGGTTTATACTTACGGACTGATTCAACTACTTCGTTTCCATTACATGCAGTTCCCACAATTTCAATATCTTTATTTGCACTTAAAACAATTTTCAAGCTTTGCCTAATTAGCTCCTGATCATCAGCAATTAATACTTTAATCACTTTCATCGCCCCATCTAATTGGAATATTTACAGTTATTAAAAAGCCATCGCTGCTATTATATTCTGCCGTCCCATTTAATAACTTAACTCTTTCTTCTATATGTCTTAATCCAAAGCCTTTTTTTACATCAGCACATCCCTTGCCGTTATCTCTTATTGTTATATTTAACTGTTTATCCCTCCTTATCATATTTATATAAATTTCTGTAGCTTGTCCATGACGTATGGCATTTGTTACTCCTTCTTGTACAATTCTATAAATAGTGTCTTCTTCATCATGTCCAAATTTTAATAATTTTATATTTGCATTAAAAAAAACTTTTGTTTTTGTTACTTTACTTATCTGAGAAATCATATTATTTAATGCCTCTTCTAAACCAGAACTTTCAAGTGCATCCGGTCGAAGCTTTTTTACGGAACGTCTCACGTCCTTAATAGCTTGTCTTGCTACATCTGCAATTATATTTAACTGTTTTTTAGTTGCTTCTGTAGACATATCTATTGTCGTTAAACACGCATCAATCCCCACTGATATTCCTGTAAGTGCATGTCCTAGTGTATCGTGGATTTCTCTAGCCAAACGGTTACGTTCCCTAGTTTCAGCCATTGACTCTATCTTTACAGCATAATCTTTTAATTGTACATTCATAACCTCTAATTTTTCATTAGCTAAGTTTAGTTTTCTATTTAATGAAGTTATCTTTTCATTTTCTCTCATTTGAGCTTGAATAGATACAATCATATATAATATGAATATTATGATATTTATAGTACTGAGTATGCTTTTTATCTCCATTAAATAACTTCTCATATTAGCATTATAGTAAAACAAAAAATCTTGAAAAGAAACCATCTTTATTTTAAGTGATATAAAATCATAAACACTAAGTATATATATAATTATCATAAGAACCAAAAATATAACTTTATTACTTTTATCCTTAGTGTTTGTTACCAAATCAGCAATAATAAATAGCATAATTCCGTTATAGCTCATATTTAGTGCCGTCATTATTGCAACGCTTAAAAAAATTTCGCATAATAACAAAGCAGATATTTGAAACTTTTTCAATGAATCTATATATTTATTTTTTAACATAATTAATAATATTAATATTATATAAGCTCCTATAGACACAATAGTTATATTCTCCGGTTTCCAGGGTATAACTGTGATTTGGTCGAAAAAATCTCTTGCCATAAATGCCGAACTAATTTTATATAAAGTTGTAGTCATGATTTGTGAAATAAAAACTATAATAGCGAAATTTATAAAAATCATAAATAAATTAATATAATTTAAATTTCTGTTCGATTCCATAATCCATTACTTCCATCCACTCATTTCATATTGTAGAACGTTTTCTTTTGATATTAAAGTTATCGGAACAATTACATCTTTTTTTAACCTTTTGCCTTTTAAAATATCATAGGCTTTCTCAGCAGCTATATGTCCAATTTTACTAGGAAATTGAGCAGAAGTGGCAGTCATAAATCCATCATGGATCATGGTCTTAGCTTCAGGCGAGCCATCCACTCCAAATACCATAACTTTGCCGAGTAATCCATTTTCTTTAAGTGCTGCTAAAGCACCAAGCGCACTTTGATCATTTAATGCCATAATTGCATCTACATCTGGATGCTTCTTAATCAAGTTATTCACTAAAGGCATAGCTTTATCTAGTTGTCCTTCACTATCCCCTTCAGCAACTATTTTATATTGTTTATTACTGCTAATCGTATCTGCAAATCCTTTGATTCTATCAATACCAGATTTTGCTTTTGAATGTCCAATTAGCATAATGTTGGCTTTGAACTTCATTTTCATAAGATACCTTGCACATTGAACTCCAGCCCCATAATTATCAGACATTACGGTACATGAAACTAGCTCATTATCATAAACAGGTGTATCAACAACAATAACAGGTATTCCTGCATTTTTAGCCGCCACTAATGCTGGCTTTATTTGTTTCCAATCCACAGGATTTATAAAAATAGCTTTAACCTTCAGCTTAATAAACTCATAAATCTGCTGCGTTTGCTTATCCTTATCTAAATCTGCATCCCTTGTTACTAATATATCTCCATTGCTCTCTACAACTGAACGTATCTCATCATTAATTATTTCATAGAACCTATTATTAGTTGTCATATAGGTAGCTCCAAACTTTTTCCTATTTTCTATTTGCTTTGCAGAGTCATCTCTACCATTTTTTTCAAGTACCTTTAAGTTAATTAAAATAAAACCAACAGTAGCAATTAACAATATGAATATTACTATTTTTTGATAGTGTTTATTCATCATTATATCCCGCTCTTTCCCCATTATAAACTAACAACTTATTGTAAGTCTTACATTTAATTATGCCAAATTGCTATAAACTTGGCAAGCTTCAAGTCATAAATTTATTGTAATATACATAAATTTTATAACAAAATGGGTACTATTCCTAATTTACTTATCTAATCCTTAAAATATCAAACTATCCAATTTGTTTTCCACACCCCAAAGAAAGATACTCAAACTTATACACATTAAATTCAAGCCAGTGCTTAATTTTGTGAATTGCCCTATCACTAAGCTGATTAATGAAATTAGTATTGCAATTTCATATTCTAGTATCTTTATCAATATTTGATTTTTATTAGTTATTGTGGTATATTTACCTAGAATTTTAATATAATTCAAGTGCTAATTAAAATCATGCATTAAATTAATAAAAGGAGATTATGTTAAATGGAAAAACCCACATCAATAAAAATCGTTAAAGCTTTACTAATACTAGAGCTAATAGCATGCATTATTCTTACATTGCTATTTATTTATGGATCCTTTAAATCAAATTTAGATGCTTATAAAGTTGGTCAAGCTTCTGCACAAATTATAATTTCCCTTTTGCTCTCAATCTTAAGCTTGGTATTTCTTAAGCCACTTAGATATAAACGACTAGAAGTAGTTTTAATACTTCAAGTTTTAATATGCTTTAGCTGCAAAAATATTCCTGGACTTATATACAGCTTAATTCCAGCAATAATAGTTGATTTTGTACCAGATGCAAAAAGTTATTTAAAAAATCAAGTTAAAGCATAATCTTCCAGATGATATTTAGCCATCTGATTTTTATTATGAATTTTAATCAACATTGAGTTATAATTTGTGATTTTAAATTTCAGGTGGTTTATCTTTATTAATAAGAGGAGGAAACTTATAAATGAAAATTAAAAAAGATGAACAAACAGCAATTAACCTATTTGATACTTTTAAAAAATTGATTTTAGAAAAGAGTTTACAAGGAAATGGATATTCTCAAATTATAGATGTTTTAAATCGTGCAATTGAACGTGTTGCAAAAGGAAGTCAAGCACCACAACTTGAGGCACGATCAGTATTTCAAAACACTAGCACAATATGTTTTGTAAACAAAGTAAAATTAAATGCAGAAGAAGCTGATGCTCTCCAAAAAATAAATCATTTCTCACATTCAAAAGGAATTTGGGGAGAAATAAATACTTTGAACACCTCAAATATGTGGCCTAGTAATTAATTTTGAACAAAGGTGGACTAAATCAATGCACAATTCACCTTTGCTTATAAATTATAACTTAATAATTTTTTAGTACGACGGCTTTCTTAATCTTATACCTCTGTTATATGTAATCCTTTATTTTCTTCCATTATTTCTATAGAACATATCTGATTTATATTTATATGCACTGGCATGTCCCATCCAATTGGTAAAACTTTCATAAAACCATTATCCATACTACTTTGAATTATCTGTTCTGGTGTACTTTCAACAACATAATGCTTTTTATTACTCATGTATATTATACTATTCATAACTCCTCCCCCTATTCATATTATATTTTTCTGTCACTATATATTATTCAGTACTTATTTTAATTAAGTTGTAAGCAAAGCAAGAACTTGGGGGAGGAGGTAATTGCTCATTACAAAATTTTCTAGGTTCCTGTTCATCCACAAAGAAAATGTATTTTTTCCAGAGCTTAAAAAGAGAAATATTACAGGTTCAACTAAAAGCATGTTATATATATGCATTATCTAAAATTATTTCACATTCTCTACTATTTCTTTGCTTCCCTCATAAGTCTTGGAAACATAATATTATTTTCAAGATGAATGTGCCTAAAAGTATCATCCTCCAGAGCTTCAAGCAGTCTATAGGTTCCTATATAGCTGTTACAAACATCTTCTGGAATTTCATAATTATTTGTAATTGCCCTTAATTCCTTTAATATAGCGCCTGCTCCCTCATGTTCTTCCTCTAATTCTGCAATTTTTTCATTTGCATTTCTTAGAACGTCCTCATCTCCTGTTTTTTCATATTCAATTATAAGTGGAAATACAATTTCTTCTTCCTTTATGAGATGCTGCTCCAGCTCCATCTTTAAACTGTGAAAAAGCTTGTGTACTTTAGCTAGTTCTGAGTGATTTGCACCGTGTACTCTTAATATTTTTGTTGTGAGCTCACTAAGACGCGGTAGTGTTTCGTTCAAATAAGCATGATGAGTATTTATAACGTGCTCTATTAACTTTGAATATGGCTCTTTATTCCAATCCACATCCTTTATTTCTTGAGTTATATACTTACTATACTCCTCATTTATTTTAGCTATTACTTCTTCTCCGCTTAGTTTTTGTTCTGCAACAGCTTCTTTAAGCAGTCTATCTCCTCCACAACAAAAATCTATTTTATATTGTTTAAATATTTCCATAGCTTTTGGGAACCTAGCAACAATCTCTCCGATTTTTTGGTCTAAACTAAATGTATTATTCATAATTTTCATCCTCCATTCACTTTATCTATACTTTACCCCAAAAGCATTCATTAATTCTGTGATTGAAATCAAATTCTAAATTAATTAAGGCTGCCTCAATTTTGACGGCAGCCTTTAAAATCATTCTATCATTTGCTGAAAATACACTTTGTCCTTTATTATAAGCTTCTTATTGCCTATTAATTCAATTACACCCTCATCCTGAAGAGAAGTGAGTTTTCTACTTATAGTTTCTCTGGTGACTCCTATATAGTTTGCCATTTCTTCTCTGTTTAATGGGAGATTAATAATTATTCCACTCTCATCTTCTACACCAAAATCTCCTGAAAAGCTTAAAAGCATAGAAGCAATTCTAGTTTCTATATCTTTTGTACTTAAATTTTGTATAAGGTTCTCAAGATTCATCAGCCTATCATGAAGAACTTCAAGAATTTTTAAAGTTATTTCTGGATTCCTAGTAATTATTTCATCAAAATCATCTTTTGCAATAGTGCATATCAAAGTATCCTCAAGTGCCTCTGCATTAAACTGAAAGTTTCCCTTTTTTAAAAGACTCATATCACCAATAAAATCGCCTTCCGATAATATGTATAATATCTGCTCCCGACCTTCTCTGTTATACTTATAAATTTTTATTTTTCCCTGATTTACTATATAAAGCTTATCTTCAACATCGCCTTCAAAGAATATAACCTGCCCTTTTCTGTATTTCCTTGTAATAATTATGTCCGATATTTTTTTAAAAGCTTCTGGCTGTAATGCTGAAAATATGTATACTTTTGATACACAGTATTTCCCCGTACACTTAATACAATTCTTGTCGCAATGCATACCTTTCTCATCTCCCAGTATAATCTATATATAGTGTACCCTAAATTAATACAGCATAATAATGAAGTCTTATTTATTAATTATGCTCATCTCTAGTTTTCTTTAAAATATAAATAAAAAAAAAGAAGGTGTCATTCCTTCTTATCATCTTTCTCCTCGATTTTATTATCATCATTGTTTTCTTTTTCATCTTTATTAAGTAAATAGCTGAAATCAGTCAACTCTTTTCTTTTACCTTTACTGTTTTTACGTCCCAAATAAATCACCCTTTCTTAAAATTTATTTTGGTATAAAAATAAGATATCTAAATTAATAGATATCTAAAAATTTAATGGTAGTCATATTTATATTTTACATGCCCTACAACCGCATACATAAATTACATTCATAGTTTCACCTTTACTACATTAATTTTTCACATGATTATTTAATCAACTAGTTTTATTGCTACCTAAGCATAACACTGTATTGTCTTACTGTCAATTATTTAACTTCGCCCAAAATTCCATTTATGTGTTTTAGTTTAAAATCTATCTTTCGCCTAACAATTCTAAGGCTTCATTAGCCCTTGTCAAAATATTATTCTAAATGTCATGTGCATTTTTTAGATCTTCTTTACTATACCATTTAAGTAAATTTGATTCCCCTGCTCCTTCATTGTGTGAAAAGAATTTGCAGTTGCATAATAAACAAATTCTATATAATAATGCTGTGGATTTATTTTACCTAACATTGTGTACATAGGATTTATTAATATCAATACAAATTTATGGTTCTAATTCCTTCAAGAAGAACCGTAATGCCATCACTGTTTTAGATATTTTATATTTGCTTTCCAGCGGTACTAATTTAGGATTTTCTATCAAATCAGTAACTTCTTTTTCACTAACCCAAGACATCAATGCGATCGTTTCTGCCGAAATATTATGATATTCTAACAAAACCTGCAAAAATGCTCCAATTTTAAAATCGGCATCATCTTTCCCACTAAATTCAAGCATAGCAATTAAATTAGACACCTTAGAAAAATCCTTAGAATTTTCAAACAGCTTTTTTTCATCTTTGCTTAAAATAACTTCCTTTTTCACCTCCAATAATTTTGAAAGTACATCTACATTAAACTTATATTTTTCAATCAATAATTGTAATGAGTCCATAACATCCTTCAATGTTACTGCTTCTATATCTTTCATATTGATCACCTCACTAAATTTGAATACTGAACATATAAACACCTTTTATTTAGCCGATAAAAGGAATAAGCAGAGCTCTATTACCCAGTATTATAGTGCAAAAAATAACTAAACGCTGAATTAGCCGTTCAGCGTTTAATTATTTATATTTTTGAAAATACATTCTAGTCTTAGCCACTGGGATTAGCCATTCCCGAGCGGTGATAATCCATTCCTATCGTTTGTTGTTATATATATATATTATACTAATAAAAAAACTTTATACAAGTATTTTTTAATATTATTTATTAATTCTTATATCATTTCTTCAAATTTGATCTTCTCTTTACTTTTTTATCCAAATTCATTTACTATTTTATTTACTCTTATATGTTTCAAGCTGTCCACAAAGCATTGTATAAAAACCAAGTTTTTCATAATAACCTCTTAATTCTTCTTCTCCATAAATCACAGAAATCATGTAAATTCCTTTTTCTTTTATATAGCATATTGCTTTATTCATAAGTTCTATTCCAAGCAACTGATTGGCGTAAATCTGCTAAAGACGAAGCTGATACTTTTTCATTTATTCGATAATCCACTTTTATTACCTCATTAAATTTATATACCACATAGTTGTTATAAAACAGAAGAATACATTTCAATAGAAACAATTATAGTTGCATTTACATACCACTTAGTCTTTATAAAACAACTTATCAAGACGCACAAAAGCAATATTTAGAGTCATTTACATACCATATAGTTCTTATAAAACATAGTTAACTGTATATATTCTATTTGCATAGACTATATTTACATACCACATAGTTCTTATAAAACTCGCTGGAAATGTCTTAGTGAAACACCTAGTTTTTATTTACATACCACATAGTTCTTATAAAACCATTTGCTTTCTTTCTGCGATACATAAGTGCTACATAATTTACATACCACATAGTTCTTATAAAACTTTAATATTTTAACTTTCATATAATCACTCCATAAAATTTACATACCACATAGTTCTTATAAAACTTGATGCGAACATGGTTGTTTGAAGTTAGTAAAGTGAATTTACATACCACATAGTTCTTATAAAACCGCTAAAGCTGTTAGAATTGATTTTGATGGTGTTGTATTTACATACCACATAGTTCTTATAAAACAAGAGATTGCGCACAAGCTAGTCGAAAAAGGCTATGATTTACATACCACATAGTTCTTATAAAACTTTCTTTCCTACAAGCCCCCAGCTCATTATTACTCTTATTTACATACCACATAGTTCTTATAAAACGGTACTTAATGTTTGATGCTGCTCTTAGAGTTTTAGATTTACATACCACATAGTTCTTATAAAACGATGACTAATATAAAAGTAGATGATAGTGATGAATATATTTACATACCACATAGTTCTTATAAAACTTTGACACATCAGAACTTGTAAATGTTAAATCAGCATAATTTACATACCACATAGTTCTTATAAAACCAATACACTCCTTAAACCGTTCGCCCTTTGTCGAATATTTACATACCACATAGTTCTTATAAAACTTCAAGTCGGTCAAAAATATAGACTTGATTTACTAAAATTTACATACCACATAGTTCTTATAAAACTGGACAATGGAGAGTTACAAAAGATCAAGATGAAACATTTACATACCACATAGTTCTTATAAAACCTGTAGTGTCTTGGTTACTATCATCTGGCTTATCAGAATTTACATACCACATAGTTCTTATAAAACTATGCTTAAGCTAGAGCAAAGATATGAAGGTTAAATAATTTACATACCACATAGTTCTTATAAAACATACAGCTAATAAAGTAAAAGCATTCCAAAGACAATAATTTACATACCACATAGTTCTTATAAAACATGAGCGACGATTTAGCTTTAAATATACCCATAAATGATTTACATACCACATAGTTCTTATAAAACCTTTTGCAATGACAAAGAAAATTGAAAGTTTTAAGCATTTACATACCACATAGTTCTTATAAAACTTTATTTATGCCCTACTCATCATAGAGACCATAAAAAATTTACATACCACATAGTTCTTATAAAACGTTAAATACTTTTGACCATTCGTATCAATATGATCGTAATTTACATACCACATAGTTCTTATAAAACTTGGTCACAGTTAATATTATACTGTACAAGCATGTGAATTTACATACCACATAGTTCTTATAAAACCAAAGTTGCTAAGCTTTTCCTCATGTTGCTCAATAACTATTTACATACCACATAGTTCTTATAAAACATTCTCTAAGTCAAAAATGCTTAATTGCTTTTCATAATTTACATACCACATAGTTCTTATAAAACTGTAGTTTCTCCACTTTCACTATTAACTTCTGATTCATTTACATACCACATAGTTCTTATAAAACCTAAATACTTTTGACCATTCGTATCAATATGATCGTAATTTACATACCACATAGTTCTTATAAAACAAACCTCCTCTTACACCTTTTGTTAACTTATATCCTAATTTACATACCACATAGTTCTTATAAAACAAATTTACCTGTTACCAGATCACATATTAAAAGTACATTTACATACCACATAGTTCTTATAAAACTTGTCGCCAGTTCGAATTATACAATAGCGCAGCTTCATTTACATACCACATAGTTCTTATAAAACCAACTCTTATAACTGTTATTGATACAAGGAATAATAATTTACATACCACATAGTTCTTATAAAACCATTTATTTGTAAAACATTTAAAAGCGCTTGATTATCATTTACATACCACATAGTTCTTATAAAACAAGTGCGTTGCCTGCCCTTCTAAGTATTCTACTTACAATTTACATACCACATAGTTCTTATAAAACGTGCCCTTTTAACTCGCTTATATCACAATCTTCTAAATTTACATACCACATAGTTCTTATAAAACTTTCTACAGTATATTGCCACATACCATTATTTTTTAGATTTACATACCACATAGTTCTTATAAAACATACTTCTTTTTCAATTATTTGCTTTGTTTCCTCCTATTTACATACCACATAGTTCTTATAAAACGCCATTTTGCCAAAATTGTGGAGTGGAATATCAACAATTTACATACCACATAGTTCTTATAAAACCATATTTTAGCCTCCATATTATTAATATACCATAAAATTTACATACCACATAGTTCTTATAAAACTTGGTGGAGCACTTAAAGTTTTAGGTGGTTTTGGTAGATTTACATACCACATAGTTCTTATAAAACTAATTGCTGCTGATGCTGCAGGAGCGAAGTTCTTTAATTTACATACCACATAGTTCTTATAAAACTGATTTACCTTTACTTTTAGATTCTTTCTCTGTTTTATTTACATACCACATAGTTCTTATAAAACGAAGTAGATCTTTACAAAAGAAAATAAAATTATTAGCATTTACATACCACATAGTTCTTATAAAACTTACCTCCTAACTAAAAACCATTTTTGGATTATGCTATTTACATACCACATAGTTCTTATAAAACCCATATGCTCCCATAATCGTCTTGTGACCTTATCGTCAT
Source organism: Clostridium neuense (assembly GCF_045310695.1). Classification (NCBI taxonomy): domain Bacteria; kingdom Bacillati; phylum Bacillota; class Clostridia; order Eubacteriales; family Clostridiaceae; genus Clostridium; species Clostridium neuense. The sequence continues at coordinate 86,971 of NZ_JBJIAA010000014.1, forward strand.
TTACATACCACATAGTTCTTATAAAACCTGCAAGCAACTACTATTCGAAATGATGGTACATATAGATTTACATACCACATAGTTCTTATAAAACCCTCAAAATCCTTTGTGCTTAGTACCTTTATATCCTATTTACATACCACATAGTTCTTATAAAACGCATGGAACATAATTTCTAATGTTTTACCACCAATTATTTACATACCACATAGTTCTTATAAAACATTTTGCAGGTGGATTATATGGACATACTCCAGAAAATTTACATACCACATAGTTCTTATAAAACGAGTAATACATCCAAATAAGTATTGTCCCATTTTTGATTTACATACCACATAGTTCTTATAAAACGTCCACATATGCTTTACGTTCCTCATACTGCTCTGGATTTACATACCACATAGTTCTTATAAAACCAGATGAACAAGGTAATGTCTGTTATGGAGAAGAAAGATTTACATACCACATAGTTCTTATAAAACTTGCCATTAAATCACCTTCTCTAAATAAATCTCATTAATTTACATACCACATAGTTCTTATAAAACGTAAAACTACTCCAGCTTATAAGGATAATTCTATAAGATTTACATACCACATAGTTCTTATAAAACGAAACGCTCTATGACATAATTATGAAAGCATATACGCATTTACATACCACATAGTTCTTATAAAACTAGGCATGCAAAAGAATATTATTTCGTCTGGATCAAAATTTACATACCACATAGTTCTTATAAAACCTTGACAGGCTTGTACTCTTCCTAAGTGGTCAACTACATTTACATACCACATAGTTCTTATAAAACCTCTTATTTAGTGTAATATGTGTAAACTAAAAATGCATTTACATACCACATAGTTCTTATAAAACCCAAAATTTCAAAAACTCTAAAGCCCCATTTTTCCTCACTTTTATGACTCCATAAAGTTCCAAAATCAAATGTAATTGCAGTGAACCTCCGGTAGTGCATGTTAATATTATAACAATGTGGTTCTATCGCTTTAATATCAAGGTCTTAGATACATTTTACCAAAAATGAGGTTCACTGCAAATTATTTTTGGTAAAACTAGATAAACATCTCGTCATAGTTCTTTTCAACGCCTATTATATCTTTCGTTATATTTTTAGGATTTTGTACCCTATACACATAAATTGAATCTTCTGCCCGTATAGTATTTTTATCTATTTCGGATAGACATTTGTGTAGCTTCGCCTCAGTTATGTCACCCTCAAAAACAGAATTTTGTGTCCATATTAAATACTTTTTCACGATTTTTCTAACTCTATTCACTCTCTTCTCGCCAACATCATAAGTTAATATAACAAACACACTACCACCACGCTTTCAAGGGCTTATATACTTCGTCACCAATAAAATGTTTTATAAGTTTATAGCACTCAAGTTTTATAAAATTTCTGTAAGACACACTCCTATTTAAACTTCTATGCCTTATGGTTGTTGAAAGTTTATTTTCATATTCCCTTATAAACTTCTTTCTACCATTGTCATTTAAAAAGCATACATTCTCCTGAATATCAAAATCATCTAAAGTTATCATTTTATTATTAATAAGATAGAATATCAAAGGATCTATAATAAGTGGTTTAAATACTTCTGCTACATCAAGACACAAGGAAAATCGTTTTGTTGAAGGTTCATGCAAAAAACTTATGGTAGGGTCTAACTGAGTTTTATATATCTCCCCCAAAACAGTTGTGTACATCATACTATTTCCAAAAGAAATTAAAGCATTTACTGGATCTGTAGGCGGTCTTTTTTCTCTCTTATCAAAGGTAAATCCATTTTTCAAAATAAAATTATAAGCAGAATAATAAGCGCTTCTCATTCTTCCTTCAGCCCCCATTAATTCTTTTATATCCTCAGCCTGCATTACATTTATTCTCTCTGCTTCAACCTTTTTTATGACCTCTTCTGTATCTGGCTTATATTTTCTTAGATTCTTTAATATATGATGAGCAGCACTATCAATAAAACATTTAGCTATATACACTCTTTTTTGCTTTTTATTATAAAAATCTGCCTGGCGGGTAAGTAGGTATCCAGATACATTTTTCTTTCTAGGATAATAACTACCAGAGTAGAAGCCATAGTAATTATAAAAATTAACTATAACACCATACTTGCTTATAAAATTAAAAAACTTAGTATTAGTCGTTATTTCACCAAAAAGATGCAGTCTCTCTACTGATTCTATTGGAATATCCTTTTTTAATTTTGCACCATCACTAAAACGAATAGTATTTTCTTTTCTATTTATTTGAATATCATTAAATACATAATAGTCTCTGCCCATGCCTACTCATCCTCCTTTACAAAACAAAATTGATAATACGAGCACTTTTTACAGTATGGAAATTTTACAATTTTAGGAGGCTTATTTTTATTTAAAATATTATTTATATCTACAAGCGTTTTTTCTATCTCTGCTTCTGATTTTTCATCAAGTTCAACAACTTCATTTCTTTTCTCTTTTACATAATTTAAGACACCTTTTTTCTCAAGTCCCAGCTGCTTTAAGTAATATAAGTAGTAAAGAAGCTGCATTTTATCTACGCTTTCCATCTTACTTGTTATTTTTATCTCCCTAACAAAGTCCTTGTCCATTATATCTAGTCTTATGAGGTCATCTATCAAAACTTCTCTTGTTTGAAGCCTTGAATAGGAATCTTCATGCACCGTTTTTCCTTCCATAACTCTGTCACTGTTATTTTCCATACTTATGCCTTTACTAAATAGCCAAAGTTTCCTTTTGCAAACAAAGTAATAGTTAAACTTTATTCCTTGAACTTTAAAATCCTCTAAATTAAATTCCATGATTATCACCCTATAAAATTCGTAATATCAGAATCAAATAAAATTCCACTTTTTTCATCATAATTACATTCAATAATAAAAATTCTATCGCTAAAGGAACTTTGAAAAATTTTATTAGAACACTTATATTTTGGAACATCTACTGTAAGCTTATTTATTTTCCTAAATAACTCATTTCTGTGTTTTCTATCTTCTTCTAAAACCGCATTTTTGTATTTCATGTACTCATCTATTAATGACATGTTTTTATCAAAAATAGTTCTAGGCATAACAGTAACCGAATCTATCTCTCTTAATATTCCTTGTGCTTCACTGCTAGTAAGTGCATACTCCTCATTATCATCTAATATCTTTAACGAATGTTTAAATACTTTATAAAATTTAGTATCTTTAAGTTTTTCCTTTGTATATAACTTATCAACTAAATCAATCTTATCACTTTCTTTCAGAATACAATTATCGTAATCTTCTAAACATTTTAGTCCCATTTCAAATATATCTTTATCATATATAGTTCCTATTCCACTAACATTTTTTGTATAAATATATACATTGGGTTCATCTAAATCAAATTTTCTTTTTCTATAACATCTTCCAAGCCTTTGAAACAAACTGTCTAAAGTAGATAATTCAGTGAACAAATAATCAAAATCAACATCAAGTGATGCTTCAACTATTTGAGTTGTTATCCATAATCCATGAGTTACTTCCTTACTATCAGCAAAATCCTTTATTTCTCTTTCGAGTTTAGCTCTATCTTTTTTTATAAATGCTGAGTGTAGTAAATTAAAATTATCCAAATTATAATCTTTCAATAAATCATATAATTCTAATGCCCTCTTTACAGTATTTACAATTACCAGTACTTTTTTATTTTTAGCCCTTTCAACTATTTGGAAAATGTCATCTTTAATTTCTTTATTTTTAATCGAAATTTTATGCCTTTCTTTATCCATAACAAATCTAGGTATTTGTCCACTATTTTTTACATTAAACTTAACTCCACGTTCTATTAAACAATCCGTATATATTTTGGGAAGTGTAGCTGTCATTATTAGAAACCTTCCACCTATTTTGTATATCATTTCTATTCCCTTTATTATTGCCGCTGCTATCTCTGGAGTGTACGATTGAATTTCATCTATAACAACTTTAGAGTACGAAAGGGTTGCATAAATTTTTTCATAGCCTTTATATTTAAACGGAAATTTAAATAATTGGTCAATTGTAGTAAAGCTTAATTTTTTTGCGAAAAGCCTTGCAGATTCATTCAATTCTTCTGAATTTTCAAATCCATTTTCCTCAAGATAATCAAGACTTGTGGAATGTAATAATCCTGCCGATTTATATCCAATTTCATCATCACTACTAATTCTTGAGAATAAAGCATTAAGTGTAACTCTAAGTGGTAACGTAAAAAATCCCTTATCATTATCAAGCCACAAGAGTGCGGATTCTGTTTTGCCCATACCAGTTGAAGCTATTAAAATAATATTATCATTTTTATTTTCCTCGCAAAATTCCTGTACCTGTCTTAATTTACTAAAATGATCAATTATATATTCCTTTGCTGATTTTCCAACATTGCTATCTCTGTCTAGTTCTATTGCCCTATGTGCAGAAGCGGAATGATCTATCCTATGTAGTAGTCCTTTTACCATAATATAGTCATAATACTCTTCTTCACCTTCAGTAATTCTGTTTTTAAATTTCATAGCGTTAAACACCTTACTTGCTGGCTTATCTGGTATTTCAATTTTCATTTCATCTCTTATTTTGTCAATAATATTTACCAAATCAAGTTCAGATGCTTCTCTAATTTCGCACATGTCAGGTTTTTTATCCCTCTCATGGTGATACGCTATTGCTTGTATCAGTATTTTTTTAAAACTTTTATTTTTTAAAATATCATATTTTCCATACGGAATAAGTGTTGGCGATAAATAATTATGCGGTATATCAGTGCTATCCCTTTCCGGAATTTCTTTTTCGCCTATAGCTCTTCTTATTTTATTTTGGAATTGAGTATAAGCTTTTCCAACATCATGATAGAGGACAGCTATATTTAATAGCTGCCAAAAATCATTTTTATCCATGTTTACTTTTTGTTCTATAATTTCTCCATATGCTTTGCTAAGATCATCATATTTTTCAACAAGTTCATCTGTATGCTCTTTTATGCTTTCTACGGGATTAGATTTTGCATATAACATTAAATCATCTCCAAAATATAATACTTTTAATCACTAAAAAACATCACTTCTTTAGGATTGTTTTCTTCTACCCACACTAAACCAGATTCTATTTGTTGGTCATTGTTTGCATACAAAACATCTGTCTTATGCCAATTTCTCATATCATTAACTTTGTCATACCAATTATTTATTCTATAATTTATTCCATCAATATCATCACTTATTTGATTTTTAGGAATATATATAGGATTTTTTATTATTATTGCATCATTATCCTCGTCGTCTACATCAATTTGTTTTGCTGTTATAAACTCTATATTATCTATTCTTGCTAAATCTTCTCTTCTGCCTACACTAACAGCTTCACCTAAATTATAAAAGCCATCATATATTCTATGAAGCAACTCTTCCTCGGCTGACACATGTATAATTAAATTTATATTAAATAGCTGATGTACATTCATGGGCATAGTTGTTATAGTATCACTTTTATAAAAATATATGGTTTGAAAATTATTAAATTTATTTTCAAAATTTCCTTGAACAGAAACACCCATAGAATGATACTTATCAGCATCAATAACTCTATGAAAAAGTCCTTTTATTGTTGAATAAGGAGGCAATGGATATGTTTCTGCTGCCTTAAAAGAAAATGGTTTCTTATAGCAAGCTGATTCCTGAAAAATATTAAGTTTAAGAACCTTTTTACAATTCTCCACTTAAATCACATCCCATAATAAGCTTTAACTTCATTTCTTAAATTGTCAAAAAACTTTTCAACTGAATAATTGCTATCTCCAAACACACTTTTTAATTCAGTTTCATTATCAAATACATCGCATACTAACCCAATAGTAGTTGTTTTATCTATAGATTTATCAAATATTTTTGTTTCAAGCGTTTGCTTTAAAATACCAGAATCAATACATGGCTTATTATTTTTATAATCAAGTTTTATTCTTCCTAAAAAGAATGGATTAGGAATATCATATATGCCTCCAATCACAAAAAGCGGTGCAAGATTTTCTTGTCTTCCCCTTATATTTCTATTTAAAACTTTAAGGATACTTAGAAGCTGTTCTACCCTTTTAGCTTTATCTTCATTGTCTAAATTTATGTCACCGTCTTTTCCTACTTTATCTAGATCAACTGTAATTGTATAAGTATAAAAGCTAAAATGCTGTTCTACATTTGCAAGATTAGGATGCTCTCCTATTCTATCTGCTAATCCTTTATTATTTAGGAAATCCATGTCACTTCTATATGGCTCTAAGGAAATTGCATGACTAAGTCTAGCAACTGCACTTCTTACATTTGAGCCCCCTTTTTCATCATCACCTTTTTTTGCTGTTTTCATATATCCGAATAAATCCATTTCTTCTGAATCTTTTATTGTACAATCATCTCTAAACTGTACTGTTCCCTTACTCTTGTCCACAACTTGAGTATTCCAATTGTAAAACATACTTCCAAGTCTTACAATATCGTATCTTAAGCATTGTCTTGAGGCAAACGTATATAAATTTCCATTTCCTCTTGTTAATTTTTTAAGCTCAGATATATTTGCAATTCCCTCTCCAAAATTTAAACTTTGTGCTTGAAAAACTACAGTTAAAGTTAATCCTTTATTCATTTTTATTTGCCCCCTCTTGTTTTTTAGGTGTTTCATTGGATATAAGTCCTGCTATAAATGTCTGTGCAACTGATTCAAATTCTGAATCCTCATCCGAAAAAATTTCAGAGAAAATTTGTGGAACTTGTTTTTGCCCTGCTGCCATATACGTTCTAAGTACAGCATCCATAAAATCATTCTTATTTCCGGTTCTAACTGAATTTAGCATTTTATAAGCTATACCTGATATTTTGTTTTCTCCACTATGTTCAGTAAAATACTTATTTATGTCTTGTCCACTTTTATATATAAAAAATAATGTTTTGCTTTTCATATCATCTTTCCCCTCCCTATACATATTTAAATAATATCTAGTTTTGCAAGCTATATAGCAATCTAAAGCGTTGTATCCACTTTTAATGTCCTGCCTTAACTTTTTATCAATGGCAAATTTAATATCAATATTTTTTAAAATCAAATCAACAAGCTCTGATTTAAACTTTTCATTCTTTATATTATTAAGTTCTTTACCCTGTTTACCCGCAAAGAATTTCGCCAAAAATCTCGGAATATTAAAATAATTCAATTTACAGTTTTTACCGTTGACATCAAATTCAACAAAAAGTATATTTTGAAGTTCCCATTCGCTCTTAACTCCAATTTCCTCAACTATATCTAATATAATTTGATTGTATGGTGATTCTTTATCTTTTCTGTTATAAAAATTTTCATTTTCTTTATACAATTTAGATATATCCGTATCATAATTAAGAAATCCAAAATAAGTCTTATCCTTATAGTCGCCTTCTATATAACCCTTAAACAAATCTGTAGCACCTGCTGGTGTACAAAATAATATTAATTTACATACATTACATATTGGAAACTTACTATTAAAATTCCAAAACAAATTATTTGCATTGCTATTACTAATACCAAGTGGCACAAATATTTTTTCCTCAAAATCATCACCTAAGGATTTAAATTCACCACATAAAGAACAGTTATATAATTTAGGAGAATTTAATTCTTCATTAATTGAATTTATATCCTTTGACTTTTCAATTTTTTTATTTATTTTATTGTAAATTCTGTCAACATTTTTATCCCTACATTTTTTATCTAAGCTTAAATATTCATCAATGCATTTTTTAGCTTCATCAAAAGATTTATTTGAATAAGCATCCATAAGCTTACCCATTTCATATATTGGTAGTATATAATCTTTCTCTGCTATCTTTCTTTGCTCATCTAGCCTTTTAGCTGCTGCTGTCTTTTGTAAAAAACTAGCCTGACCAAAGTATTGATCCGATAGAATACTTCTAACTTTATTAAGCGTAAGTTTTTCTGAGACTTCTTCTCTTTCCAAAACTTCTTTAAATCTCTCATATTGCTCATTTAAAATTTCAAATTGCTCCTCATTTTTTACTTTTGAAATCTCATCTGCTATATTTTTTAAATCTGCTTCATTTTCAGTTCCTTTAAATTTATTTGCTACATCTGTTACTGTCTTTTTTAAATACTTTATGCCATCTTTGTACTCATTCCTTTTCTTAATATAAGCTTTTTGGCTTTGATACCTATTCAACCTATCCTTTGGTACATCATATCTAGCCATAAAATAGTCAAAATAATACTTTCCAAATTCTTTTAAAATACTGCTATCAAATTCTATATAATTATATCTCATATCTATTTCATTTATCATATCGGAATTTTCAAGTATCCTTATAAAACCGATGATGCCCATGTTATAAAACCAGTCATTCAGGTAAGCTTTAATTTTCACCCTATACCACCTCTATCATTCCAAATCCTTGATTCCTTCTAAATCCAATTCCCAGTTTATAAATATCCTGCAAATCAGATACATCACCACATAGTTTAAATATTCCAGAATAAGCTTCTACATAGTATAACTTCTTACCAGAAATCTTTGTAAAGTCTTCTATTTCTTCCTTAACTACTTTTTCTTTCATCAAAACAGGTGTAAATTCAATATTTCTTTTTAAGCCATATCCCCTATAATTTTTAAGAATCGTATTTTGAATATAATTAAACTCTTTAGAATATTCATCACTTGTAGGTAAGACTACTTGTCCACTTTTATTTTTCATATAAATTGGTGATAACGTTTTAAAACACAGTTCTTCTGCTGAAATATTTTTCTCAGGTTGAATGGATATTCTCAGTTCATCCATATTATAGATTGTCTTATACGGAAATGATTTTTTCTTTAGTATGCCATTATAGAGTTTTAGCATAAACTCCGCATCTGGAGAAGATATATTAAACTCTACAGTTCCATTAATTTTTATTTCATCTTTATTCATTTGATAATCTCTCAGATAAACGGAGAAAACAAAATTTTTGGATTTTTTATTTTTTTTGTCTTTAAAGTAGTATAATTTATTTAGATAAGCTTCATCTTCTTTTTTTAGAGCTTCTTTTATCATACTAACAAACATCATATGATAAGCTATTGGAATTTTTTCTGTTTTAAAAGTACATTTCATCCTCATTCTTTTCACCTTCTTTCTGTAAACTCTCCTTATGGATTACATTATATCAAATATTTAGGAACTATGAATGTCACAATAAAAAGTTTTTATTACTTTTTTCAATAAAGAAATACTAATTGCAGTATAATAACATGCAACCAGCAATTGTAGTAATTTAACTACCTTTGCTAAGTCCTTATATTTTATTCGTTAATATATATTTATTTTGGTGCAAATAGAAAAACACTAGTTGCGTTATAGTTATTTGCAACTAGTATTCCTATCAATTAATATAAACCTTAAAATAAATGTTACTTAATATTATTAAGAATTTACATACTACATAATTATTATAAAAAATCATATTTCTTAAATTTCTTTCTAATTTAATTTTCTTTTTATTTCTTCAATTCTTTCTTCATCCAAGCCAGATGCTTTAGCTATAAAATCAGTATCCATTCCCATTGATAATAAGTTCTTTACAATTAAAATTTCTTTTTGCTGCTCTCCTCTTTCAATTCCTTGTTTTATTCCTTGTTTTATTCCTTCTTCTTTAGCACTACTTATCATGTTCGCTCTTTCATGAAGTGCCTTTTCCCTGGCCCTATATAATTCTATTGTCTTTGGATCACTGCTTAAATATTCCAACGTTTTTTCCGCCTTTTTTATTTCTTTGTCCATATCTATCAACTCCTTTAAAGTTTCTTCAGATATGTCATCCCTCAAAAATATTAGCCACCCTTGCAGTTTATCTTTCTTTAAATTTTTGTTTCTTAATTCATTAAATTTAGGTATTTCAATAAAATGTATATCAAGTTGCATTCCATCTTTTGTTTTTGCTCTTACATCTAGAATTCCTGTTTTATCTCCAAGCATTTTTCTCGTCAACTCTTATTTCTAATTTATTGCTAGCCTAACTCTCTTTTAAACGATTTTTCATTTTATATGACTCAAGCTGCTCACAAAGTATTGTATAAAAACAAAGTCTTAAAATTTCTTAATTGTTGTTACATTTTACTCCAACCAACTGAGTTACATAAATCCACCAAAGACGAAATTGATATTTTTCATTTACTCTACAATACATTTTTTATAATTTTACTAAGTTTTGTACCATATAGTTATTATAAAACATGAATGACTTGCAAGGACATATCTTGATTGAACATAACTTACTACCACATAGTTCTTATAAAACTTTCATATTCTTTACACAACTTCTTATTCTCATCAGTATTTACATACCACATAGTTCTTATAAAACATAAAGATAATATTAAGTCTTGTGTATCCTTAGAAAATTTACATACCACATAGTTCTTATAAAACTTATAATACTAGTTTTTGAAATTAGAAACTATTATAATTTACATACCACATAGTTCTTATAAAACGAGATAACAGCTTTATGTAATGAAAAAGGCTATTGCATTTACATACCACATAGTTCTTACAAAACTATCTTGCGAAACATACTCCCTCTAAAGTATCATCTATTTACATACCACATAGTTCTTATAAAACTAACCATTTTTTCGTTCTTTTTTAATTGCCTTTGTAATTTACATACCGCATAGTTCTTATAAAACCTTTTTTAATTGTTTTCTTAACAGCTATTTCTTTATTATTTACATACCACATAGTTCTTATAAAACATATGAATCAGTTGTTGCTGAATTAAGTAAACTTTATTTACATACCACATAGTTCTTATAAAACACAACTACAAATCGCTATGGATTACTACGCTCTTTAATTTACATACCACATAGTTCTTATAAAACGTGAAAGAATAAGAAATCTTTTAGATATTCAAATTAATTTACATACCACATAGTTCTTATAAAACAAGCAAGGTTATTTTACAGAGATTAAAAGATTATAAATTTACATACCACATAGTTCTTATAAAACTAATACGAATGAATTTGCTGGAATTCACAATATTGAATTTACATACCACATAGTTCTTATAAAATATGTCCGCTTTATGTCCTTTTATTTGACATGATATAATTTACATACCACATAGTTCTTATAAAACCAAGTATGCAACTAAATTGCTTGAAAAAGAACATAAACATTTACATACCACATAGTTCTTATAAAACAATCATTTTTCTAACATTTAAGTTTCCATTAGGCATATTTACATACCACATAGTTCTTATAAAACGATTTTACACTAGAAATAGTTGCTTGCTCATTCATATTTACATACCACATAGTTCTTATAAAACATATAGGAGGGTATATATGAAAGAATGTATTAATTGATTTACATACCACATAGTTCTTATAAAACTTAATTTACCTATGTTGGATAAATTTACACCTTCATTTACATACCACATAGTTCTTATAAAACCTTCTTTTATGCATTTTACAATGGATGAAGTTTTCCAATTTACATACCACATAGTTCTTATAAAACAAAGCTTTAATAGTTTTATTTGGTAATTCTGTTAATCATTTACATACCACATAGTTCTTATAAAACAACGTGGTTGAATACATATGGAGCAAGCCAGATAAAATTTACATACCACATAGTTCTTATAAAACGTCTTTCCTTGCTATCTCCCCAATAGCCGCAATAAATTTACATACCACATAGTTCTTATAAAACTTGATAAAAAGTCTAAAAGAATTGCACATTTCATATATTTACATACCACATAGTTCTTATAAAACTTACTACCCAAAATCTAGGATCCGCTTGACTAACTGTATTTACATACCACATAGTTCTTATAAAACCTATATGCTGATTAAAGAAATTTGAATTAGCTTTAATATTTACATACCACATAGTTCTTATAAAACAAGGATATTTCTAAAGATAAAAGATATTAAAGCACAAATTTACATACCACATAGTTCTTATAAAACGTATCAGTAGGTTTTATTTTTTCAACAACATCTTCATTTACATACCACATAGTTCTTATAAAACGTTACTACAGATTTAACAGCAGTAGGTATTGAGTTTGATTTACATACCACATAGTTCTTATAAAACCTACAGCTTCTTTTTTTATAAATTTTTTAGCTTCTTTATTTACATACCACATAGTTCTTATAAAACCCCATAATCTATCTTAATCCATTCTTTTAACTCGTCATTTACATACCACATAGTTCTTATAAAACTTGCACATTATTTCCCAAAAATCTTTATTCTTATAGTCATTTACATACCACATAGTTCTTATAAAACCAAACAAGGTTGTAGTAATAAGAATAGATGCAACAGAATTTACATACCACATAGTTCTTATAAAACCAATCAGCAATAAAAAACTTTGGATTAAGTGAATTACATTTACATACCACATAGTTCTTATAAAACTTGGACTTGGGTTGTAGCAGCAGCAGTAGCATTAATATTTACATACCACATAGTTCTTATAAAACACTTAGATAATAAACTTGTTTTAGAATCTATTTAGGATTTACATACCACATAGTTCTTATAAAACATGTATTACAAGAAGCATTGTATGAAACTATAAGTTCATTTACATACCACATAGTTCTTATAAAACCTATATAGGAGGAATGGGAAATGAATAAAAAATTAATTTACATACCACATAGTTCTTATAAAACAGACACTCTGTTTTCCTCCCCTCATAAATTCCATGAAATTTACATACCACATAGTTCTTATAAAACTTTATGTATAAAATTATTGATTCGTTTGATGATCCGGATTTACATACCACATAGTTCTTATAAAACTAAATATATAGTTGAACCTTATAGAGTTCGATTAAAATTTACATACCACATAGTTCTTATAAAACAAGGACAAGGAATAAAATTCTTTGCAAAATGTGAAGAATTTACATACCACATAGTTCTTATAAAACTTATATGGCTCTATAATCGGTTTTAATGTAGTTTACATTTACATACCACATAGTTCTTATAAAACATCTAAAATTTATATCTTTTAATTGTATATCTAAACAATTTACATACCACATAGTTCTTATAAAACTGGTTTGGCATGATTCTTGCTAAGTAATTAGCGATATTTACATACCACATAGTTCTTATAAAACTTAAGACATATGGAAGATTTAGAGTATTTAATTCAACATTTACATACCACATAGTTCTTATAAAACCTATTTATATTGTTTGTGATATAATATAAATAAAAGAATTTACATACCACATAGTTCTTATAAAACTTTCCATGTTCCCAATAATACATATGAGCAAATTCGATTTACATACCACATAGTTCTTATAAAACAGAAAAGGAGCAAACAGCAATTCAAGTACAGGACATATTTACATACCACATAGTTCTTATAAAACTAAGTTCGCAATGCAACAACAGTGAATATATTGTGAATTTACATACCACATAGTTCTTATAAAACAAGACTTGGAATTATATATATTATCAGACCTTCATATATTTACATACCACATAGTTCTTATAAAACCTTTATGGAATATTCAATTTGAAGATGGTTATACAATATTTACATACCACATAGTTCTTATAAAACAAATTGAAAAACGTTTAAAAGAATGGGCAATGAAAGAATTTACATACCACATAGTTCTTATAAAACTGTCAAGTAGATATAAAACTTTTGGAGGTTATTAAAAATTTACATACCACATAGTTCTTATAAAACCATAACTTCACCTTTATTTAAATTAATCCATATGAAATTTACATACCACATAGTTCTTATAAAACTTGTCCGGTTCGGTTCCTAAATCATCTATAATTAATATTTACATACCACATAGTTCTTATAAAACAAATCATAAAGCCAACAACCCTTCGTGGGCTGTCGCATTTACATACCACATAGTTCTTATAAAACGAATTGCATTGTATTAATATCAAATTCACAAGAATCATTTACATACCACATAGTTCTTATAAAACCAAAATTCCAAAAACTCTAAATCCCCATTTTTCCTCACTTTTATGGCTCCATAAAGTTATAAAATCACATTCATTTGCAGTGAACCTCCAGTAGTGCATGTTAATATTATAACAAAGTCACTTTATGGCTTCAATATCAAGCTCTTAACGCTATTTCTCAAAAAATGAGGTTCACTGCAAAATTTAATGCTTATGCAATAGTTAAACATAGTATTCAACCCGTCTACCACTATATTTTGTGTACTAATAAAACATTAAGCTTAAAGTGTATACTTACACCTTTACTGTACCCTATCAATTATACTCTAAGTCAACTTCTAGTTTATCAGAATGAATATGGTATTGAAAATTCAATCTTTTAATTTATTTATAATATTCCTTTATGCTTTCAGCTTCATCCTTAATCTTTAATTTAAGTTCCTCTGGCGCCAAAACTTTAACCTTGCTTCCCATACTAAGTATCCAACTTATAATTTCAGTTTTGCCTTCCATAGTTGCCTCAAATATTATGGATTTATCATTCTTCCAGGTTATTTTTTGATTGTTAACCCACATTTTTTCACTTACTATGTATGACATAGGATAAAAAATGTGAAGCTTCAATTCATATATCCCATCTCTATATATGCCAAAATTGTTTTTCATATATTCCTTAAGGGAAAAATTCTTTGGGAAAATAAACTTTTCAGAAAGCACCTCGTATTCAAGCATTCTTGATATTTTAAAATCCCTAATACTATTTCTTTTTTCACAATATGCAGCGACATAAATAGCATTTCTATAATTTATAAGTGCATATGGGTGAATAATTCTATTACTTTCGCCTGAACTTAAAGCAAAATATCTTATTCTTATTTTAGATTTAGTTATAATAGCTTTGTGCACATCCAATAATTTTTTCTTATCTTGCTCTATTGATACATCTGATTTTATAAAATACTCAACATCATTTATTTGCTTGTCCTTTATTTTTTTAGCTACCATTATTTTATCTGTAAGTGAATTTATTTCATCTAAATATATAAAATTAGATTGCCTAAGTTCACTATTAGCAATACTTAGTGCAGAATATTCATCTTCATCTATATCAAGGTTTAATAAATGATCATATCCTTCTAGTGAATATCCTCCGTTACTTCCCGTTGTCGATTTAATGTATACATGAGCTAATTCTAAATCTTTTTTGTATTTTCTAACCATTCTCTCGTCAACTTCAAGTTCTCTTGAAATATCAGAAATTTTCATCTTGCCATTACTTCTTAAGAGTATTATCATCTTTAATAAATTTGAAAATTTACTCATTGTCATCACTCTTTATTTTTTTATAAAAATGAACAACCGCTTCATTTTAGTCTATAATTTATTTATTAATCTTCCACTAACTTTTTTAAATCCATCTCTCCTGCAATTTTCTTTCCACCTGCTGCATTTGGATGAAGATGATCGCCGCAGTCGTACTCTTCTTTCATCTTAGTTTCATCGCTGTCATCCTTTACGTAGTCTGAAAAATCAAAGTATCCATCAGCAAAATTATTTGTCCTTATCCACTCATTCACTTCCTGCCTTTTCTGCTCCATCTCTTCCGTAAAACGGTCCATAAAGCCATTAAATGGAAGTATTGTACAAAGAAAAATTTTTGCATCATGCTTATGTGAAATTTTCACATATTTTTTTAATCCCTCTATCATTTCAGCTCCAGTTACCTTCTCACTTATATCAGCATCATAACCGGGATGGATGAGATCATTAACACCTTCTAGTACTATTACAACCTCTGCTTTATTTGATTCAAAAACATCTTTTTCAAATCTAGAAATTCCAGCTTCTCCAAAGAGCCCCAGGCATCCACCACAACGTGAAGCATCATGAAGTATTCTATTGCCTGAAATCCCCCTGTTTATAATTGCAACTTTTCCAGGGTATTTTTCATATAAAAGCCTTCCAAGTTCACTGTCCCAATGTGAATGATTTGTAATAGAATCCCCAAAAGCAACTATTCTTCTCACTTTATTCTTAGTAAAGATTTCGATTCGTGCCAATGCATAAAAAGCTTCTCTCATATCCTCGTCCGTATATTCTATACATTCCGTTTTACAGGTATTTCCCTCTTTTATTATGGTTTTAGTTAAAATTCTAGATTGCATGCTGCCTATACAATCAACCTTAACTTTATCCTTAACATACATGGAAATTACTATATCTTGTCCAACTGGAACCTTGAGCTCTACTGGATCACTATACAGTATTTTTCCAGGCAGTAATTCAATTGTTTTTGAAGCTTCAAAGGTTACTGGAACACAATTTTTATTATCTACGTTTTTTCCATCCTTTGATAGCGCTATAAAGGCTTCTTCTATTTTTAAAGTTTGTCTGCCACATTCATTTGATAATAGCAGTCTTACTTTTTCACCTTCAATATTATTCTTAATAATCATGTGTTGAGTTTCGTTTTCAACCTCCATTGGGTCACATTCAAGATCAACCATCCTATAGCTCCAGCTTGCAATCCATTCTCCATTATCCATTTTTCCTATTCCTCCAGTATATAAATACTTAATATCTTCATGATTACACATTGAAGTTTAAAAATCAATTATCATAAAAAAATTTTGCATGAATAATTATTTTTTTCTTTGAAGTTTTGAGTTAATTTCATTTATTTTTAATTTCCAATAAATTTTATAAGAACACCACATAACAACATAAAGCGTTATAAAAATCAATGCATATACTAACTTTGGGACTACCCCTTCTGGCATCCAATCTCCTAAAACGGATGCTATAGAAAACGCAGTTACAATTGTTATAAAATGAAGAATAGTTTTCTTTAAAAAACTCCATCCTTCTACATTAAATATAACTGATGATGATGCCAACAAAAATCCAAGTACAGCTGAAATTAAAAAATCATTCACAATTGGCTTTACTGCTACACTACCGTTTATATCAATTTCAAAAGCCATTATGCAAAATACTACCGCTGATATAGAAACTCCCACGCTAATTCCCATAGTTCCCCTTTTTAATACTTCCTTAAAATAATTCATATCTACTTACCTCCAATACTCAAATACTGCTTTATCTTTGTTACATATTTTCTAGACACATATTCCTGTTTCCCATTAATAAAATTAACGCACATAGTTCCATTGAAGAACATCTCCAAATTCTTAATCTTGTCTACATTAGCAATAACCGATTTTGATATTCTTATAAAAGATGTGTTTTCAAATTCTTCTTCAAGTTCATATAACTTTTCTTTGACCTCATATGAAGTATCTCTAGTTTGAGCTATTATCTTTTTGTTTTCACTGTAAAAAAAGAATATGTTATCAGGATCAAGAATATACATTTTTTCATCCTTACTACCTATGATATGCCTTTTTGCCACATGCTTTAAAAATTTCAAAACAGCCTCTATTTCTTCTGTCATTTCTGGTGACTCTATAATAAGCTTACTCTCATTAAATTCAGA
Organism: Clostridium neuense; assembly: GCF_045310695.1. Classification (NCBI taxonomy): domain Bacteria; kingdom Bacillati; phylum Bacillota; class Clostridia; order Eubacteriales; family Clostridiaceae; genus Clostridium; species Clostridium neuense. The sequence goes on from NZ_JBJIAA010000014.1 coordinate 104,522, forward strand.
ATCTATTTTTAAATCAACCTTCAATGCTTATCCCCCTCTCAATAATTAAATTATATATCGCAAATAATTTCAAAACCATAAAAGCAGAATAAGTGGTAGTATTTTTTATACTAAGATGCTTTAAAAATAGAGTAATATGATAAAATATAATTATATTAAGAATTTACATAACACATGGAGGTTTCTATGAAAAATTTCAATAGTGAATTATATTTAAAATTGCAAAGAATACTAAATGGTTCAGACTACAACAATACGTACAAAATATTATCTAAAAATCTTATTGAAAACTTGGAAAATTTCAAGCATATGACTATTGAAAAGTTTGCAGCTATTTCTTTCACCTCCATTTCCACAGTTTCAAGATTTGTTAGACTGCTTGGCTTCAAAAATTTTATCGAGTTAAAAGAATACTCTCAATCTTATAAACTGTACAGATTTATGAATATGAACGACAATATTGAGCATATGAAATTTGATATGTTACACGACAATGATATTCTAAATAATTATATAGACGATATTTGCACCTCACTTCAAGGTTTAAAAAACAATGTTGATTTTAAAAAAATAGATAAAATAAATGAACTGATTTATAATGCTAATTCCATATCCTTATATGCATTTTTGCTTCCAGGCTCTCTTGCCAAGTTCTATCAATTATCCATGCTTTCTTTAGGTAAATGTTCCAAATACTATGACCTTACTAATGCCAATTTAAGTACTGATGACTATGAAAATGAACTGTCACTATTTTTCTCAGTAGACGGTAACTTTATAGAATCCTCCAGAGACATTATTATAAAATTAAAAGCAAATAACAAAAAGTTAGTTTTAATTACTCAAAATCCTAGGGTAAGATTGTGTAATATGTTTGATGAGATTTTATTTATGGGAAATAACGATTCATCCAAAGGTGGACGTTACAAGCTCATGATTTTTATAGAACTGCTTTTAAATAGATACTATTTAACCTACTACAAGGATGAGCTATCTAATTTTAATTAACTTATGCACTTCAAAATTCATTAATATTTTCAAAATATGAAAAAATCCATTGCAGGATGAAGGGCTCCTCTTTTTCATTATCTGTTATTATCAAATTATGAATTATCTTTAAGTGGAAGCAGAGCTAGTTTCACTATAATACCCTGTGCTTCCAACTAAAAAGGAGGAATAACACTTATGAAAAAGTTAAAAATTGTTACAATTGGTGGTGGCAGCAGCTACACTCCAGAACTAATGGAGGGTTTTATAAAACGTTATAAGGAGCTTCCTCTAACAGAAATATGGTTAGTTGACATCGAAGAGGGAAGAGAGAAATTAGAAATCGTAGGTGCTATGGCAAAGCGTATGTGGAAAGCCTCTGGTTACCCTTGTGAGGTTCATTTAACTTTAGATCGTCGTGAAGCTTTAAAGGATGCAGATTTCGTAACAACTCAATTTAGAGTTGGACTTCTTGATGCGCGTATTAAGGATGAAAGAATTCCTCTAAGTCATGGAATAATTGGTCAAGAAACAAATGGTGCTGGAGGTATGTTTAAAGCTTTTAGAACTGTTCCTGTTATACTTGATATTATTAATGATATGAAAGAATTATGTCCAAATGCTTGGCTTATAAATTTCACTAATCCATCAGGCATGATTACTGAAGCTGCCATTAAATATGGAGGATGGAGCAAAACAGTTGGATTATGTAATGTACCTATACGTTATATAATGATGGCAAGTGAAGCCTTAGATATCCCAATAGAGGATTTAAATTTTAAGTTTGCAGGTTTAAACCATTTTCACTGGCACCGCGTATGGGATAAAAATGGCATTGAAAGAACCTCTGAGGTTATAGAAGCTGTTTATAATCCATCCAGTACTAAGAAATTGAAAGGTATGGAAAACATAAAGGACATTCCAATGCTTTATGAACAAATAAAAGATCTTGGAATTTTACCATGCTCCTATCATCGCTACTACTACATTACAGATGACATGTTAAAGAATGAGCTTAAAGAATTTGAGAAGGGTGAAACAAGAGCAGAAAATGTTAAACGCATAGAAGCTGAATTATTTGAATTATATAAAGATCCTAATTTAAACTACAAACCAGAACAACTAACAAAACGTGGTGGAACTTACTATTCTGATGCTGCCTGCGAAATTATAAATTCTATATACAATAACAAGCAGACTCAAATGGTCGTAAGCACTCAAAATAATGGAACTATTTCGGACTTGCCATACGATTCAATTGTTGAAGTGTCTGCAGTTATCACTTCAAATGGTCCTGTACCATTAAACTGGGGCAAGTTTGATTCCGCACCAAGAGCTTTACTTCAGCTCATGAAGGGTATGGAAGAAACGGTTATAAAAGCCGCTGTTACTGGTGATTACAACAAAGCACTCCATGCATTTATAGTTAACCCATTAGTACCCAGCGGCCAAATTGCTAAACAATTATTAGACGAAATGCTAATTGCCCACAAGAAACATCTACCTCAGTTTGCAGATAAAATTGCAGAACTCGAGAAAGAGCTTACACAATAAGGTAATAGCACTTTTTAAATTGCTTCTTCAGCGCTATTACCTTACTTTAGTTATGAAAAGATTACTTCATTGCAAAGATTCATACCTAAAATTCCGTAGATACGGAGGAATTTTTTCCTCGAATTACCATGAGGGCGAAGGAACAATACTGAAGGAACGATTTAAAAAAGTCCTAATAAATCTTGGCTCAAAAATTGTAAAATACTTAGATATTTCAATTGTCTGAGCATTTTTTCAGCGAGTTATTGAAATATCTTAGTATTTTATGATTTTTGAACCTTAGATTTATAGGACTTTTTTAACGCGACAAAGCATTATTCCTTCGCATTTTTCTTACTGTCCTGAAATCATACTTTCAATTTGATTTCCAAAATCACGACTATCTACTGGCATCCACATGAAACCTTTTAAAACAAATGTAAAAGTTTTTTCTTTTGTTTCAGTTCCTGGTTTTGCAGCATTTAAATCTTTTTGAAGATGATTTACAAATGACTTTACAAATTCACTTTTTGCTTGGCCCTCGTCTGTTAAGCCCATTGCTTTAATATCTGAAACTGCCTCTGAACCTGCTGTTTTAGAAACACCTGCAATATCAATGTAATTTGCTTTAACACTAACTACAGCGGTATTTCCAGGAGCATTTCCGCTCTGAGAGAGCTTGGTTGATGTTGCTGTAATACTTTTTATTGCATTTTGATATGCAGAATAAATTTTATTACAATCATCATCACTTATAGTCATTCCTTGTTCCGTAAAAGTACTTCTAAAGGAATTCTTAAATGCTTCTTGTCTCATTTTTTCTATTTTATCGCTATAATCCTTACCAGTTAATTCTGCAAATTCTTTAGCAGATCCTGTTCTATCACCTTTTATATAAAAATTAAATAGCATTGTGGCTGATTTATCAGGATCAATTTTTAACTTATTTAACTCTGTTTCAAGATCACCTAAAGATAAATCTGAAATTTTCTTAAAATATCCATGTGCATCCTCTGGAATCCAGATATTATCCTTTATTATAAAGTTAAAAGTTGCTTCTTTGGTCTTCGTAGATGGTTTAGCATCTTTTAGGCCCTTTACTATATTATCCATATAATCGTCAACCAATTCGCTTTCACCTTTGCCGCTATTCTCCAAATCCAACATTTTATTTACACCAGCAAAAACAATTGACTTCAAATCTATATATGTTACTTTAACATTTACCTTAGCTGTTTTACCATTTTCAGAAATTTTATTTGTTGTTATGGTTATTTTCTTCATTGCATTAACATAAGCTTTATAAAATTCATCAACTTTTTCATCATCTATAGTCATGCCAGATGATTTCTCAAAGCTTTCTTTAAAACCTTTTTTAAATTCATTTTTTTGTTTTTCCATTGATAAATATATATCACTCTTTGTGTCACCTAGCTTGCTTATTTCTGAACTATTATTCTTTATAGCAAAATCAGCTAAAATCTTTGCGGATTCATCTGCCGCAACTTTAGGTTTACACCCAATTAACATTGCAGGAATCAAAAGCATGATTACCACAATTCCTATACGTTTCTTCATTCCTATATACCTCCTATTGTGTAAAACCAAGACTATTACACTAATAGTTAAAAATATTGCAACAGTCTTAATTCTTTATTGATTAGAAACCATATCTTCTATTTGTTCCACATAATCAGAACTATCTTCTGGAAGCCAGTTATTATCTTTTAAAACAAATTTAAAAGTTTTTTCTTTGGTTGCAGTTCCTGGCTTAGCAGCATTTAAATCTTTTTCAAGCTCGTCTATATAAGCCTTTTCAAGTTCTTGTTTTTCCTTAAGAGTGTTTTCAATCCCCATTGATTTAATCTTCGCAAGTGCATCATTTTGTTCACTGGCTGATAAATCCGTATGGTTTGTGTTATTTGTAAGTCCCATTGATTTAACCTTGGCTGCTGCATCCTTCTGTGCGTTTTCTTCAATGGCTGGTAAATCTATATAGTTTGTCTTAACACTAACAGTTGATGTTTTTGAATCTGAAGATACTACTTTTGATGTTAATGTAATATGTTTTAATGAATTTTTATATGCTACGTATATTCTATTACACTCATCAACATCAACCATTATATTTCCCTTTGAAAACGAATAATTTAAAAGTTGCCCATTAAATCGACTTTTTTCTGATTTTTTCAATTTACTTATTGTACTTTGATTTAATGCTATTTTAGATATATCACTTTTATCACCTTTTACAAAAAAGTTAAATAATATTTTTGCTGACTCATCAGCTTTTATTTTTGGACCACCACATCCAATTAATACTGCTGGAATTAATAGTAATACTACTAACATTCCAATGCTCTTTTTTATACTTTTCATACTTTCTCCCCTTAGTAAATTAGATAAACTTAACAAAATTCATAATACGCAAATTAAAAAGAGGATGTTCCACTAAAAATTATTCAACCGTAATCTTCATAAATTACAAATTAAATAATTATCAATGTTTCCCTCTTTTATTGTAAGAAGTTATTCTAAATTATTGTCCAGAAACCATAGTTCCAACATCTTTTCCATATTCAAAACTGTCCTCTGGAAGCCAATTGTTACCCTTTAAAACAAATTTAAAAGATTTTTCCTTAGTTGCAGTTGTTGGCTTGGCAGCATTTAAATCTTTTTCAAGTTCATCTATATAAGCTTTTGCAAATTCTTGTCTTACCTTAATTACATCTGTAAGCTACATAGCTTGTACTTTCGCAAGTGCATCACTTTGTGCCTTTTGAGCAATAGAAGGTAATTCTATATATGTTGTCTTAATACTAACTGTTGCTGTTTTTGATTCATCAGATGACTTTGTTGTTACTGTAACCTTCTTTAAAGCATTTTGATATGCTGCATATATTCTATCACATTGACTATCGTTTATTATCAAATTTTGTTTTACAAATCCATCTTTAAAAATCTTTGTAAATTCATCTTTTTCTGCTTTTGCTGCTTTATTTATATCACTTTGATCCGATATTATTTTTGATACATCACTTTTATCACCTTTTATGAAAAAGTTAAATAGTATCTTTGCTGATTCATCAGCTTTCACCTTAGGTCCACCACAACCGATTAACATTGCTGGAATTAATAGTAATATAACTATCATTCCAAGACTTTTTTTTAATATTTCTCATATATTCTCCCCCTCCATTAAATATACATTTTGGTATATTTAACTTTTTTATAAATATCATACCTAAAAATCTTAACATTAAATTCATAAACCGTCAATATTTATTTAATACTTTTTTTAATTCAATTAAAATTTAAGTAATATTTGTGATTTTATCATATGAAAACAAGTACATTTTGCATATTTTTTCCCATATTGAAAAATATATTGAATATCTCCAAATAATATGATACAAAAATAAAAAAAATGTCCTTTACTTATGTCAATAAAACATTAGGCACAGTAAAAGGTACATTTACTAAAATTTCAAGTATCAAACAACTTATATTGGAATTTAGAGCAAAATACGATAAGGGTTTCAATTCACATTACTAATTAAAACCCTTAACTTCTTAAACATCAATTTCAATACTTGAGGCAGTTTATCTATAGATTGTTGATATCTAACTCATTAAATGCGTTTATAATTCTATCAGCTTTAGATATATCTTGGTTCCCAGAGTTTAAATTTCTATAGGCTATACACTTCATACCTGCTCTTTTAGCTGCCAAAACCCCATTATGTGAATCCTCTATAACAGCACATTCTTGTGGTAAAACACCAAGCTTTTCTGCTGCATATAAAAATATATCTGGCTCTGGTTTACTTCTTTTAACAAAGTCCCCTGTAACTATCTCATCAAAATAATCTCTTATTTTAAAGCTGTTTATTATAAACTCTATAACTCTTATAGGAGAAGAGGATGCTAATGCTACTTTATAATTATTTTCGTGCAAAGCTTTCAAAAGCTCTGGTATATATTCTATTGGCTTTATTGTCATATCTGGAGACGATAAGAATTCGAAAAAACCATTCCTCTCCATTTCAATTAACTCTTCCACTTTATTATTGAGATTATATTTCTTTTTTATAGTATCCCACATATACTGCGATGTTGTTCCTATAAATTTGCTATACTCCTCATTACTCATAATTACTCCAAGTTTTTTAAAAAGCTCCATAGCAAACTCTAAATGTATTGGTTCACTATCTATTATTACACCATCCATATCAAATATTACTGCTTTTATCATTCGCTCATCACCTTTCTTATATTTATATAGTGAAACACTACTGCGAAACTTAAACTATTTATATTTGAAAATACCAATTTTCAAAGAATTATGGTGCATAAATAGTTTGTAGTTTAACTAGTTTCACTATAGGTAAACGTTTCAACTATTGAAATTCATGTGCACTATAATGCCCATAAGACAGCATTTGGGTGCAAATAAACTTCAATTTTCAGAGTGTTTTACCTTTAGATAGACAACTTGATAATTTAAATCTTTCACGTTATTCATCTATAAGTGCTTTTTAATTATACACCAAACAAAAAATATCTGCATCAAAATGCCACAGTATTAGCACTTTGGTACAGATATTTTTTTGAGGTTTGTAATGGTTACATAACTATTATTTTAATATATTGCTATCTTGCCAATCTTTTTATAAAGTCTTCAACCTTCGTTATTTTGAATATTTCAGTTTTTGGAAGAACTCTTCCAGTTGACTGTGTTGTCATATTAACTTTAATATTTACAGGTTGAATATCTCCATTTGTTTTAAGATCTTCATAAAACTTATCATATTTTTCTTGTTCGGTTCCTTCATAACCGCATGCACTAAAGTTTACTCCGAAATTTGTGGAGGACTTATAATCTATATTAAAATCTTCTGGCTTTCCTGTAATACTTAATTTAAATATTTTCTTAGCCATCTTATCCCTCTTTTCGTTGTTTTTAGTTGTTATTCAAATAGAAATTTCATTTTACATTACTCTTCATTTTCAGTGAGGACTGATTTGCGGTTCTCAAATCACATAAACTTGCATGGGGCTTGGGCGTCAGCCCATTATCCTTCTAGAACTATATTAATATCTTCTCAAAATAACGCCCAAACCCCCAGCTTTAAAGAGACTATTATTTATAAAATTTGCCCTTATTGTAATGAGGACTGATTTGTGGTTCTCAAATCACATAAACTTGCATGAGGCTTGGGCGTCAGCCCATTATCCTTCTAGAACTATATTAATATCTTCTCAAAATAACGCCCAAACCCCCAGCTTTAAAGAGACTATTATTTATAAATTTGCCCTTATTGTAATGAGGACTGATTTAGGGTTCTCAAATCACATGGGCTAACGCCCAAACCCCCAGTTGTTTACATATCAATGCCGTTGTCTGTTGTCTCTATTGATTGTTGTTCTTCCTTAACGTATATTCTATCTTGTGCTTTAAAGAATGGTAAATAAATCACTGTTGCAATTAACAATATTACTATTTGTAGCAATGCGCCTCGCCAACCAGCAACTAAAAATCCTGATATGATAGGAGGCGTTGTCCAAGGAGCTTGAACATTGGTAAATGGAGGAACTAAACCAGTATATATAGAAACATAAGTAAGTACACCAGCAATTACAGGCACTAATATAAATGGTACAAACATAAATGGATTTAACACTATTGGAAGACCAAATAATATTGGTTCATTTATATTGAATAAGCCTGGAACTAATGCAAGTTTTCCAAGTGTCTTGAATCTTTGAGATTTTCCAAACAAGACCATTGCTAGAACAAGACCTATTGTGATTCCTGAACCAGTCATTGTAATAAAGTTGTCTTGGAACTGTTGAGCTACTATATGTGCATTTTTGCCTGCACCAGAAGTTATTAATTTAACTCCTTTATCTATAAGAGCTTGGTTTGATTGACAATTTGCCTGATATATAGCACTCATAACGCCTCCAATAAGAGTTGCACCATGAACACCAAACCACCAGAAGAAACATATAATAAATGGTATCGCAATTGCACCACCAAATGAATCTGTTATACCCTGCATTGGAATTTGAAGTACTTTGTATACCCATTCAGATGCAGTTGCTGCTGTAGCTAAGTGGAATAAGATAAATAGAACAAAAGATCCACATATAAGTACTGTTGCTGGAATAAGTGCAGAAAAGGCATTAGCAACACCCTGTGGTACACTTTCAGGCATGTGTATTACAATATCCCTCTTAATAAATATAGAATATACATATCCAACAATTAATCCTACAAACATAGCCATTATAAGACCTTTACTAGACATCCAATCTAAAGGAAGAACACCACTGTCTACAGTAAAATGAGTTGCTTCTTTAAGTTTAAGAGAACCAACTGCAACACCCTTATCAAGAGCTAAATATTGTGGTGAAAGAATTATAAAACATACAATTCCAAGTATTCCAGACGAAACCGGATCACAGCCTTCATTTTTTGCATACTGCGAAGCTATTCCAAATACAAATACTAAAGCAAGTATTTTAAATGTTGCTCCATTAACTTGATTAAACGGAAGTCCCCAATTTGCTCCAAATGTACTTGTCATAAACTTATCCCAAGCATGATTAGGTAGTGGTAGATTTTGTATTAAAAGAAATATAGAACCAATAACTGTAAGTGGCATTGCAAGGATAACTCCATCCTTTATTGCCATAATGATTTTTGAGTTGGCAAATTTCATTACGCCAGGTATAAGTTTTTCTTGAATGGTATCAACTTTACTACTCATTTTTTTAATTCCCCCTTAATTGATTTTTTAGAACCTTACATAACCTGAGTATAGTTATGTTTATATATATAGATAAACCGCTTTAACTATTGAAATTCATGTGCACCAAAATGCCCAGAATACGCATTTTGGTACAAATAAATTTCAAGTTTCAAGGTGGCTTATCTTTAATTAAGGAATACTCCATCTATTTTAAATTATAAATAATTACATATAAAAAACATGAAGTTTCCCTTATAAGCAAGTGTTAAATATTTTCTCCTCTTTCTTCTATTACTTTTTTATACCAATAGAAGGAAAGTTTCTTTTTTCTTTCTAAATTATTTTTATGGTCTACATATATAAAACCATATTGCTTTTTATATCCATTAAGCCAGCTTAAAAGATCTATTACAGACCATGCATAGTAGCCTTTAAGGTTTATCCCCTCAGAAATAGCCTTTTTTACTGCCTTTAAATGAGTTTCAATAAATTTTATTCTAGGTACATCCATTACTTCATCTTCAATTATAGGATCAGCATCTCCCAAACCGTTTTCAGTAATGTATAATTTAATGTCACCATATTCTGATTTTAAAAGTCTTAAGCCTTCTACGAGTGCATCTGGCGCAATCTCCCAGCCCCATTTCGTATATACTTTATCCTTCATGGAAACTGTTCTGTACGCACCATCAAAAGAAGCATTACCTGGTGCCCCGTCACAATGAGCTTTGGCATGTTCCTCTGCATCCACAGTATTTTTAATTACTCTTTGAGGTTGGTAATAATTAAGACCTATAAAATCATTTTTAGGCGCAGCTTCCCGTAATATGTTTAACTCTTCTTCAGTCCAAGCTGGTGTCCAGTTGTTTTCCTTTAACTGATCAAGCACATATTTAGGATAGGTTCCCTTTAAAATAGGATCGTAATACCATGCAATCTCATATTGATTTGCGTGATAGGCTGCAGCCACATTTTCTTTATTATCGTCTACACTAAAGGCTGGTGAAAATACATGAGTAATTCCTATTTCTCCAAATTGTCTAAGTTTTTTGTATTCAAGCACTGATTTTGCATGTGCAGTAAAAACATTATGTGTTGCCTCAAAATATTTCTTTACATCATTTATTATGCCTGGTGGATGTGATCCTGTTAAATATCCTTTCTGGCAAAAAACTATTGTTTCATTAAAAGTAATCCAATGCTTTACCCTGTCTCCAAAAGCTTCAAAGCAAGTTTTTGCATATTTAACAAAAGCATCTACCGTGTGTTTATTTGTCCATCCACCTTTTTCTTCTAAAACATTTGGCATGTCCCAGTGGTATAATGTAACAAAAGGAACTATACCATATTTCAAACACTCATTAATTAAGTTGTTATAAAATTCAATTCCTTTTTTATTAACTTCACCATCACCATCCGGTATTATTCTTGCCCATGAAACTGAAAATCTGTAAGAATCAAGTCCCATTTCTGCCATAAGCTTTATGTCCTCTTTGTATCTGTGATAATGATCTACAGCCACATCTCCATTTGTTCCTTCAAAAGTTTTACCAGGTATCTTTGTGAACAAGTCCCAATTACTGATTCCTTTTCCATCTTCATTCCATGCTCCTTCTACTTGATATGCAGCCGAAGCAGCACCTAAGAAAAAATCTTTTGGAAATTTCATTTTTATCCTCCTTGTTTTATGTTAGCTTGCCTTTTTTGCCATCTTCAAAGCAGCTTCTAATACTTTTTCTCCATTGAGCATTCCATAATCTGCCGAATCGATTACACTTACTGGAATTCCCTTTGGATCAAATATTCCCTTTGCTTTTGGTAGCATAAATTTAATCTGAGGTCCAAGCAAAACTACATCTGCATCACCTGCATGGTTTATCATCTGTGCCTGTGGAAGTGCATCAATTTCAACATCCTCAATATTCTTTGCTTTTGCAGCCTTTTTCATTTTTGTAACTAACATACTTGTTGACATACCAGCACTACAAAATAATAAAATTCTTATCATAATATCTCCTCCATATAATTTATTTTAATTTATCTGATAAAGAATTTATAAGCTTTCTCATTTCAATCATTTCCATAATCATATTTTTCTCAGATATCGTTGTCATAAGATGATCTTGAGAATGTACAAATAATACTGAAACCTTTAAAGGCTCTCCACTAGCTTCCTGCTGTAACATTGTGGTTTGAATATCATGAGCCTTTCCAATAGCATCATTTGCTTTTTCAATTAAAGGTTCTATTTCATCGTATTTTCCTTCCTTTGCACTATTAAGTGCTTCATATAAGTAACCTCTAGCATCACCTGAATATATTATTATGTTCATTACTATTTGTTCTATATCCATATTTTAACCCCCTCATAGTTACGGTATATTTTTTATGCCAATATATTTTATAGCAAATACTGTGCCAAACACTAACATAAACATTAAAACCACTATTATTCAGCAATATATAATAAAAAAAATATAGTGTTTAAGTTTTTTGTAAGTGTATTATGTAATTTATAAAGTGTTTAAACACATCTTTTAGCAAAAGTTGAATTATTTACAATATTGATTTATAATTTAGCTATTATAATGTTAAGTATAGGGGTGATATCATGACTAAAAAAGAGTACATCTACAATAAATTATTAGACCTGCCTAGCGGTAAAGGCATTGATGCTCAAAGTCTTGCGGATATGCTGAATATGACTAGAGCAAATGTAAGCCACGAACTAAATAATTTGTGCAAGGATGGAAAGGTTTTCAAAGGTTCTGGAAGACCAGTTTTATTTTACGTTTCAAACACTAATATCAATAAATCTAAACTAGATGCCCTCATAACAAATAACATAAGTTTAAAACAAGCTGTTGAACAATTAAAGGCAGCTATTCTCTATCCTCCAAACGGCATGAACTGTTTAATACTTGGAGCTACAGGTGTAGGAAAATCCATGTTTGCCTCATTAATGCATGAATATGCTATTGAAATGGGTATAAAAGATAAAAAATCTCCCTTTATAGTGTTTAACTGTGCAGATTATACAAATAATCCTCAACTTTTAACCTCACAGCTTTTTGGAGTAAAAAAGGGAGCCTACACTGGTGCAGATGCTGACAAAATAGGACTCATAGAAAAAGCAAATGGAGGTATTCTATTTCTTGATGAGGTTCACCGACTGCCACCTGAAGGTCAAGAAGCTCTTTTTACATTTTTAGATAAGGGGACCTTTAGAAGGATGGGGGATGATGAAATACGAAAGTCCAATGTTCTTATAATATCCGCTACAACCGAAAATCCAAACTCAGCTTTACTTAAGACCTTTACCAGAAGAATTCCTATGCTTATTACAATTCCTTCTCTCAGCGAAAGAACACTTGAAGAAAGACTTTACCTAATAAAAACCTTTTTCAAAAACGAAAGCAAAAAATTAAACAGAAATATTTCTGTATCCTTAAATACTATGAGAGCACTTTTATCATATAATTGTCCTAATAATGTTGGCCAGTTAAAAAGCGACGTGCAGCTCCTTTGTGCAAGAGCCTATTCAGAATTTCTCACAAATACAAAATCCGATGTAAGAATAAATAGTTCAAGCCTCCCATTATACATTAAAGAAGGACTTTATAAAGAAAAAGAACATAGAATTTTATGGAATAAATTAATGGGTGAGGAAATTGAATTTTTTAAATTTTCCAGTAAAGATGACAGCTCAGAAAAACCAAATAACAAAGCCAATAATACCATATATGAATTTATAGAGCAAAAACTTGAGAAATTAAAATACAAAGGTATATCAGATATAGATATAGAAAATATTCTTGAGAAAGATATAACTAAATATTTCACAAAATACATAAGCAGAGTATCTGAAGAGATTAACAGAAAAAATCTCCTAAACATAATAGGTGAGGAAAATCTAAATTTTATCGATAAGGCGGTTTATCAAATTGTAACTTCATTAAAAAGAAACATAAGTAACAATATCTATACAGCCTTAGCTCTACATATAAATACACTTATAACAAGGATATATAGTAACAAGACCATAGTAAATCCTGAACTTAATAAGATAAAAAACTTATATCCAAGTGAATACAGCATAGCCTTAAATATTAAAAAGCAAATTGAAGAATACGTTCACCACTTAATTCCAGATGATGAGGCAGGATATCTAACCTTGTTCTTAGTCAATGACGATAAGGTATCCAAGAAAATTAAAGATAAGGTAAACATTATAATTATTGCCCATGGAAAATCTACTGCTACCTCCATTGCCGAAGTAGCTAACGACCTCCTTGAAGAAAACTCCGTAATAGGTATAGATTGTCCTTTAGATGTAAACCCTTCTGTAGTGCTTGAGAAATTAAAGACTACAGTTAAAAATAATTTTACTACCAGTGGATACATACTTCTTGTTGATATGGGTTCTCTAACTACCTTTGGCGAAATAATAGAAAGCGAATTTAAAATTCCTGTAAAGGTTTATCCACTTGCTTCAACCCTGCACGCAATAGAAGCAGCAAGAAAATCTCTATTAGGACTTTCTATAGATGAAATCTACAGCGATATACTATCAGTTAATTCATATGAGCATATGGAAACTCCAGCTAGCTATTCTAATGTAAAAAATAAAAAAAGCATTATTATAACTGCTTGTCTAACAGGTGAAGGAGGTTCTCTTGCAATTAAAAACTTTTTAAAATCTAATCTCAAATATGACAAGGATTTATTTGAGATAATGTCATTAAACTGTTTAGATAAGAACCATTTTAAAAATCAGCTTATTAAGCTCCAAAAGGACAGAGAAATTTTATTTATTGTATCCTCTTTTCCAATAGATTTGAATATAAAACAATACAATATGCACGATGTTTTATGCATGAAGGTAATGGATGAATTACAGCAGCTTATAGACACAAAGTCTGTGGTACAAAAAATGTCCTCCATACTAAAAGAAAATATAGATAACCTTGATGGGAACGAACTTTATGTTGATATAACTCAATTTATTAACTCTATAGAAAACAAACTTAAAATAAAGCTGGACGATGATTCTTTCATTGGGCTTATACTTCATATAGCTTTTTCAATAAGTAGATTAAAAAAAGGACAAGAAGCTGTAGAATATCCTGATAAAGAAGAATTCATAGAAAATAATAAAGTCTTATACAACATAATAAAAGAAAATTATTTATTTTTATACAACAAATACTATATAAAAATATCTGAAAGCGAGCTTTGCTATATAACGGACTTTTTTCTCGAATTTATGAATAATACGAAATAGCAATGCTTCGTCGCATACACATACGTGGGGTTTGGGATGTAATCCCATTATCCTTCTAGAATAAGATAAAAGTACTTTTAATAATAAATTCTATAAATCTAAGGTAAAAAAAATCATAAAATCCTAAGATATTTCAATAACTCGCTTAAAAAGTGCTCAAACAATTGAAATATCTAAGTATTTTATGATTTTTTTACCGAGATTTATTAGAATTTTTTTAAACTGTTCCTTCAGCATTGCTATTTCGCTCCCACAGTGGTGCAAGGAAAAAATTCCTCCGTTCCTACGGAATTTTAGGTGCAAATCTTTGCAAACAATTAAATTTTTGTGACATACATCTTATTAATCTTATTTGATATCCTGTAATGTGTACCTACTTCACATATTTTGTTAAGCTCATCATAGGCATAATTTATTATCTCTGCGCAGCTTACTTTGTTTTTCTTAAGTTCCTTGCAAAGCTGAGTTCCATACTTTGAATTGACATTATCTATCGTTTCGTTTATTCAGATAGCCAAGCATCATACTGTGTTTTTATATATTTTAAGATTTATCTGACGAAAGGAAGATAAATCAACCTTCATTGTCCTCTGTCCTCTGTACTTTATTTTTGTAGTTCTCCTCTGTAAGAACCAGTTCCACCCTTAACATTCACTACGTTAAACCCCATATCTGATAGCTTGCTGCAGGTCTTTTGACTTCTCATACCAGATTGACATATTATATAATACTCCTTTGACTTATCGAGGTACTTTTCCGGATTTTGAGTTACGGAATTCATCGGAGCATTTTTAGCACCTGGAACATGCCCTACCTTGTATTCCTCTGGCTCCCTAATATCTATTAAAGTTATATTTCCTCTCAAATTATCTAGTTCACTTACATCTATTGATTTAAATTTATTTTTATTTAAGAATAAAAACACAACAATTCCTCCTTTGTTAATCTATATAAATAAATTTACATTAGAATCCTCTGCCTCACCAAGGTAATAACCAACACCTCCTATTTTAACACCATCGATTAATTCCTCTTTTTTTATTCCCATAACATCCATCGACATCTGGCAGGCAACTATTTCTACGCCACTCTCTATTGCAGCTTTAATTAAATCCTCAAGAGAAGTTATATTTTTATCCTTCATAACCTTTCTTATCATTTTAGAGCCCATGCCCATCATGTTCATTTTAGAAAGTTTAAGCTTTTTACTTCCTCTTGGCATCATCATTCCAAACATTTTATCCATAAAGCCTTTTTGTACACTTACTTTTTCTGGCCTTCTCAAAATATTAAGTCCCCAGAAGGTAAAGAACATAGTTACTTTTTTACCCATGGATGCTGCTCCATTTGCTATAATAAATGATGCTATAGCCTTATCTAGATCACCGCTGAAAACTACCATAGTTTTGTTATCTTTAACTACTACTGTTTGATTTTGAGTCATAGAACCTTGCGAAGATTTCTGTATAACAGCTGTAATAATAGCTTTATCCTTATCAAGGCTTAAAAGCTGATTTCCTGTTCTCTTGCACCATGCCTTTATATCCTCATAAAATCCAGGATCTGATGCATTAACTTTTAAAACTTCACCATTTTTCAAATTATCTATAGCTTCCTTTACACTCATAAGAGGTCCAGGACAGCATAGCCCGCAGGCATCAAGTACTTTAGTATATTTTTCTGTGTCCATTGCTGCTTCCCTTTCATAACTTTCATCATTATTTTTATTTGAAGGTTTAAAATTAAGTGCTGATATAGATTTGTACCCTCCAGTAACATTCTTAACCTTAAATCCATTTTGCATTAAAATCCTCTGAGCAACATATCCTCTAAGTCCAACTTGGCAATAAACTATTATTTCTTTATTCTTATCAAGTTCATTTAATCTTTGCCTTAAATCATCTACAGGAATATTTACAGCTCCATTTATGTGTCCATTACTAAATTCAAGTTCTGTTCTAACATCTACAACCATGGAATTTTCTTTATTGCTTTCTAAAAATTCAGTTGAAGTTACAACCTCTGCCCTTCCAGTCAAAACATTTTCTGCTGCAAAACCCGCCATATTTACTGGATCTTTTGCAGAGGAATATGGAGGTGCATAGGAAAGTTCAAGTTCAGCTAAATCATAAACACTGCCCTTAAATCTTATTGCCGTTGCTATTACATCTATTCTTTTCTCAACACCACCGTAACCTACTGCCTGAGCTCCAAGTATTTTTCCCTTTTCATCAAATATTAATTTTAATGAAATAGGAGAACTTCCAGGATAATACGATGCATGAGATGCTGGATGAACTACAACCGTTTTATAAGGTATATTAAGTCTTTTTAAGGTTCTCTCATTATTTCCAGTGCTTGCTGCTGTAAGTCCAAATACCTTTATAACCGCTGTTCCCTGTGAACCTTTAAATGATGAATTTAATCCACAAACATTATCTGCTGCTATTCTTCCTTGCTTATTTGCAGGCCCAGCAAGAGGAATTGCTGTTTTTTGACCATTTACAAAATCCACCACCTCTACAGCATCACCAACTGCAAATACACTTTCTATATTAGTTTGCAGCCTATCATTTACAATTATGTGCTCTTTAGGACCAAATTCAATTCCAGAACCTTTAAGGAATGAAGTTTCTGGTGCTACTCCAATTGCTAATACTACAATTTCTGTCCTTACAGCTTTTCCACTTCCAAGAGTTATCTCAACATAATCTTCATTATCCTTAAATGATTTTACTCCATCACCTAAAATTAAATTTACACCATTATCATTAAGTTCCTTTTCTGCCATAACAACCATATCTGTATCAAAAGGTGCTAAAATATGCGGTGCTGCTTCAATAAGAGTTACATCAATTCCTCTTTCTTTCAGGTTTTCTGCAACCTCAACTCCTACAAAACCGCCACCAATAACTACGGCATTTTTTATTTTTTTACTGTCAACCTTCTCTTTTATCTTATCCATATCGGGAATATTTCTAAGCGTCATTATTTTATCACTTTGAATCCCCTCGATTGGTGGCCTTAAAGCTCTTGCACCAGGTGACAAAATAAGATAATCATAATTTTCTTCATACGTTCCCTTATCTTTGCTTTTAACCTTAACTTTTTTATTCTTTGTATCTACTTTAAGTACCTCGCTGTTATTTCTAACATCTATATTAAATCTATTTTTCATGCTTTCCGGGGTTTGGACAATTAATTTTTCTCTTTCCTTTATAGCTTCACCTATATGATAAGGAAGACCACAATTTGCAAAGGAAATATATTCGTCTTTCTCAAACATTATAATTTCTGCCGTTTCATCTAGTCTTCTAAGCCTAGCCGCAGCAGACGCTCCTCCCGCAACCCCACCAACTATTAAAACCTTTTTCATAATTTAACTCCTTTCTTTAACTAATATTTTCTTCAATTCCATCATAAAAATCTATATATTCGTATATTAAGATAAATAAATATATACTTTAAGCACAGCTTTAAAGTTTCCATTAAACGGTTAACAAGTAAAGTGCGCTTTTATGTGATACATATAAATTCAATTAATCGGTATAAAGAACTTTCATTAACTCTTCAACTTTTTTATTACAAACTCTGTATATAATCTCTGTTCCATTTCTAGTTCCTTCAATAATTCCTGCTGTTCTTAGCTTCTGAAGGTGCTGAGAAATAGTTGATTGAGGACAATTAAGGCAATCTGTCATATGCATAACATTACATTCGCCATTTTGTAAAAGTCCTGCAACTATACAAAGTCTAACAGGATGTGCAAGAACTTTCAAAAGTTCAGCTGCATTATTATATTTTGAATAATCCTTTTCCATAGTTTTTACCTCTTCTGTTTATTAATATATTTATATATTACGATATGCAAATATATGTGTCAAGTAAAAAGTTGTGAATTAATAATGTTTCGTCGCGTTAAAAAAATCCTATAAATCTAAGGTTCAAAAATCATAAAATAACTAAGATATTTCAATAACTCGCTATCGCTCAGACAGATTGAAATATCTTAGTATTTTACAATTTTTGAACCAAGATTTATTAGAATTTTTTTAAATCGTTCCTTCAGCATTATTACTTCACAATCACGGTAGTGCAAGGAAAAAATTCGAGGTCACTGAAAAACTAAAAAACATTACTAATTTAGATATATCTGTATATTTTTGCAGGTCATTTATGTCTAAAAAGTTGTTGGAAGACTATTAGAAGGCCTCCTAGCGCCTTACTTATTTTCCCAATTAATTTGCACAAAAAATATGAAGACTTTTTCAGTGGCCTCAAAAATTCCTCCGTACCTACGGAATTTTTCCATAAATCTTTGTAGCGCACAGTTTGAATAATTTATCACTATTTTTACTGCATAACCTCGTTTACAGTGTATTTTTCGTAGGGAAACGGATTATAGAGAGAACATAACATTTTGTTCAAGAATCACACGGGCTTATGCCCAAACTCCAATATGTGTATATTACTTCACAACTTCCAGTTTAGCGAATAAATCATTATCCCTATCCAAATTCCAAACATATTCAATGGAGTGTGCAATCTCTTTTGCCTTTCCCTCTCCAATTCTATCAGCTACAAAGCCTAAAGCCATATCTATTCCAGCAGATACACCAGAAGAAGTATAAAATTTACCGTCAACTACCCATCTAGCGCATGGCTGCCAGTTAACATTAGTATTCAAAGATTTTACCCACTCAAAAGCTCTTTTATTTGAAGTTGCCTTTTTATCATTTAAAAGATTTGTTTTAGCTAGCAGTGCGGAACCAGTACATACAGTGAGACAATACGTTGATTTAACTGCAACTTCCTTAAGTCTTTCTATAAAAACATTATCGTTAACTAAAGACCGTGTGCCTTGTCCACCTGGAACTAACAATATACCCGAAAAATCAGCCTCCTCTAATTTTTCAGTTATAACCTCTGTACCTTGCCTACTTATAACAGTTCCACCATTTACGGAAAAATAACGAAGCTTGTACCCTTCAAGCCTTCCAAGTACTTCTACTGGTCCAAACACATCTAGTGTTTCAAAATCAGAAAACAGCAAAATATTTATATCCATGAAAGCACCACCTTAATGCAGAGGACAAAGTACAATTGACAGAGTACAGTGAATGAAATTGAAGAAAATCGTCCTTCACTGTACTCTGTACTTTGTCCTCTGTACTCTATATTTTTATCCTATTATACCACTATACTCAAACTTTTTCTAAAACTTAAGCTCCCCTATATCTTTAAACGAGTTCATGTCCACTGCAACCATTTTAGAATCAAATATAGTATACAAGGTATTCCCTATATAAATTGCTCTAAAAGATGTATTTCCATCTTCATCTGATTCTCCTTTATATGCTAGCTTAAATCCATTTTTTAAATCAACCTTATATACATATATAAAACATTTTTGCCCCTGACTGGTGCTTATTGCAATTGGAAATGCCATAATACCTTTATCCTTATCAAACAGAAGTGCTTTATGATTATACAAGACGTCCGACTCGATACTAATATCAGCATCATAAGTTGATTTTAAATCTGAATTGCCCTCCTGCAAAGATTGCTGCGTTATTAAATTGTCTAAGCTCACATTATACATTTGCTTTGGTTTAGACATATCCGTTACATCAAACATAGCAAATTTCATATTTCCCGGTTTTGCCAGTGTAAGTCCATTTTCAGAAACATCCGTTGAATTTCTACCAAACCCTATAATATGATTTTCATCATACGGCTGCAAATAAGTACTAAAGCCAGGCATTTCAAGTTTCCCTGTAATCTTAGGTTTCTTTGGATCTGACAAATCTAAAGCAAAAAGGGGATCAGTCTGTTTAAAAGTAACCATATACGCTCTATTGCCCATAAATCTTACAGAATATATTTTTTCACCTACAGCTATATTGCAAACTTTAGAAATCAATTTCAAATTGTTATCAAATATATATATTCCGCTTGACATATTGCTATTTGTAAAACCATATGAATTATTAGTTACTGCTATTCTAAAATAGTTATTATATTCATCCATAGAAAATTGATTTAATATATTGCCATCAATTTCAGTTTTATTTTTCAGCTCTACCTTAGAATTAAAAAGCTGAAATTTATACAGTATAGTCTTGTTTTCAGCATTTTCAGATGCAATATACATGTTTTTGTCACTACAATAAATATTGCTTCCATTTCCTAATACTGATGTAACCTTAGCTTCACTGTTTATATTTGAAAGATCTATACTCGAAATATTTATATAATTTGGATATACATCTTTAGGGTTATATACTATATGTTTGTAATCTACCTCTTTAGCTTTTCCTTTTAAACTGCTGTCTATATAAAACGGAGCACGTTCTTCATCACTTGCATTTTTAAAATCTATATTTATACTTTGATTTGATATTACATAAACTTTATCTCCTATAAGTCTTGAATCATTATATCGGCCACCTACAATTAAGCTTTTAGCAAGCTTTGGTTCTTCTTTATTACCTATGTCATAAACTATAACCTTAGATTTTTCCCCTGCATACCAATGCTCTTTCATAGCATCATAATTAGGCGAACTTTCATAATATTGACCAAACACTATTAAAAAGTTATCCTTTAAAAACATATTACTAGCATGAAAATTCTTATCTAGGGATATGCTTGATTCTATTTTCATAGATTGAGCTGGATATGCCCTTACTATCATAACTTTGCCACTTCTAGTACTTAAAGTATAAATAAACTTATCATCATTTTTAACCATATCAGGTTCATCAACCCCATTTACCTGCACATTTGTAGCTGAATGAGGTGTGCTTTCACTTGTTTTGCTTCCAGAATTTTTCACAGCAACATCTGCTGAACCTATTTCTCCCCCCTTCATTGAGGAACCATCCATAGTGTTACTCTTATAATTTTCTAGTATACTTTTCAAATTTTTGTATGATCCTACAGCTGCAATACCTCTCGAATCTACTTTTGCACTTTTTTGAATCCAAAAGTTTTGTATATGTGTTTCTATAAATGGAATTTTAAAAATTAATAATATAACAGCAGCAGCCATAAAATAAACACTTAGCATTTTTATTTTATCCTTTTTTTCTTTCTTTTTTAGCCCTTTTTCTATAGCAAAATCTATTTCAGTCGGAACTTCTATATTATCTATATCATTTTTAAACTTCTTTATCTTATCTAAATCGCTCAAGCTACTTTCCTCCTTTACTTCTCTGGACAATCCATATTTATTCTAAGTGTCTTTAATGCTCTGTGTAGATAAGTCTTAACCGTACCAATTGGACACTTCATTACCTCTGAAATATCTTCAAAGGTCATGTCCCTAAAATATTTAAGTACTATCACAGTTCTATACTTATCATTTAGTAAATCTACAGCTCTATATAAATCTATATTTCCTTCAATATCTTCATCTTTTACCGCTTTGTTTAAAAGCACATTTTCACTGCCGTTTACAAATATTTTTTTCTTCTTTAGCATATCAACAGCACAATTAATGAGTATTCTTGTAAGATAAGTATTAAAGAACTGTGGATTTTTTAGCTTCTTAATTGAAGCGTAAGATCTATACACAGTTTCACTTACTATATCAAGTGCATCTTCTTTATTTTTTACGTATATGTATGCTGTTTTGTAAAGTACATCTTTTCTTTCATACATAAGCTTTGCAAAGGCTTCTTTGTCCCCTGACTTTGCAAGAGTAATAACCTCTTCCTCACCCAAATTTTTCACTTCCTTTAAATTCATTCTAAACATTAGACTAAGATACTTATGTTTTGGTTTCACACAAAGGAGAAATAACATTAATTTAATTATAATCCGAAATAATGAGAACAAAATACAAGAGTAGAGAGTAAGAAGTAGAGTGTAGAGTGAATGATAATTTTCTGCTTTGGCAGAAAATCTAAAACTTATTGCTGACGCCATTTCAAGATAATACCATATTATATTCATTCAGTCAGCTGAACATCATTCTACGTTTTTTTATATAATTTAGATTTATCTGACGAGAGGAAGATCAACATATACAAGGTTTGGACAAAGTCCATTATCCTTCTAGAACTAGATATTTATAATCTTTTCATTCCTTCACTCTACTCTTCTTTAAAGTTTGCATTATTTTTATAGCACAAAAAAAACAAGCACCATCCCCTCATAGTGCTTGTTTTTTTACATCGGTTTTCTATAAAATTTTATCTAAAAATGCTCTAGTTCTATCTTCCCTAGGATTTGTGAAAATTTCTTCTGGAGTGGCTTCCTCTACTATTTTTCCGCCATCCATAAATATTACTCTATCAGCAACTTCTCTTGCAAAGCCCATTTCGTGAGTAACAACAACCATTGTCATGCCCTCTTCTGCAAGTCCCTTCATTACTCCTAAAACCTCTCCAACAAGCTCTGGGTCAAGAGCAGATGTAGGCTCATCAAACAGCATTATATCTGGTTCCATGCAAAGTGCTCTTGCAATAGCAACTCTCTGCTTTTGTCCACCAGAAAGCTTTGAAGGATAGACATCAAGCTTATCACTTAATCCAACCTTTGCAATAAGCTTTTCTGCTCTTTCTCTTACTACTGCACTATTTTCTTTTTTTACAGTAATAGGTGCTGCCATAACGTTTTGTATAACCGTCATATGTGGAAATAGATTAAAGCCTTGAAAAACCATTCCAGTTTTCTCTATTATCTCTCTATATTCTTTTTTATTCTTTAAATCCAAGGTTTGGCCTTCTATTGTAACTTCACCTTCTTCTGGAACTTCAAGATGATTTAAACACCTTAAAAAAGTACTCTTTCCTGAACCAGAAGGTCCTATTATTACAAGAACCTCTCCCTTGTTAACATTAATATTCAAATTTTCAAAAACCGTAAGCTTGCCAAATTTCTTAGTTAAACCTTTAGCTTCTATCATTAACGTACTAGCCATTTCACTAGCTTCTGCCATTAACATACTAATCCTCCCCTTAATAAACTGATAGTTTCTTTTCTACACGTGAGAACAAGAAAGTAAATACAGTCGTCATTATAAGATAAAAAACACCTGTCATAACATATGGAGTAACCGCATCACCAGAAGCTGATACAAAGAGCTGTGCCTTTCTTAAAAGCTCTTCCATTGTTATTACTGAAACTAAAGAAGTATCTTTAATTAGGGCAATAAACTCATTTCCCATTGGTGGAATTATTACTCTAAAGGCCTGCGGTAAAATTATCTTTTTCATAGTTTGAAAATAGGTAAAACCAAGTGCCCTTGAAGCTTCAAATTGTCCCTTATCTATAGCTAAAATACCACTTCTTATTATCTCCGCAACATATGCTCCCGAATTCAAACTAAGTCCAAGTATTGCAGCTTGTATAGATGTAATTTGAATTCCTAAAGATGGAAGTCCATAATAAAACACATAGAGTTGAAGCAAAAGTGGTGTTCCTCTAAATATCCAGGTATAAAAAGCACCTATATAGTTTAACACCTTATTAGATGAAATCTTTAATATAGCAATTATAAGTGCAATTATGCATCCACATATAATTGCTATTACAGTAAGTTCAACAGTTACAACACTTCCATTTAAAAGCACTGGTAACACCTTGTTTAGTGAACCAAAATCCATAAAAAAATCTCCCTCCATCAGCCACTTATAGAAATTATAAAGTCTTTAATATCTATATATGTTCATTGCATTTTTATTCAATCAAAATTAAATATTTATACATCATTTAAAATTAATTATACATAAAATTTAACCATTAATCAATTACTTGTGCATAAAAATTGATTCCAGCATTGGATATTTATTATAGTAATTTTATATTAATAACCTTTTTTTACACTTACTATATTGTTTAGCTTTTCACTTCTTTTATATTTCAACATGTTGTTATAAATAAGCTCATACAACCTCTTGTCCTTATTTTGAGAAACCCATGAATTGTGCGGAGTTATTATAACATTATCAAAGCTCCACAGAGGATTTTCATAATCAAGAGGTTCTTTTTCAAATACATCCAAGGCTGCCGCAGCTATTTTTTTATTTGTGATATTCTGAATTAATTTTTCTTCATCAACTACCTCTCCTCTTGATGCATTTATAAAAGTAACTCCATCCTTCATAGCTGCAAATTCCTTTTCTCCTATAAAATGAAAAGTACCTTTAGTAAGCGGTAATAAACAGATTACAACATCACATTGTTTAAGCATAATCTCAATTTCATTATTTGAGTAACACTTATCAAAATAATCTACTTGCCTTCCACTTGTATTAAGTCCTAAAGTTTCTACTCCAAAGCCTTTAAGTCTTTTTGCT
This sequence comes from Clostridium neuense, assembly GCF_045310695.1. Classification (NCBI taxonomy): domain Bacteria; kingdom Bacillati; phylum Bacillota; class Clostridia; order Eubacteriales; family Clostridiaceae; genus Clostridium; species Clostridium neuense. The sequence continues at coordinate 129,391 of NZ_JBJIAA010000014.1, forward strand.
GTCTCAACTGCTATGCTACCTGTTCCCACTATTCCAACAGTACTTTTATATAGCTCTCTAAGTGAAGAATTTAGCTTCCAGAGCTTCTTTTCTTTATTTTTATAGAAACTATAACTTTGCTTAAAAATATCAAGTATGGCAGATATTATCCATTCTGCTATGGGTATACTGTAACTATCACTATTATTTGTTAGAATAATATTCCCCTCTTCTACTTTCTCCTTTGGCACCTGATTAATGCCATCACTGATAAGTTGAATCCATTTTAAATTTTTCATTTTGCCAATATCTAAACTTTCAAAAGCATTATAAGTTACCAGCATTTCTACATCTTTTAGTTCATCTGTATATTCTAAAGCCCTCTCTTTACCTTTAATTATTTCATAACCTAGATCCTCTAACTTATTCATTTTTTCCTTTTCAAAAGTATAAGTAAATAATGCTTTAATTTTCATATATAATCCCTCGCTAATCAGCTTTCTTATTTCCACTTTGTTAATCATCAGTGTTGTTTTTTATTAATATGTTACCATATACGGCTTATTTTTTCAACATGGTTATTAGATTTATTCTTTACTTATATATTATTAATTTACAAGCTTATGGTACCTCATTTCTAGAGATTAACTTTTTATTATGATAAAGCGGAATAACAATGCTTGGGAACATAAAAAAAAAATTCCTCCGTACCTACGGAATTTTAAGTGCTAATCTTTGTAATCACTTAAATTTTTATCCCAATTTCTCCAACGCAGTAATTAGTTATATTATCTGTATGATTATAAATTTCATCATTCTCTAAAATACTTGTGAGCAAACTTAATAAACTTGCTTTCGGATAATATTTCATGTGTTACAAACTTACCATTATAGAAAAGGCTGTAGGTTGTAAAGGGTGATGGTGCATTTTTAGCACTTTCTAAACTTTCATGTTTGTGTACAACTAGCTCCACTCCGAATTTACTGGCCGCCTCTTTTACTATTTCTACATATTTTTCTGTATAAGGGCATTGATTAGAATAATATATAGTAAGGCCCTTTTCTAAAATCTTGCTTTCTTTCGCACAAGTTTTAAATGATGGCTTTTCTGCACCTTCTTCAAAAGGAAGATACAAAAGTTCATAATAAGGCTTTGCTGTATCTGCAACTTTAAACCCTTTATATTTCATATAGTTTCCATCACTTAAATATGGTAACTTCTTTTTTGATGAAAGCACTGCAATTCCCTTTTTACCTTGAACCTTACTATCCTTAATACATTCATTTAAAAGGATATTTGCTATTCCTTTGCCTTTATATTGTCCAGAAACCCAGAAGCAATCAATAACCATATATCCATCTGCATTAATTGGATACCATGCCTTTTCGCTAGGTATGTACTCTATAAAAACCTTTGCCCTTACATTTGCCTTTTTAAAAATAAGACCATCTTTAAATCTTTCCTTTAGCCATTCTTTTTTAAGTTTAACGCAATTTTCTCCTCTTTTATCAGCAATGGCACAACATATGTGTTCCTTATCTATATTATTTTCTGTAACCTGAATAAGCTCCAAATTAATCACCTCATTTTTTTAATAATAGCATATATAATATGACAGGAGTATGACATATATTGTGAAGTAACAATGCTTCGTCGCGTTAAAAAAAGCCTATAAATCTAAGGTTGAAAAATCATAAAATCCTAAGATATTTCAATAACTCGCTAGAAAAATGCTCAGGCAAATTGAAATATCTAAGTATTTTATGATTTTTCAACTAAGATTTATTAGAATTTTTTTAAATCGTTCCTTCAGCATTATTACTTTACTCACACGGTAGTGCAATGTGGATTTATCTTTCGTTTCTCTCAGATAAATCTTAGAACTTATTAATATCAGCTGCGCTGAATATTATGTTTTAAGCCATGCGAAAGCATTAAGTTTAAGATTTTTTAAAGCGATAGCGGAAAAAAATCAACCTTAACTGTCCTCTGTCAGCTGTCCATTGTCAACTGATATATTTTCATATAACCAACATGTTCCAAAATACAATTCAGCTAATTTTAATATTCTAAGTTGTTTATCTATAAGTTTCTCATCTCATGTTATAATTTTCATATACAAACTTCATTTTTCAGAAGGAAGGAAATGCTATGAAATCTAAAGATCCATACGCAGGGATGCTATTAAAATTAGAAAGAATAAAACAAAATAAAGGTCAAAAAGAAATTTGCTTTGGAATTTGTGTTCCAAGTTATTTAAGTAAAATAGAACGAAATTTAGTGCAAGCTGATGAAAAGATTTTACAGGAATTATTTGAACGATTAAACATAAAATATTGCTTTAAAGAAGAATTTATAACCAAAGCCGCTAATTTAATTAATACATACTTTAAAAATCAATTTTATGGACTAGATAATAAGAAAATATTTTGTGAGCTTAAAGAGTCAAGTGCAGAATTAAACTACAGTCCGCTTGCAATTGACTGGTTGCTTATACAAGGCTTTGAAAAAAATAAAAATGTAATTCCACTTCTCTCTCAATTACAAGATGTAATGTCAGAACATCAACTTGCCTTGTATTATATTATTCAACCTTTAGAGATTAAGGATGCAAATAAAATGCTAAAGTCATATAAAAAATCTTATAGAATTTTGGAAAACAGCTATAGTCTTTTATATGTAATGGAAGCTTATTTTCTTTTAGGTCAATATGATAAAGTAAATGAGTGTGCTAACCAATGTATTTCTATAGCTTTAGAAGAAGGTAATACCTGGGCTTTAGCTGAATGCTTTGATATGCAGGGATGTGTTTATGCTGCATTAAATGTTGAACCTTTGATGCTGCAATTTTACAAAAGGTGCATTAACCTACTTCAAAATACACTCTGGAAGGAAAAATTAAGTGGAACCTATTATAACATTGGCGCTGTATACTTACAAAATGGCAAATATGAATTAGCAATGCAATACCTTAATAAGGTAACGGAATTAGAATGTGATTTCCTTTTGAATCATAAAAAAGCACTTGTTAAGATAAGAAGTTGACATAGTGAAGAAGCAAAAGATTTTCTTGAAATAATGAAAAACTGGCTTCTTAATAAAAATGATGTTGAAGTTGAAAAACTAATGTATGAAGAAACACTTATGGAAATGAACAAAAACTTCTTATCAAATCGCCATTTTATAAGTCTTCTTGAAAAACTCATGTTATCAATAAAAACCGACAAACATTTAGGATATTACTTATTTTACCGAGACCTTTTAAAAGAAGCTTATTGCAAACAGCGAAAATATAAAAAAGCACTAGAGCTAAAATAAAGTACAATTTCCTAAAAAGTTATAAAATACTTAATTAAGCAGTGAAAACAGTTTCAACTATATTATCAGTTATAGGTGGTCAAGCAATGGATTTGCCTATCAGCCTACTTGTTTTTGATAAAACAAAATCTACTTTTTTATCGGCTATTATAATGGTATGTGGTATGCTTCCAAACATCCTTTTTTCAATTGCCGTTTCACCAATTATTGATAAGGGAAGTAAAAAGAAATGGATTGTTAGATTAGATATTTTAATGGCTGCAATATATCTTTTAACAGGAATTTATGTTTTAAGTCATCCATTTAATTACGCTCTCTATGTTATTTTCACTCTAGTTGTAGGCACAATTTCTGTGTTTTATCACCTAAGTTATTCCTCCTGGTATCCTGATCTTATTCCAGCTGGAATGGAACAAAAAGGATATGCCGTTAGCGGAACTATTTACCCAACAGTTTCAATTATCATGGCACCATTTGCAGCCTTCCTATACAAAAGTCTTCCACTTGGATATATCTTTATAGCAGTTTCTGCCTTAACCTTAATTGCTGTTATATCTGAAGTAAACATTACAGAAACAAATTCAAAAGTTGCTGAGAAATATGATTTTAAACAGTATAAAGAAGATATAAAAGAAGGCTTTGCTTTTTTAAAGAAGGAAAAAGGAATAAGAAATATATATACTTACATGAGCATTACTAACGGAGCATCAGATGGTATTTCTGTTATAACTCAGGCCTTTTATCAAACGCAGCCTTGGCTTACCGTAACAATGCTTGGTTTCTTAAAAAGTGCCGAAACCTTAGGCAGGGTACTTGGAGGACTTTTTCAATACAAAAAAGACATCCCTACAAGCAAAAGATATTCTTTAACAAAATTTATTTATATATTTTACGATTCAATGGATTCAATTTTACTCTTTATGCCCTATCCTTTAATGCTGATTAATAGATTTTTGTGTGGAGCACTTGGAACAACTAGTGCTACTTTAAGAGAAGCTGCCGTGCAATCCTACTTGCCACAATCAATAAGAACAAGAATCAATGCATTTTTTAATGTTGTATTTGCTGCTGGTGATATTGTTTTTCAACTTGCTGCAGGTTATTTAGGACAATTTTTCTCATACAGAATTGTGGCTTTAGGTTTAGGATTGTTTACTTTAAGTAGTGTGTTTATATTCATTTGTATTCCAGCTAGTGAAAATCGTAAGGTTTATGAAGCAAGTAGAAGCTCCTTGCATTGAAAAAAACTTTTGGAATGATAATGAATATAAATGTAAAACTTGGATACCAATAAAAAGAATATCTTAGTATCCTCTACTTGTAATAGTGAGCTCTTATTGATATTATTAGCGGACATACTAAAATACATATAAAAAATAAAATAATATATACGATAACTGCATTTAAAGTTTTAGGAAAAAAGCCAAATGCAATAGAAACGATCCCCCCCATAACCCAAAATGGACTTGATTTCCTATGTGTTATATCCCAAGCTTCTTTATCTTTTAATATCCAGGGAAATTTTATTCCAATACCAGCATTATTAAACTGTATTTTAGGCAGTACTAGCCCCAAAATAATAAATAATGCACCTATTATACTAAAAATTGATGTCTCTGTAACATCTTTGCTGTTAGTGTTTATAAAACCACATATTAAAATATAAATTATTGGCATCAACCATTTTAGAAAAATAGTAAAGCTTCTAACTTCCACCTCACTACCATAGTTTTTCTTATCAACGATAATATTTAGTAATATATTAGAAATTATAAAAAAGACTAATATTGCAACTTGAACTCCCAAACTCACTTTACTAACATCTAAGTTTTTATTGAAATACATAAACACAAAAAATCCAATAGACAAAATCGTACCAAATACTATAGACAAATAAGAAAAACCTTGTGTCTCTTTTTCCATAATCACCAACTCCTATATTATAGATTAGCTACATAATATGAGTTTCTTATAATACTTATATTCTAACTTAAATATCATCCTATATTTATAATATATTACTTTTATTGTAACTTGTAAACATTGGACTGATGATACTCCGTACAAAAATAAAAAGACCAAGCATCAGATTATCTCCAATGTTGGTCTTACTTATACTTTAAATTATTTTTCGCTGCTTTTAGCCCTATATGAGTATATAATAAACCCAATGCAAGCAAGCACTCCTAATCCACTTACAAGCTGTGCTACTCTAATAGGTCCAAGCATTAGGCTATCTGTTCTAAGTCCTTCTATAAAGAATCTTCCTAATGAATATAACCCTACATAAAGAAAGAACACCAAACCATTTTTCTTGCTTTTCCTTAATACTACAAGCAATATGATAAAAGTAATTAAATTCCATGTAGATTCATATAAAAATGTAGGGTGATAATAGGTTCCGTCAATAAACATTCCCTTTTGAATAAACTTAGGAAAATGCTGTATAAACTTTGCGCTTACAGGACCGCCATGAGCTTCTTGGTTAAAGAAATTCCCCCATCTTCCCATTGCTTGAGCTATTATTATAGATGGTACAATTACATCCATAAGTTTTAAAAAATTGACTTTCTTACGTCTACACATTATAAATGCAGTACCCATACCAAATATAAGTCCTCCATGTATAGCAAGACCGCCATTTCTTATATTAATCATTTCTAATATGTTTCCATTGTATGTATTAAACTGAAATATAACATAATATAATCTGGCACCAATTATTCCTACAATAAGTGAAACAAGGGCTATATCTATTATAGTATCATAATCAATATCTCTCCATTTACAATTAAAATAAGCTGCTATAAAACCTATTAAAACGCCTGTTGATATTAATATTCCATACCATTTTATAGCAAACCCAAAAACTGAAAATGCAACTGAATTCATACTTCCACTTCCTATTCTAATTTAATTAAAAACTCCTACAATAAAGGCGAAAAAAGTCTGCTAAATCCTTCTTTAGTCTTATTCCATGTTCCTCTTGCTTTATACTTTTCCATTGTTACTATTTCCGATTTTTTCATATCATCCTCAAAAATGCTTATACATTTCTCAGCAAACTCTGTATCGTATATAAATGCATTTATCTCAAAATCAAGAGAAAAACTTCTTATATCAAGATTTGCAGTACCAAGAGAAACTATCCTTCCATCTACTGCTACCATTTTTGAATGTAAAAACCCCTTATACAAGTATACCTTAATACCATAATCAAGTAAATCCTGAATGTAGGATGTAGTTGCATGATATACAAAATTTTTATCTGGAGTTAAAGGCAGCATCATTCTCACATCAACTCCAGACATAGCCGATATTTTAAGCGCCTCCAAAAATGAATCATCAGGTATAAAATATGGAGTTTGAAGATATACTCTATCTTTAGCAGAATTGATCATTTTTATATAACCCATCTTTATTTGCTCACCAGTTAAATCAGGGCCACTTGCAACAATTTGAACTCCTATTTTACCTTTACCGCCTCTATTGTGAAAAAACTTTTTTAACCTATTATCCTCATTTACAGTTTCATCCTTAGTGGCATAATACCAATCCATCAAAAACCTTTCCTGAAGAAACATAACGGAAGTTCCCACAATTCTAATATGAGTATCTCTCCAAGGCCTCAGCTTTTTATATTTTCCCTTCGCCTCGCCCATATACTCATCACCAATATTTATGCCTCCTACATATCCGATGCTTCCATCTATTACAACTATCTTTCTATGATTTCTATAATTTATACTGCAGTAGGTCCCAAAGCTAAGGGGAAAAAATCTTGTCACCTTTCCTCCAGCCTTTTTCAATTTATCAAACATCCTAGAAGGTGTGTGAAAGCTTCCAATATGATCATACAAAACTCGTACTTCTACCCCCTGTTTAGCCTTCTTGGTAAGTAAATCTACCATTTTTCTGCCTATAGTATCATTTTTGATAATAAAATATAAAATATTTATAGTTTCTTTTGCATTTTCTATGTCCTTTAAAAGAGCTTCATATTTATCCTTTCCATTTGTAAAAATACTAACTTCATTATCCTGAGAATATATGCTTCTATTTGAGTTTATATTCATTTCTATAATATCTTTATATTCTGCAATATTTGCATCATTAAATAATTCATCGTCATTATTAAGTAAATATTTTTCCTCTATTAACCAGCTATTATATACAGTATCATACTCCTTTTTTAAACGAAATATCCTTTTTTGATTAGGTCTCAAATTTCTTCCAAAAACAAAATACAATAAAAAACCCAGTATAGGAATTAAACTAAGTATAAAAATCCACACAGTAGCAGTTAGCGGCTTTTTTCTTTCTACAAAAATCGTTATAACAATGGATATAAAATTTATAAAATATATTATTCCTATGGTAATCGCAAAGGGCGAAATTTTCATATTCTCACTTCCTTCCTACCTTTTGTATAAAACACATATATCAAATTCTAACATATCTATGCAAAAATTTTAAGTAATTTATTGATTAACTTTATATATAATATGCCAAAAAACAAAAATTGCGATGTACTTGAACCTACTTACATCGCAATTTTAAACTATGCTTTATCATTATAAAGTACATGTTTCACTATAATTCTAGTTGTACCAATAAAAAATAATCCATATATTAAACTAAATATAATAATACTAATTACAGCCGGAAATATTATATTATATTTTAGCATTTTACTTAACACGGATATGGCGGAGCAACTGTGAATTATTCCTACTACTAAAGGAAATATATAAGATATTCCTACTTGTTTGAAAACAGCTTTTGTAATTTCACTTTCTGTCATTCCAATCTTTCCAAGCATCTCGTACTTGTACTTATCTGTATTGCTTTCACTTAAAAACTTAAAACAAATTATACTTCCTGTTGCAATAATAAATACAAATGACAAAAACCCTCCAAAGAAATAAACAAGTCCAGTAAGTGGAAGAACACTTTGTTTTTGAGCCTTTGCATAAGGTGCATACAAGCTTTTATCTAATATTCCTTTTACCTTTGTGAGCTTATTTGCAAGTGCTAATGTATCTTCAGGCTTACTAACCCTTAATCCCCTAAAATTATATTCTTTGAAATTATCTTTTATAGTATTATAATCCTCATCCTTCACTACCAAAGTAAATGCTGAAAGCCCAACGCCAAATAAAGGCGTTTTTATTTCTTTATCTACAGTATAATTAATATTATTTATCTCAAACCCTTTAGGCTTTTTTCCAAGAGATATTATTGTATTTGGTATATCTATAAGTATACTATCTTTTGTAGAAAGTTCTAAATCCTTAGCATCCTTAATCCCTAAGTTTGTGCTAGCTTTTTTTAAATCAGAAAGTTTAATTACAACAATTTCATTTTCCTTACTACTGTTACCACCAACTCTAATAAATTTATCTACCAATATAAAATTTATATTTTGATTAAGAAGCGTTTTTCTATTATCCTGATTTATTATAGTACTAACTTCCTTATTTGTTTTATTATCATTCACAGCTGTAATATAAGAAAATGTATATGGTTTTTGAATTTTATTGGAACTTTGGACAAAATATCTTATAGAATAGGAGGTTCCAAAAGCTGTAATTGCTGCTGTCACAAGAAGTGCAACTGTTGCTAAAACCTTATACTCACTTTTAATTTTGAACGCAATATTAGAAAAGCTTACTATGTTTACTCCATTGTAGAGAATGCTTTTTCTTTTTATAAAATGTTTCATGAGCATTAAATAAAAAGAACTAAAAAGCCAGTATGTTCCCACAATTACAGCTACAATAGAAATAAGTACACAAGAATAAAAGTCCAAATTTCCCCCATATGCATTGTACATAAAGTAATACGCAGTTCCAATTAAAATAACCGATAAAATAGCTTTAAAATAATTTACTTTTGGCACTTCTTCTTCCCTCTTTGAAGCATTAAAAAGCTCTATAAGTTTACTTCTAACCACATCTATATATCCTTTTATGGATGTAATAATAAATAAAACTAAAAATGTAGCAGCCGCCTCTATAAGAGCTTTAAAAGACAAATCAAACTTTATCTTAACATTTAATATAGAAACTTTAACTAAAAGCATCATAAAAAGCTTACTAAAAAGTACTCCTAAAAAAAGCCCCAAAGCAATAGAAAGAACTCCTATAAAAAATATCTCTATGGCAAACATCGATGCTACTTCTGAGTTTGAAATTCCCATAAAAGCATAAATTCCTATTTCCTTTTTCATCTGTTTTAAAAAAAGAGAATTAGAAAACCATATAAAAAACACTAAAAACAAAAGAAGTAAAATTATAACGGCATTAGCGATACTTTTTACATACATATTTAAGGACTGAACCTCTAGAAGCTGTTTATTATATTTAATAGATAAGAAATTATAATAAACAATTACAGAAAACATCATTGCAATAATATATAAAACATAACTCTTTATATTTCTTTTAATATTTTTATATGCAACACTAAAAGAGTTCACTTTCGCCACCTCCCATAGAAGCGACAAAATCTAATATTCTTTTAAAAAACTCTTTTCTATCTTTATTTTTATCAAGCCTTGCATAAATTTTACCATCTTTAATAAACAATATTCTCCTACAATAGCTTGCTGCAAAAGCGTCATGAGTAACCATAATAATTGTGGTTTTAAACTGCTCATTCATTCTTGTAAAACAGTTTAAAAGATCCGCAGAAGACTTTGAATCCAGTGCTCCTGTAGGTTCATCACCAAATATTACTGCTGGAGAAGTAATAAGTGCTCTTGCAGTTGCTACTCTTTGCTTTTGTCCTCCTGAAATTTGGTAAGGATACTTTAAAAGTTGACCTTCTATTCCAAAGAATTTGCTCAATTCACGAACTTTTTTTCTTATTTCATTTGAATTTACTTTATTTAATGCAAGTGGCAGTGCAATATTATCTTCAATTGTCATATTATCTAGAAGATTAAAATCCTGAAATATGAACCCTATATTATCTCTTCTAAACTTTGCAAGTTCCTTGTTCTTCATCTTTCGCATTTCCTTTCCCTTAAAGAAAAATTCGCCAGATGTAGGACTATCTATAGTTGAAATCAAATTCAAAAGGGTTGTTTTGCCTGCACCCGAGGCACCCATAATTCCTAAAAATTCTCCTTCTTCAACTTCTAAATCAATTCCATCTAAAGCAGTGTAGGTATTTTCCCTTGCACCATAAACCTTTTTCAAATCTATGGTTTCAATTACTTTTGCCATATTAATCAACCTCTCTTTAATTAGGTACTATAGATAAACCAGTTGACAATGGACAGTTAAGGATGATTTATCTTTCGCTTTTCTCAGATAAATCTTTGATTATAACTAATAATGCTCAGCTTTGCTAAGTAAGGAAAAGAGAAAACTTTAGTAAATTGGTGGCAGCATTAAGTTTTAGATTTTTCGTAGCGTTAACGGAGAAAAATCATCCTTCACTGTACTCCGTACTCTGTGCTCTAAACCCCATCTTAGTTTTCCAGAATAAACTTGGAGATTGTAATTTTAATATTTCAACTTGTCTATCTATAAAATTATACTAACCCAGATCAAAGGAGCCTTCCATCGAATTATGATTACATTTTTTCATTTAAAGTTACATCTATGTCACATTAAAGTAATCTGAAAGTTTATAGAATATCAAAATAAACTCAGTGTATTTTCCTTCTTTTGAATATACCTTTATATCATGTCCCATTCTTTTAAACATCTTTTTAGAAATATATAACCCTATTCCTGTTGACTTCTTAACTTTTCTTCCATTATCCCCTGTGAAACCTTTATCAAATATTCTTTCTATGTCCTTTGGTGCTATCCCTGTTCCATTATCTTTTATGTGAAGTTTAACATCTTTATTATGATCTTCCTCTGCCCATATCTTTATTTCTCCGCCTTCTCTTGAATACTTGCAAGCATTGTTTACAATCTGCTCCATTACGTATGACATCCACTTTTCATCAGTCATTACATTAAGCTTTAAATTTAAAAGCTGCAAATCGATTTTATTGGCTATAAAAAAAGAAGTATTCTTCCTTATAACTCCTCTCACCACTTTCTCGATATTAACCTCATTTATTTGCAAATCATTAGAATAACTTGACGCTCTGCTGATATACAATACTTGTTCTACTAAGAATGTCATTCTTTCAATTTCCAGCCTTAAATCTTCGGAGACTTTAGAAAGAAATTCGACATTATCCTCATCTTCTAGCTTGTCCGAAATTATTTCACATACAGACATTGGGAGTTTTATTTCATGGACCCACTTTATTATATAGTCATTTACATCATCTAAACTTTCCTTAAGTTCCTTAGTTTTGGCGTACATTTCATCATTTTTGTAATCAACTAATTTTCTCATAATATTACTATAAAAATCGTATTTCCTGGGTAATAAATTGTCGATATCACTTCCAAGATTAAGTGCCTCTACTAGATCACCATATTTATCCTTTCTCCTTTTAAATCCAAAAATCAAAAAAACTATTGCTATAAAAAGTATTAGTATATCCATATATACTATGTCACCTAAAGTCTCATTTATATTATTGCTCGTTACTAAAACAAGGTTACTAGTTGCAACTATCAAGACAAAAGCAAGTAAAGTTAACCTTATATCCTTCAAATACAATTTTAATGTCATGATATAATATACCCCCGCCCCTTTTTTGTCACAATAAAATCGCTAAGTCCCATATCAGAAATCCTGCTTCTCAATCTATTTATATTAACTGTGAGCGTATTGTCATTTATGAAATTATCGTCTTCCCATAATGCTCTCATTATTCTCTGTCTTGAAACTACCTTTCCTTTATTTTTTATAAGCACTTGTAGAATTCTAAATTCATTTCTCGTAAGTTCAATTTTATTATCCGCATAGCTAAAGGTATTTTCAGTTAAATTAAACACAGCTCCATTACATTCAATAACATCACAGGAATCACTTCCATATGAGTAAGTTCTTCTTAAAAGTGCATTTATCTTAGCAATCAAAATATCCATAGCAAAAGGCTTTGTTATATAATCATCTCCACCCATATTTATAGCCATTATCACATCCATATTAGAATTCTTTGAAGATGCAAATATTATTGGCACCTTAGATATTTCTCTTATTTTATTGCACCAGTAAAATCCATCAAAATATGGAAGCGTAACATCCATTATTATCAAGTTTGGCTTTATACTTGTATATTCTTTTACTATATTTTTAAAATCCTCAATCCTTATTGCTTCAAACTCCCACTTATGAAGCCTTTCACAAATTTGACCACAAAGTGAGTTATCATCCTCAACAACCATTATTTTATACATTCGCATCACCTTAAATTTAGAATACTTATTAATAATTAAAATGTCAATTTCTATAAAAATTATAGCAAAAAATACTTAAACTTATCTATAAAAACATTTACACCTAATTGTATAAATGATATCATATATAATAGGTAATTATTTTTGGATAATAAAGGAGTTTTTAACATGGACTGTGTTGAAATACTGTCACCTGGTGACAAGATAAAATTATTGAGAAGAAAATACAAATTAAAACAAGAAGAAATTTCTGGTGGAAAAATAACTAGAAATTTAATAAGTGAAATTGAAACCAACAAAGCCAGTCTGACTAGAAATACTGCCGAAATAATATTTGACAATTTAAATATACTTTCAAAAAAATATAAGTTTGATATTACCGAAACTGTTGATTATTTAATGGAAGACGAGCTTTATCAAGCTAATAAAATATTAAATAGTTACATAAATGAATTAAAAAGTGTTTTTCCCTACAAGGATAGAAGCTTCTCTAAAAAATTAAAGATTGTCGAGTCCTTCTTAATTAAATGGGATATAAAAGACAAAAAAATCCAGATATACGAACTTGCTGGAGATTATTTTAGCAGCATAAATGATTATTACAAAGGCGCTTTGTATTATGAAAAAGCATTTAATTTAATGGATAAGCTTATTTGCACCGAAGAATTATTAGGACTTTTAAAAAAACTATCAAAAGTTTATGCATATACAAATAAACATAATGAAAGCATTGAATGTGCTGAATTTGCACTGGATCACTTTCCAAACATGCCGAACTATTACAAAGCTTTATTTCTATATAATAGTTCAATCTCATTTAAAAAACTAAAACAATATAACAAAGCTATAAAAAATTTAGAAGCTTCAGAAAATTATATTGATAAAAGTAACTTAGATAAACTCATAGAAATTTGGAATAATAAAGGGACTTGCTTTTTAGATTTAAAAGAATATAAAAGAGCTCTTGAGATATTCTTAAAGATTTTCAAGTTAGTAGAAGAAAAAACTAATATGGATGAATTTATGATGACAATAACCAATCTAATAGAATGTTATATTGGATTAAATGATTCTGAAAATACAAATAAATATTTAAGGATCACACTTGATAATTTACAGGATTATCTTAATTCTAATAGCGAATATTGTCCTGAGGTATGTTGTGAACTTGGAGACATATTTAAAAATCTAAATGATTTAAAAAATGCTGAAATATATTATTCAAAAGCTCTAAAGTTTAGCAAAGAAGAAAAACTTTTTATTGAAGCTAAAAGAGCAATCTGTAATTTAATTGATATATGTACAGCCTTAGATAATGTAGAAAAAATAGATGAACTAGAAATAGAGACCTTTATCCTTTCCAACTTTGAGACATACTTAAATAATAATATTATGTATAAATTAATTAATTTTTATAGTACACATAATATGAATGCTAAAATAAACAGACTATGTAAATTAGCGACAAATTATAATTAGAAAGGAAGCGATTGTTATGAAATTAAAAAAATTATTTAAAAAATTATCAGAACACTACTCTTTATTTCTTTTTTCATTAACAATTATGAATATAGTCATATCCCTTCAAAGTATATATCACCCTTGGGATTAGTTTTAATTAAAACTAGCTCAATTAAAACTAATTTTAATTGAGCTAGTTTTTTATTCAATAGGATTTTCTGGTCCCCTCAACTTCAACTCATAAAAAACAAGGTCAAGCCACTTTCCAAATTTAAAACCCGATTTTTCTATTGTTCCAGCATACTCAAAGCCAAGCTTTTTATGTAATTCTATGCTCCCCACATTTTCGGAATCAATTGCCCCTACCATAATTGCATAGCCAAGCTCATTAGCCTCCTTGATTAGCTCTTCCATTAACTTTTTTCCAATTCCCTTTTTTCTATAAGCCTTATGTACATATACAGAATGTTCTAAAGAATACTTAAATGCAGGATAAGCTCTAAATTGCTCAAAGGTGGCAAAGCCAACAACCTTATTATTCTCCTCAAATACCAATACAGGCTGATTATTTTCCATTCTCTCGTGATACCACTGCCTTCTTTCTTCAATATCATGAGGTTTATATGCATATATTGCTGTAGTATTAAGTATTGCATCATTGTAAATCTCTAAAATAGCCGCCAAATCATTTTCTGTTGCCTTACGTATCATTTTTTATAGCCCCCTAAAACTTTATTTTAAAAAATTGCACAGACCTCATCTAGTCTGTGCAATATATATATAATCTTAACTACGATTCCTTATCTTTTTTATTGCAATTATAACTGGTACTACTATAACAACCGCAACAGCAGATTCTATAGAACCATTAAGCCCTGCAACACCAAATATAGCTTTTGCAGCACCGCTTACACTTATTTTTACAGTTCTCGCATACTGCTGAGCATATAAAAAATAAATCATTGAAAGAACTCCAACAGTATTTGTAAGTGTTCCAACAACAGCAGTTATGCCAATTCTAAGTGGCTCATTACACTTTTTAAGCAGTACATAAGTATAGTAAGAAGTAATCCCTATAAGAATTCTTGGCAGAATTGCAACTAGTGGATTCATAAACGCAAAAGAAAGTACACTAGGAGTCATCATATTTTGGATCATGCTAAATATTCCAAACATAAGTCCTACTAAGATTCCAACAATTGGCCCCTCTATAATTGCACCTATAATTACCGGAATATGCATAATAGTTGCATGAGCAATTGGAAATGGTATAAATCCATAACCAGTTAGTCCCAAAGTTACAGAAATTGCAGATAACAGCCCAACGATAGTAAGTTGCCTTGTCTCAAATCTTCCCTTGGTCAATACAGTTTTATTCAATTTTTCCCTCCGTTCTTATTCCACTTAAGGATATAAGTCGAATAATATAAATTAATTTTTATTTAGGCTACAGTTTCCGAAGAATACTGTTTCCAAAGAAATTCAAAATTATTATATCATATTATTTAAGCTTTTTTAATATAAAATAAAAAAAAAGATAGAACCTATATAAAGCTCTATCTTTTTATCTAATATTATTGCTGAACTACTTCATTAAACTTTTTTTCTATATTTGATTTATCCTTTGAAATGACAAAAATTATAAAATTTTGTCTATCCTGGAGTAAGTCATTTTTAATTAATTTGTACTCCTTAGGCGAGCTTTTCTTAAACTTATCAGCTTGTTCATTTAACCTTTTTTCTATCTTGTATCTAAGTTCTCCTATACTGCTTAAATATTTAACTTTAAGGACTAAAATTTCTTCTGCATTATTCTTAGACTTTGATGTATACAAAACAAAATCCTGCAGTTCAACTTTATTTATTTTATATAACTTTTCAAGCTCTTTACTATCCCCTTTTTTCAAATTGGACATATCACAACTAGTTTCAATTTGCTGATCTAGGTTTTTAACCGATACACTACCTTGATCTATGCAACCTGTAGTCACAAAAATTATTACAAATATAATGCTGAGTAACCTAAAAATCCTTCTCAATTAAACATCCCAACCATTTCATATATTACTTAGTCAACCAAACAGCATACCACTCGTTACTTAAAATTTTAATGAGTTTTTTCTAAATCACTAATGTTAACACTTCTGCTATGTATTGTATGATCCCATTCCTTATTATCTCTATCTAAAATTGCCTGTATACAAATAGGTAACCAGGTTATTATATAGATTGGCATTATTATGTAATATACTAGCACTTTAAAATCAAATTTTTTTTCAACAATTAGTAAAATAGGTGTGTAAAGATAAATTGCTATACCCACTAAAGATATTAATATAGCAAACAAATTAAAGTTTCCAGTAATCAATGCCTTATTATAATGGTATACATAATTGTAAGATTCTATAATGAGCTTAATTACACTTACAACTGTAGTTACACCAAAAATAATAAACAAAATAGGTTGAATAGTATAAATAGCACAATCTATTGCTGTAAGACTTCTCTTCTTAATACCTTGCTTTATAAGCTTAAAGAAATACCTACTACTTACATCTACAAACCCCTGCATCCATCTCTTTCTTTGCCTCCAAGATTGCATCAAAGTAAGAGGCTTCTCATCGTAAACAATTGCGTCATAAGCAAAATCAACTTTGTAGCCATTAGATACTAATTTACAAGTAAACTCTACATCCTCTGTTAAACAAGTTGCTCCCCATCCTAGCTTCTTAAGTATTTCAGTATCTATACAGCAACCGGTACCTCCAAGCTGAGCAGAAATTCCCATGTTATCTCTTGAAAGCTGAGCCATTCTGTTGTTTGCCCAGAAGGTTATAGAATAGCTTCCTGTGATCCAGGTATCTTTGGGATTTTTACTATCTAGGTAGCCTTGAATTACTTTACAGCCTTCGCAAAGCTTTTTATTCATTTCTTTTAAGAAATTTTTAGAAACAAGATTATCTGCATCAAAAATACAAACTGCATCGTATTTCTTATCCATATGAAATATTTTATCAAACATCCACTCTAATGCATAACCTTTTCCTTTTTTCTTATCATTAAATCTTTCATGAACTAACGCTCCAGCCTCTGTTGCCATTTGTGCTGTTTTATCAGTACAATTATCTGCAATTACAAATGTATCATATAATTCCTTAGGATAATCCAGATTATTGAAACTAACCAATATATCTTTAATAACCACCTCTTCATTATGAGCGGCTACTATTAATGCAAATCTTTTTTCAGGTTTTATGACATTTGGGCCCTTTTTTCTGTATAGTCCAAACAATGAAACAATCACGTAATATACTGAAAAAACCAAAGCAAAATTCGTCAATGTATTTGAAAGAAAGATCACTACGTTTTGGAATTCTTTCATTATTAGCCTCCTTAAATAAATTTTAAGTTTTCAAGTAACATAAACTATGTAAAATATTAATATCTCTAAGTATAATCTTAACATTATAATTATATATGTCTTATTGTTAAACGTCAAATAGACATTTAACAAATTTGTTACATTAATATTAATTAAATCTTGAAAATTAAAACCTTATTTTGAAGTGATTCTAGCTTACTGTTGCTTAAAACAGCCAAATTTCCATTATTTAGATATGATGCCCTTATAAACACATCCTTATCCTCACAGTTTACTAATTTTTCATTATTATTTCCAATTATTTTTATATAATCCCCATAGACAAGTCCTATATTTTTTCCATCAGATATAAAATCAGTTATTCCATACATACTTTTAATATCTATTTTTTCATAACTACCATCTAAATTGTACACAAAAAATTCATCATTATTTTCTTGTACAATTGCCTTATAAGCCTTAGGAAAAATATCAATTACATTTTTAAAGCTAATGTAACTGCAAAATCTATAAAATGCTGGATATAATCCCATGACCGCCTCCTCCTTAATGATTTCTAAACGATTTCTAGAAAAATCAACCTTACAAAAAACCATATTATATGAATCAAGTATTACAATATCATTCTCCCATAAATAAATTTCAGAAAAAAGTACGTCTTTTAGTCCATTTTCAATAAATATAGTTTTAACTTCATAATTATTAAGATTGATATGTACAAAACATTCATTTCCTGGACAAAATAAAAGCATCTCATTGTTTTTTTCATTAACGTAAGAATACTGTATAATAATATCTTTAAAAATGTTTAGTTTTTTGATTAGTTTTAGATTGTTATCTAATATTTCAATACCTTCGTATCCATCGTTAATTATAATTTTATCTAATACAGTTTCCATAAAATATACATCTTTTTCTTTAATTATCTCCATATATTTCTCATTCATAAATACAACCCCCTAAATGCTGTAAAAATAGTAATCCTTACATTTATTATATTTATCGTCTATTAATTAAAATTCTAAAAATTATTTAACTTATTTTTAGCAGCTTCTAGTAAGTTTCTTTTATCATTACTTTGGGGATTCTCAATAACTATTTCAAGTAAATAATTAAGCATTTTGCCTATAAGTCTTCCATCCTTTATTCCAATGTTCATTAAATCGCGACCGTTTACTGCTAGATCCTTTAATTTAAAACAATTACCTTCATCAATGATTTTTTTAAATATTTCTCTTGCAATATTGATTTTTTCCTGACGTTTTTCATAGTACTCTGGATTTTGTGCTTTTATATCTGCTTCTTTTACCTTGAGTAAATAAGCAAAGTTTTCCTCACCTATTTTGCTCAAAACCTTTCTAACCTGTTTTGCATTGTTTAATTCATAATCATGAAACCTTACAAGTACTTTTACCCTTTCTATTGAAGCATTATCATATTTTAATCTTTTCATTATGTCTTCTGTCATAAAAAAAGACTTTTCTGGATGACCATAGAAGTGATCTATGCCTCTTTCATCGGTAGTTTTACATGGAGGCTTTCCAATATCGTGAAAAAGCATAGTAAGTCTAAGTACTAAATTTTTTTCTACATGCTTTAAGGAATTTTCTATATGAACTCCTACATTATAAATATGGTTTGGATTGTTCTGTTCACATTTAAAACACCTTGAATATTCTGGGATTATATAATCCAGCAGCTTATAATCATATAATTTTGCTATATAATCTGGATTGTCCGACATCAAAATTTTATTTATTTCAATTTGTATTCTCTCTACAGACACATTCTTAATTCTGTCACATTTTGCCTTAATTGCTTCTGCTGTTTTTTCTTCAATTTGAAACCCTAACTGTGCTGAAAATCTAATTGCTCTAAGCATCCTAAGTGCATCTTCATCAAATCTTTTGCTTGGAGCTCCTACACATTTTACCATCTTATTATTTAAGTCCTCATACCCATTAAAATAATCCATGAGTCCAGCTTTTTCATTGTAAGCCATGGAGTTTATAGTAAAATCCCTTCTTGATAAATCCTCCTTTAGGTCATCTGTGAATTCAACATTATCAGGATGCCTTCCATCAGAATATTCTCCATCTATTCTAAAGGTTGTAATTTCATATCCATTGTCTTTAAGCCTCAAGGTTACAGTTCCATGCTTAAGTCCTGTAGGAATCACCTTATGTCCTTTACTCTCAAATATTTTTATCATATCCGCTGGTTTTGCTGAGGTTGCTATATCCCAATCATTTGGCTCCTTTAAAAGCAAACTATCTCTTACACATCCACCAACAACATAAGCTTTAAATCCATTCTTCTCAAGCACCTTTATAATATAACTAGGCTCCTCGGGTACTTTTATCATATAAAAACCACCTACTTACTACATATATTAATTATAATTTTACCACAATTAGATTTACCTTACATTCTACAACTATTTTTAACTTATTTAAAGCTTTTTATAGCCACAAAAATGCGCAGAATATCGACATTCTACGCATTTAAAAATTCTATTTAATTATCACCCTTTGTTACATCATATCCAAACCATTTATTTGATATTCTGGTTATGGTTCCATCCTTTTTAAGTTCATCGTATGCCTTTTGATAAGCATCCTTTAAAGCCTTATCATTTTTTCTAAAAGCAGCTCCTATTGGCTCTTTACCTAAATATTTTTCTACCTTTTTAAATTTTCCAGGATTTTTAACCATGTAATAATCACCAACCATTGGGTCAGCAACTACTGCTGCAATTCTGCCGTTTTGAAGGTCTAAGAAAGCATCTGTTGTAGCCTCATATTTCTTTACATCCTTAAGTCCTGAAAGCTTGCTTAAAGCATCCTGTGAAGTTGTTCCCGCCTGACAGCCTACAACCTTTCCTTTAAGATCATCTCCACTTTTTATTGAATTGTCACCACTTTTCAAAAATATAGCACAGCCTCCATTTATATAAGGCTCTGAAAAAAGCATCTTTTTCTTTCTATCTTCAGTTATACTTACAGTTGATTGTACAACATCAAACTTTTTAGAATTAAGTGCTAAAAATATACCATCGTAAGCATTTGTAACTATTTTAAGCTTAACTCCCATTTTTTTAGCTACTTCGTTTGCAACATCAATATCAAAGCCGGCTATTTTGTTATCCTTGTCTCTAAATTCCATAGGAGGATAATCATCTGAAAGTCCTACCTTTAGAACTCCCTCCTTTTTAACGTTGTCTAAAGAATTGTCCTTACTGCTGCTAGTACTAGAACACCCCGCAAAAATTGATATACAAAGCATTAAAGCCATTATTATTGATAATTTCTTTTTCATTATACTGCACCCCTAACTTAGAATATATACACGCCTATATTTAAATAAAAAATTTATATATGATGCTTCCATCAAAAGACAACCTACCTATATTGTCCTTTGCGTTCATGTATATTTATAAATATTTTAGCATATTAATTCAGATAATTCAATACCATAAAAAAAGATGCTAATTAAAGCATCCTTTTCTATTCAAAATATTCTATTCCAATAGCTTCACGAACTTCTCTTAGGGTGCTGCTAGCTACTTCCCTAGCTTTAGCACTTCCATCCTTTAGCATTTTATATACTGCTGGAATATCCTTTTCAAATTCTTTTCTTCTATTTCTTATAGGTTCTAATTGTGCCTGTAAAACCTCATTTAAATACTTTTTAACTTTAACATCTCCAAGTCCGCCTCGTTTGTAGTGTTCCTTCATTTCATTTATGGTTTCTTTATCTTCACCAAAAGCATCTAAATAAATGAATACAGGATTATTTTCAACTTCACCTGGATCTTCTACCCTTAAATGATTAGGATCCGTAAACATACTCATGACTTTCTTTTTTACTACATCTGGTTCATCACTTAAGTATATACAGTTTCCTATAGATTTACTCATTTTAGCTTTTCCATCAGTACCCGGAAGTCTTGCACAAGTTGAATCTGGAAGCATTACATTTGGCTCTACTAGAACTTCTTTTCCGTAAATAGTATTAAAGCTTCTTACAATTTCTCTTGTTTGTTCAATCATAGGAAGCTGATCTTCACCGACAGGTACAACTGATGCCTTAAATGCAGTAATATCAGCTGCTTGACTTACTGGATAAATGAAGAAACCTGCTGGAATGCTTTTGCCAAATTCCTTTTGTCTTATCTCTTCTTTAACTGTAGGGTTACGTTCAATTCTAGCTACAGTTACTATATTTAAATAATGCACAGTAAGCTCTGCTAGTTCTGGTATTTGTGACTGCACAAGTATAGTTGATTTTACTGGATCTATTCCAACTGCTAAATAATCAAGTGCAACCTGAATAAGACTATTTCTAATTTTTTCTGGATCTCTTGCATTGTCTGTGAGTGCCTGCTGATCTGCTATCATTATGTAGCTTTCATAAAGTCCAGAATTTTGAAGTTTAACTCTATTTTTTAAGGAACCAACATAATGTCCCAAATGTAACTTTCCAGTTGGTCTATCGCCTGTTAATATTATCTTTTTTTCCATATTAATTTACTCCTCAATATAAATTAAAATCTGCATAAATCTATTGAATATAGGATACCTCAGCTTTTGCCAAAAAGTCAAGGCGATAGACTATAATTTGAAGCCTTCCGTTATTGCCTTCAAATTCCTTGACATCTCTGATAATTTTCCTGTAGCCTTTTCTACTTTATTCATAGTTGAAAGTTGGTTTTGTATACTTAAATTTATATCTTCTGTGCCATGGGCTATTTCACTTGCTCCATCAGCTACATCACTAATAACCTTCTCCATCTCCTTAGAACTCTTCGCCTGCTTGTCATTGTCACTGTTTATCTGTTCTATCTCATCTACAATACTTTGGATATTTAATATTATACCCTTTATACTTTCTTTTACCTCAGATGCCTTTGAAACACCGTTTGATACCTTCTCATCAACTTGTTCTACCAAACTAACAGCATTAGATGATTTTAGCTGATTTTCATTTATTAGCTCTGCTATTTGAGCCGCAGCACTATTGCTTTCATCTGCCAATTTTCTAATTTCATCTGCCACTACGCTAAAGCCTTTACCAGCTTCCCCCGCACGAGCTGCCTCTATAGCAGCATTTAAAGCCAGCATATTTGTCTGCTCCGATATTGAAGTTATCATTTTTACTATATCTCCTATTTTTTTAGAAGATTTATCAAGGTCATCTATCATAGTTGATACTTCATTTGAAGCAGCTGCTATATCAGTTATAGAGGATACTACCTGAGATATTTTTTCTGCTCCTTCTTCTGCTGAATGTTTTGCCGCTTTACTATTTAATGCGGTATTTTTAGTTGCTTTAGAAGTTGATTCTGAAAACTCTGCTGCTTCTGTAAGCGCCGCTGTAGTTTCCTCCGCTGCCGCTGCTGTATCCGAAGTACTAGAAACAATTTGTGATACTGTTGTTGAAATATCATTTAGTGATCTTGTACTTGTTGAAGTTACCTTACTCATATCTTCACTTAAATCTGTTATTGTTTTAGCTGAGGAGGATACCTCTGTAATTATGGCATGAAGTTTATCCATAAATAAATCAAAATTGCAGCTTAATTCACCTATCTCATCCTTGCTATGATACTCTATTCTCTGAGTTAAATCACCATCATTTTCGGATATCTCCTTTAATTTTAAAGTAACCTTTTTAACAGGCATTACAATTTCTCTTATTATGATACCGGATAAAACTAATCCTATAGCTACACTTATTACTAGTATTATTATTATTTCTACAATAGTCCTTGTAAAAAGCTTTTGACTTTCCTTATAAGTTACATTTGCAGCCTTAACATGCTCATTTACAATTTTATCGAAGTCTGAAACCAATGTATTTTTTATCTTATCAAAATTTTGAACATCGCTTCTGTCACCCTTATTTCCTTTAGGCGGTGTAGTACCGTTCCCCTTATTTTGATTTTGAAGCGTCTTCATTTCTTCTACTGCTTTTATGTACGTATCCTTAGCTGTTAAAAACTTGCTATAATCACTTAGCAAATTCTTAAATTCAGTAGTATTTTTATATTCAGGGTTGTTTTTATACTGAGATATTTTATTATTTAAAACTTTTACACGAGCCTCTATATCACTCTTTATAGTTGCCGTTGATGTCGTAGTATCCTCTGTATCCATTAATAAACTTCCCTTTGTTCTTATGTATTCAATATCCGACTTTATATCTTCCAGGCTTATTATTGGATTCATTCTTGAGTTATTTAGCTCTTTAATTTGAGAATTGACTTTGTACACCTGCATTACTGAAGTTCCTCCAATTACCAGCAAAAATATGAGAAAGCTCAATGAAAGCAGCCCAATTTTCTTTGTAAGCCTTAGATTCCTAAAAAATGTCATACACACCACTCCCTCTTTTGTTTTCAAAATTATATATTTATTATATGTAATGAATATATCATACTAGCTGAAGCTAAATCCCATTAACTTTGTGGCAAAATTGAAGCAAATTAAATTGCACAAAAAAAGTACCGGATATTAATCCCGTACTTCCTCATTCATATATTAAAACGCTCTTATAGCCTGTCTATTTCTCTATTCCACTGTATAAGCTTCTTTTATCTCTGTATAAATCTGCAAATAAAATCAAGAATAACACAGAAACAATAACCTTATATGCTGCCATATTATAATAAGGCGACATTACATTCCAAACAAATTCTGCTATCATACAAAAATCAAGCATTCCTAGTACTTTAATGTATAATCTTTCATAGTATTTTGATAAATTTGCATCTTTATTTTTATAAGTTTTATTGAGATGATTTCCATAGAACACTTCAAACATAAATCCAGCATTTATAGCCAAGCTTAAAAATCCTAAATGGTTTATGATTGTAAAAGCAAGTGATAACAAACCTATTATTATAGTAAAATTTTTCATTAAAACAAGTTTTTTCATATCAAACTAACTCCTTATTTATATATAGTGAAACTAGCCCAACTACATGTCATATATGTATGTACTATCATGCTTAGAAAATAGTGTTTAATTCAAATTAATTTTTAAATTCTAATTACTTTATTTTTATATATAGTATATATTATAATTATAATATCACTTTTTGCTTATTAAATAAATAATTTTTTTAAATCTTTTATATGAATCTTTCAAATTTATAACTAAACGTATTTAAAATTTGTAGATTATTACATGCTTTTTTATCTATTTATTTACTCAAAACGTTTTAACTTTTAAATATGCTTTTAGGATTTTGTATTCCTCTTTTGCGGTTAATTTTTCAATTACTTATAAATATAATGTATATTATTTATTCTATCTTCTAAATTTACAATTTTATTACCTTCTACTAGGAAACTTTGACACAAAAAATGTTATAATATTAGTTGGAAATAAATAAAATAATATATACTAATTTATTAAATAAAAATAAATACAAGCTTAAAATTATTATTGCTATGAAATAAGGTGAATATTAAAGAAATGGAAATGAAGAAAAGTAAAGTCAAATCAAGTAAACACGAACCAAGTAAGCACAAACAAAATAACATCACTAAAGGTATTATAATTTCTTTTTGCGTATTAATCGCTGTATACATTGCAGTATCACTGTATTTTGCAAATCATTTTTATTTTGGTTCTAAAATTAATGGAGTTAGCGTTTCAGGGAAGACTGTAGATGAAACAAAAACAAAACTAGCATCTGTACTCCAGAACTATACTCTTAACATAAAAGAAAGGAATGGTAAAACCGAAACTATAAAAGCCCAAGATATTAATGAAAAATATGCTTCAAATAATGATTATCAAAAACTTAAAAATGAACAAAGCCCTTATATGTGGATTACGGGAATATTTAGCAAAAAAAATTCCGAAATGGCTGATGGAATTTCATATGATTCCAACTTGTTAAAAGAAAAGATAGATGCGCTTTCTTGTGTCAATGGAAACGACATAACTGAACCCCAAAACCCTAGTTTTAAATATACCTCTAAAGGCTATGTAGTTATAAAGGAAATACTAGGAAATAAAGTCAACAAAGATGCTTTATATGCTGCTGCAAAAAAAGCGATACTAAATCAAGAGTCTACAATAGATTTAGAAAAAAGTAATTGTTATATTACCCCTAAATATACTTCAAGCTCTCCAAAAGTTAGAAAAACTAAAGAGCTTCTTAATAAATATGTCTCTTCAAAGATTACCTATACATTTGGTAATCAAAAAGAAAGCATAGATGGTTCTGCAATAAATAAATGGATTAATGTCAACAGTAATCTTGATGTTACAATTGATGAAAAAAAGGAAAAAGATTATTTAAATAAGGTTTTCAGCAAATATGAAACAACTGGCAAAACGAGAAGTTTCACTTCCTCATCAGGTGATACAATAAATGTTAGTGGTGGCGATTATGGCTGGCTTGTTAACACAAGTAAAGAAATGGAAAGTTTAAATTCAAGCATAAAAAAAGGACAGACTACAACAAAACAGCCTGCATACAAGCAAACAGCTGCCTCTCACGATGCTAATGATATTGGAAATACTTATGTAGAAGTAAATTTATCAAAGCAGCATCTATGGTTTTATAAAAATGGTTCATTAGTAACTCAAGGAGATGTTGTTACAGGTAACGTAAGCTTAAATGATTCCACTCCAGCAGGTGTTTATTGGGTAAAGTACAAAGAAAGAAATGCTACTTTAAAGGGTCAGGGTTATAGTTCTCCTGTTGACTATTGGATGCCATTTAATGGAGGAATAGGCCTACATGATGCACCTTGGAGACATGGGCAGTTTGGTGGAGATATATACCTCACTCAAGGTTCTCACGGATGTGTAAATTGTCCACCTGATTTAGCACAAACTATATTTAATACTATAGCTGCAGGTACTCCGGTTGTTCTATATTAGAAGCAACCGCAAAGCAACAATGCTTCGTCGCGTTAAAAAAGTCCTATAAATCTAAGTGGTGATTCTAAGCGAGTGCTTACTTGAGGTATAGAAGGATAACGATCATATACGGGGTTTGGGATGTAATCCCATTATCCTTCTTTAACTTATATTAGCCATCTATATATTAGCCCAAACCTTGTGTATGTTTACTCGCTGAGAGAATGCTCAGACAATTGAAATATCTAAGTATTTTACAATTTTTGAGCCAAGATTTATTAGGACTTTTTTTTAATCGTTCCTTCAGCATTGTTACTTGCTCCCACGGTAGTACAAGGAAAAATTCCTCCGTATCTACGGAATTTTAGATGTAAACTTGTACAGTCCATTATATATAAATCCTTATATCAAAATAGCGTCATTTATAAGTTTTAGATTTTCCTTAGCAAAGCGGAAGAAAATCATCCTCGTCCTGAGGTTTTCCTATAAACTAAAAAATCGTCGACCACCCGAGGTTTTTTACACTACTCAAGGTCGACGACAATTTTTTAGTTGTCTTTAATATAGCTCTGTTAAAGTTTTGTGTTGATATTTTGTATATAGTAAAACCAGCTCAACTACAAACAAATAGCTTGTCTATAGCTACTGTAAACAACCTTCGTCTAAAAATTTTATCCTTTTGAAAAATTATCATTTCCTTTTTCATTAAAAACTTCTTTCCAAGCTTTTTTGGCATAAGGTATAAATTCGTTTGCACTTTTAGTTATTTTTTCATGAAACTCTTTATCCTTTAGCATTTTTTCTGCACCATAATCATCAGGCTTAGCTCCTGTCTCCCTGCATACATTAATTATTACTCCCGTATTATCTATCATCATACAAGGCCTTAACATATTTTTATTATACGGCTGAATTGATCTTAATTTTTTAAAGAAAGGATCCCTAAATGCGTCAATAAGATGTCTTCCTTTTAAATTAACTGTAGAAAAATGAGAAAATATACATGGCTCAACATCTTCCTTTGAATTAACATGAAAATAATATTTCCCTGCAATGCACCCTCCAACATATGGTGCATCATTAAAGAAATCAATTGTAAAATATGGTTTCGATGCTCTTATTTCTCTTGATCTTTTACCTAGAAAATCCCTTTGTTCTCCAGTAAGCATCATATCAAAATCATTATCTTCACCATTTACAGGCATAAATAAGAAATACCAACTCATTTTTGAGCCTTTTTCAATAAGCATGTCCGTAAATTCATCACTTAATACTGTATTTATATTAGTTCTTGTTACCGCTGAAGATACCCCAAACAAAATTCCCCTTTCGTGAAGCAAATCCATAGCTTTTAGCACTTTCTTATAGGTTCCCTTACCTCTTCTGGCATCTGTATCTTCTTCAAAGCCCTCAATTGAAAGCATAGGTATAACATTTCCGCACTTTTTAAGTCTATCTGCTATTTTATCATTCAAAAGAAGTCCACTAGTAAACGGTGTAAACATCACATCATCATACTTTTCATATAAATCAAGTAAATAATCATTGAAGAAAGGTTCTCCACCAAGAATTATAATATAATAAATTCCAAGATCTCTTGCCTCTCCTATTATTCTATCAACTTCTTCTGGCGGTATATCATCCTTTTTACTGAAACTTGAAGCATAACATCCCTTACAATGAAGTGGACATCTCATGGATGGGCTTATAAGCATAACAAATGGAATTTTTGTATTTTCCTCGTTGAGATATTTCTGTCTTTTAGGTCCAGCATACCAGTTAGCATTAGCAAAAAAATTAGTAAAAAACTTTTTTAAACACTTATTATCAGTATTTTTTAAAATATCCTGGATAAAATCATGTTTTGATTTATCATTTTTATAATATTTATAAACATGTTCGATTTGAGCCAAGGCAGATTTATCCTTTGTTAATAAACGAATTGCACTAAATATATTATCAACATTTTTCTCTGGATCTTTATCAAGATATCCAACAATTTTACTTACAATTACCTGTTTCGCTGTCTTTTCTAAATTGTCCTTCATTTCCATAAGCAATTTCCTCCTAACAAAACTTAATAATTATCCGGTTGCAGAATGCTGCAGTCGGGTATGTTACTGCATTTTCTTGCATTTGATTTATATATTTCAACCCAATGCGGCAACATGAAAAGTAGCAAAACCACTTATAACCGCAAAGGATGAAATTACTATGTTTTGTTTGATTTTAAACAATTAAATTTTTACAATAAATTTTCTGAAATTCAGAATCCTTATTACCAAAGGCCTGTTATTTTTTGAAATTTCTCAAAGAAAGTTTTTATATTAATACTTCTGTTTCAAAATTATTTTCAGATAGTTATTATAAAAAATAGATAATGCTATAAATCATAAATTCATTATGGAACTTATAAAAAAGTATACTTGTTGATTAAAACTAGTACATTTACTTTCAAGGTGCCATCAGTTAAATCCACAGGAAAATATACGGAATAAAATTAAAAGATGCTTATTTAAGCTTCGTTCTATAATTTATATTGGTGAGTCATTGTTAATTTAGCGTTATTTATGGAAAATTTAAATCTCGATATGGCTCAGATTAAAGCTATTATGTGCGGTAAGAATTATTATTAATAATTTAAAATATTTTTAGATGATTCTTAATTTGATAATTACGATAATTTCAACTTTGAAAAAGTATTTATTCCAATTAATAATCTTAATGCGAAAATCCTTGATGATTCTTTAGCTGATACTGATGGTACGCCTATTTACTATTTTTAATAAATCATGCTTTCTCACAGAGGTATTTTTCATATCTAGTTTTAATTACTTTCTTTTTATTTATAAAAAATAGTTATCAACATTATAGATAATTGGATTTTGCAATTATATAATTTGAAATTTAATTTCCTATAGGTATTCCAAAAACCCATCGACTATAGAATACATCAGCTCCCCAAAAAAATCAAATTCTAAGATAAACCTCCTAAAATTACAAATAGTATATATAAGCTTTCTATTTACCCATAAACCGAATAATAATCATTTCTACAGGTTTTTACACCGCTCACGGTTGACAACAATTTTTAAGTTACCTTTAATATAGCTCTGTTAAAGTTTTATGTTGATATTTTAAATTTATTAAATGTTTAAATTTTACATATAATATAGTATACTGTTAATAAAAAATATCTTGTATTTTAATTTATATAAGGAAATAAGATTGGAGTTTTAATATGGAAATAAATTATACAATTTCAAAAGAAGAATTAGTAAATTTTCATTTAAAGCATTTCACCGAAACTAAATCTTATAAGCATACAGCTATTATGCAGATAATTTCAATGCTTGTTTTAACTATTTTAACATACATACTTTTTAATCGTTTATATTATTGTATAATTGTGTTATTAGCATGGTTCGTTTTGGCATTATCTAAGAGAAAAAGAATCCGATTTTTACTTAAAAAAAAATTGAATAAAATTTTTCTGTCAGCTAAGTATAAAGATTATTTTGAACCTACTAAACTAACTATAACTGAATCTGGATTACAAACAAGTACTAGCTTATCTGAAAAAACTTATAAATGGCAATCTATAAAAATAATCAGTTTAGTAGATACCTATATTTTTATCATAACTGCTGCAAATGATGAATTATTAATTCCTATTAGAACATTTAAAAACTATGAAGATAAAGAATCTTTTTTAAATAATTTAATAAAAAAAACTAATTTAAAATTAAGTTACACATATCCTATTGACACTAAAAAATAATAAGATATGTGTAACTTAATTCTAGCTATTTAGTTGCAAAATAAAGTAATGCTACTCCAAAAGAAACAACTGTTGCAATAACACTAAATATAATGATACTAAAAAATTATAGGTGTCCCATAATATTCAGGCACTGGATATTCGAATCAATTATAAGCATACTAAAATCTCATCAACTACAGAATTCATGAGTTTTCTTAAAAAATCAACTCTTAATAAAACTTTCATAAAAGTGGTAAAAACAATCTTAACTTTCTATTTTCCTACATTAAAAATCGTCATTCCAGAATTTTTTGTGCTATTGGAGGTCTACAACAATTTTCCAATCACCTTGCATATAGAGCTCTGTTAAAGTTCTGTGTTGATATTTTAAATTTATATTAAACTGCAAGGAACTAGATTAATCATTTTTATAAGATATATATCAGACAATCACATAGTAAAATCATTTTAAATGTTTAAATTTTACATATAATATAGTATACTGTTAATAAAAAGAACACTTTTTATTTTACTTTATACAAAGAATAAGATTGGAGTTTTAATATGGAAATAAATTATACAATTTCAAAAGAAGAATTAGTAAATTTTCATTTAAAGCATTTCACCGAAACTAAATCTTATAAGCATACAGCTATTATGCAGATAATTTCAATGCTTGTTTTAACTATTTTAACATACATACTTTTTAATCGTTTATATTATTGTATAATTGTGTTATTAGCATGGTTCGTTTTGGCATTATCTAAGAGAAAAAGAATCCGATTTTTACTTAAAAAAAAATTGAATAAAATTTTTCTGTCAGCTAAGTATAAAGATTATTTTGAACCTACTAAACTAACTATAACTGAATCTGGGTTGCAAACAAGTACTAGCTTATCTGAAAAAACTTATAAATGGCAATCTATAAAAATAATCAGTTTAGTAGATACCTATATTTTTATCATAACTGCTGCAAATGATGAATTATTAATTCCTATTAGAACATTTAAAAACTATGAAGATAAAGAATCTTTTTTAAATAATTTAATAAAAAAAACTAATTTAAAATTAAGTTACACATATCCTATTGACACTAAAAAATAACAAGATATGTGTAACTTAATTCTAGCTATTTAGTTGCAAAATAAAGTAATGCTACTCCAAAAGAAACAACTGTTGCAATAACACTAAATATAATGATACTAAAAAATTATAGGTGTCCCATAATATTCAGGCACTGGATATTCGAATCAATTATAAGCATACTAAAATCTCATCAACTACAGAATTCATGAGTTTTCTTAAAAAATCAACTCTTAATAAAACTTTCATAAAAGTGGTAAAAACAATCTTAACTTTCTATTTTCCTACATTAAAAATCGTCATTCCAGAATTTTTTGTGCTATTGGAGGTCTACAACAATTTTTCAATCACCTTGCATATAGCTCTGTTAAAGTTTTGTGTTGATATTTTAAATTTATTAAATGTTTAAATTTTACATATAATATAGTATACTGTTAATAAAAAGAACACTTTTTATTTTACTTTATACAAAGAATAAGATTGGAGTTTTAATATGGAAATAAATTATATAATTTCAAAAGAAGAATTAGTAAATTTTCATATGAAACATGTTACTGAAACTAAAAACTATAAAAAAGCTACTATTAATAATACAATTTTTACGCTTTTAATACTATTTCTTGTATTTATAATCTCTAAACACTCATATTATACTATCACTGCTTTCATTACATGCCTTGTTTTATTATTATTTAGAAAAAAAATCGTATTATATCTTCTTAGAAAAAAACTATATAAAATTCTTTCATTTGAAAAATATACAAATTATTTTGAGCATACTACATTAATGATTTATGAACAAGGTTTAAAATTAACTACTAATTTATCTGAAAAAAACTATAAATGGAATTCTATAAAAAGTTTACATCTAATAGACAAATTTTTATTAATTAAAACTAATACGCACGATAATATTTTAATTCCTATTGATTCCTTTAAATCGCTAGAGAGCAAAGATTTTTTTATAAATAGCATCATAAATAATACTAATTTAAAATTACAAAATAAGTATCCTATCGATTTCAACTATTAATAAGATACTTATTTTTTTCAATTCTAAAGTATATTTTTAACTTTCATAAATAAAACATTAGTAATATTGTTTATACAAAAGTTAAGTGTTAATCTGTAGATCCTTTTAATTTTGATATTAACAAAGATAATATATTTATTATAAATATTGCACCAGCAGCTACTCCAGCTATAGATGAGGCTAAAACAGTTTCAACTAATGATGTGCAACCCAAAGCCATTATCACTACTATTACTGCTATTATTATCAAGATCCCCAACATAGGATTTTCATTCAATTCCTCACCTATTGAATTAACAGCACTATTAGCAGCTTGTACTATTGAAGCACCAGTATCACTTATATCTAATGATAATTCGATGTTTAAATCCTCTGTTATAGTTACAGTTTCTGCAATGTTTATTTCTTTCTTTTCTTCAGTTTCAATTGTTATCGTTATAGAATTACCTGTATAAGCTGTTTCAATTGACAGTTCTGTATTTTCATTTATTTTACCTAATAGTGCTGTTAATTCTACAGCACCATTTGAGCCTAATCCAGCTGAAATAGTTTGAAGTGCTGTTTGCATTGTCGCATCTTCAAATTTACCATTTTTAAATTTTATTGAATTAGATCCACCACCTACAGTTCCTCCAACTGAAAATTCTAATTCAGCTTTAATGGCAGGTGAATTTATTAATGTTATTGGATCACCAGCAGCATCAATCGTATGGCGGTTCCATTTTATATGCGTTGGCTGAACTAACCCCATGCACCCTTTTTTAATGGGAAATCTTTATAGTCTTCGCAAGACTCCCTATGCAATCACTATTTCACAACATGAACGCTTCAGGCTCTCTATTTAAGTTACAGAGCAACTGCTAATATTTAAAATAATAGCTCTTTTTATGCTTGTCCCAATACATACTTGTATGAAAGTTTTAAATACTTTCTCTTTCATTACTTCTATAAAAAAGACAACAAAAATTACGCCTATTGAGATTTATATTTTTTCTCAATTACTCTCAAAAGGTTTTATTCATATGCAATTTTTAATATATATAAAAATTTCTTCAGCTCTAAGATCACTTAAAACCTTGAAAATTTTATTATCCTGAAAAAATAAATATCCACCAGCTTAGCTGGTGGTTTTTCCTTAAGCCCTATAAGGGCACATTACCAGCATTATGCCTTA